>JAEWQH010000050.1 GCA_023399275.1 Bacillota bacterium
AGCCTACCTCGGCAGCGGGTTGATCAAAGGCGTCGGGCCCGCTACCGCGCGCGCCATCGTTGCGGCGTTTGGCATGGATACGCTGCGCGTGCTGGACGAGGACCCGCTCCGGCTTTCGGAAATTCCCGGCATCGGCGCAAAGCGGCGGGATATGATCCTGGCGAGCTATACGGAAAACCGCATGATGCGCGATATTCTGCTTGCTTTGGAGCCGTACGGCATAACGGTCAACCAGGCGTATAAGCTCTACAAGATCTACGGCGAGCTCTGTCTGGCCCGCATCGAGGAGGACCCGTATCAGATCATCCGGGATGTGGATGGCATCGGCTTTATCACGGCGGACAAGATCGCGCAGAATGTGGCCGGGTTTTCGTTTGATTCCGAGTCGCGGATTCGCGCAGGGCTGCTGTATGCGCTCACCATGGCAGCAAATGAATACGGGCATACGTATCTTCCAAAGCCCTCATTGCTCGCCTACGCAGCCAAGCTGCTCGGCGCGCCGGAGGATCGCCTGAGCGAGACGCTCGACGTGCTGGTCTCGCGCGGCGAAGCCATGCAGCAATACGTCGGCGAGGCGGAAGCGGTGTTCTTGCCCTATTTTGAGCGCATCGAAACATATATCGCCGAAAAGCTGCTCAAGCTCTCGCAAAAGCCGGTGGAGAACCCATTTTTTGACTTTGCAGCGATCCAATCCGCGCAGAAGCTCGAGCTCTCGGGGCAACAGCGCGGCGCCGTACTTGCGGCGTTGGGCGAAGGCGCACTGGTCATCACCGGCGGTCCCGGAACGGGTAAAACGACGATCATCCGCTTCATCACCGCCATTATGGAGGAGATCGGGCTGGAGGTCGCGCTCACCGCGCCGACCGGGCGCGCCGCCAAGCGGATGAACGACGCCACGGGCCACGAGGCAAAGACCATCCACCGTCTGCTCGAATACGTGCCCGGCGAGGGGTTCCTGCGCAATGCAGATGATCCGCTCTACGCCGACATGGTCATCGTAGACGAAGTGAGCATGGTGGACGCGCAGCTCATGTATGCGCTGCTCAAAGCGATCCCGATCGGCACGCGGCTTATCCTCGTCGGCGATGCAGATCAGCTGCCTTCCGTCGGCGCGGGCGACGTGCTGCGAGATATCATCGGCAGCGAAGCCATCCGTGTGGTGCGGCTCGATGAGATCTTCCGTCAGGCGCAATCGAGCATGATCGTCACCAATGCGCATCGCATCAACCTGGGCTTTGCCCCGCTGCTGGACGCGCCGGAGAGCGATTTTTTGTTTGAGGACGTCGCCTCGCAGGATCGCATTTTGAATCGCATTTTGCAGGTCTGCACCAGTCCCGGTCAGGTGCTCGCCACCAGCGAACCGCTGCTGGACGTGCAGGTGCTTGCGCCCATGAAGAAGGGCGTGCTCGGCGTTTGGAACATCAACGCCAAGCTGCAGGCAGCACTCAATCCACCCGCGCCGCATAAACGCGAGCATATCAGCGGGGACACGGTCTTTCGCGAGGGGGACCGCATCATGCAGATGAAGAACAACTACAAGGTCGAGTGGCGCAAAAAGCTGCCGGGCGGCGGCAGCGAGGACGGCACGGGCGCCTTCAACGGAGACCTAGGCACGATTTACCAAATTCGCGAGGAGGATCGCACGCTGAGCGTCGTCTTCGACGATGAGCGGCTCGCCGTATTTGACTTTACGCATATCGACGAGCTGGAGCTGGCCTACTGCATCTCAATCCACAAAAGTCAGGGAAGCGAATTCCCCATCGTGATTTTGCCGATGTTTGGCGCTGCATCGCCCATGATGACGCGAAATCTCCTGTATACCGCCGTTACGCGCGCCAAGAAACAGGTCGTCTGCATCGGGCGCCGGGATGCGTTGATGAGCATGGTCAACAACAACCGCACCGACAGGCGCTACACCGCGCTCGGCTGCCGCCTCGTCGATCTAAAGGCGCTCGTGGTATGAGCGGCGAATCTCCGCGCGGCATTTCGAAGCACCTGCTGGACGCGCTGTATCCGCCGGCTGTCGCCTGCGCCTTATGCAACCGCGAAGCGCTGCTCGGGGAGGATCGCCTCTGCGCGGCCTGCCACGCGGCGCTCTCCCCCGCGCCCGCGCTCGACTGCCCCGCCCTGCTCGACGGCATCGTTGCTGCCTACCGGTATGACGGCAGCCCAAGGGAAGGCATCCGCTCGCTCAAGTATCAGGGGCAGGTACGCCTCGCATCCTTTTTCGCGGATGCGATCTCTCTGCCGCCAGATTGGCGGATCGATCGTGTCGCGCCCGTTCCGCTGCATCCGCTCAAGCAATGGCTGCGCTCTTATAATCAAAGTGAGCTGATCGCGCAGGCGATCTGCCGACGCTATGGGCTGGCGCAGCAAAACGAGCTGCTGCGGCGCACGCGCTTTACCCGCTCCCAAACCAAACTCAGCGAGTTTGAACGCGCTAAAAACGTAAGCGGCGCCTTTACGGCGTCTTCCGCCGCGCAAGGGCTCTCGATCCTGCTTATAGACGATGTAACGACCTCGCACAGCACGCTGCTGGCCTGCGCCGCCGCGTTGCGCAGAGCCGGAGCAGCGCGCATATACGCCGCATGCGCCGCCGCAGCGCTGCATCGAGACGAGAGCGGGCTGTAACGCCGGCATGACAGAGCCGCCTGATTTCGCTTCAGGCGGCTTTTTGCCGGGTGCGATCGGCTTTGCTAGATATATTGATTCCCCCCCGCCCGTCTGCCGGAGACAAAGATAACTGCGATCAATACGCCGACGCAGGCAAACGCTGCGTTCCAACTGCCCGTCCAGTCAAACAGCCAACCGCCGAGAAACGGCCCCAGTGCGCCGAACGCATAGCCGAGAGACTGCACCATGCCGGAGAGGCTTGTTGCCCGCTCCGCGTTTTTGGCGCGCAGGCTGATGAACAGCATGCAGAGGTTGAAGCAGGATCCGGTCGAAAAGCCGTAGAGCATGACGCAGACTGTCAGCAGCGCAGCGGATTTGGCAAATACCAGCCCGCCGAGCGAAAGAATGTACAGCGCGGATACAACGCAGATCAGCCCGCGCTGATCCTTCAGCCGCGTCGCGACGGCAGGAATTATGAACGCCGCCGGGATGGTCGTCAATTGAAACGCAAACGCCAGATATCCGGCCTGCTCGGGCGCGAAGCCTTTGTAGAGCGCGATGCTCGGCAGCCACGAGGTGAAGAAGTAGAAGAGAAACGACTGCGCGCCCATGAGAACCGTCAGCCACCAGGCGAGCCCTGTGCGCCAGACGGATTTTTCCGTTTCTTCCGTCTTTGCCGCCTCCGGCCCCCGTCCTGCGATGACGAGCCTCCGCTGCGGCAGCCATACGAGGATGCCGACGGCGGCAAGCCCCAGCCAGACCGCAAGTGCGTTTCTCCAGCCCACGCCCTGCAGCGTCGAGAGCGGATAGCTTACCGCGGCGGACACCGCGGCAAACGACGTCATCGAGATCGTAAACGCCCCCGTCGCCAGACCGATCCGCTCCGGAAAGCGAGCCTTGATGATGCCCGGCACAAGGACGTTGCCGATCGCGATGCCCGCGCCAAGCAGCAGTGTGCCGGCAAAGAGGCCCACGTTTCCGCCATAGGAGCGCAGCGCAACGCCCGCAAGAACCGCCGCAACGGCATACAGCAGCGCCCTTCCCGCTCCGAGGCGGTCGCTTATGCGCCGTACAAACGGCGAAAGCACCGCGAACATGATCAGCGGAATCGTCGTAAGCAGCCCGAACACACCGTTGGAAAACGGAAGCTCCGCCTTCATGGAGGTGATCAGCGGGCCAACTGCCGTGATCGGCGCGCGCAGGTTGACCGAGACGAAGATCAAACCGATAAACAGCAGCACATTGAATGTTTTTTTCGTCAAAACGATGGGTCCTTTCCCTTCGCCGCCCGCATACGCGCGGCAACGTAATCCCGCAGCAGAACGGGCAGATATCCTGACAGGATGAATTGCAGAGTCTTATCTCATTTTAACCGTATCCTACAAAAAAAGATATGCATTTTAGAAAACAGCGGAAAATATGAAAAGCACGTTTCCGCCCTCCGGGCAAGATATGCGCTTGTCCGGAGAAGCGCACGGGTGTGATCCCTGCCCTGTCCTCAGGGCTCCGTTCGCTGTGTGCACACGGCGTTCAAATCCGCCATGTTTCCCTTTGCCGGGTGCAATCAAAAAGCAGCAAGATGCGCTTCAAGCGATCATCTTCCCCCATGCAGCAGACGGTAAAAAACGGTTCAAAGCCTTGACATTTGGATCTTGGATGGCTGGCGTGAATAAAACAAAGAACGCCAACTTCGATACGCACAGTATCAAAATTAGCGTTCTCGTCTGGCGGAGGGCCAGGGATTCGAACCCTGGGTCCCTTTCGGGACACGGCATTTCGAGTGCCGCACGATCGACCACTCTGACAACCCTCCACGCATGCTCGCGCAAGGGATATTATACTGAAGTCCCCGTGCAAATGCAATCGTTTCATCAAAAAAGGGGCACGCATTCTGCCGTGCCCCCTCTGCCGTTAATCATATTCCTGCTTCGGCACCCCTGCGGCGCACGCGCCTTAGAAGAGCCTCGTGCTCTCCAGCGGCGGAAGCGGCTCGATATGCCAGATCTCGCTGGCATACTCGCGAATCGTTCGATCCGAACTGAACTTCGCGCTGCTGGCGACGTTCATCAGGCACTTTCGGCCGAAGCTCAACCGGTCGCGATAGTCGCGGTTAACGTCCGCGCGCCGCTGACAGAATGCCAGCAGTTCCTGCAGTACGAAATACTGATCCGGCTTCGACCAGTCGTTGCCAAAGAGCAGCGAGCGATGCAGATCGGAAAACGCGCCGCTGTTGTCGTCGTTGAGCGTGCCGTCGATCAGCGAATCCACCACGCGGCGCACGCGCGGCTCATAGTCGTAGATCGCCTTCGGGTTATAGTGCGGCCGAAGCTCGTTGAGCTCCTGCACGCTCGCGCCGAAGATATAGTTGTTTTCGAGCCCCGCCTGCTCAACGATCTCCACATTCGCGCCGTCAAAGGTGCCGAGCGTGACCGCGCCGTTGAGCATGAGCTTCATGTTACCCGTTCCGCTGGCCTCGGTGCCCGCGGGCGAAATCTGCTCGGATACGTCCGCCGCCGGGATGATGTGCTCGGCATAGGAGCAGTTGTAGTTCTGAACGAAGACAACGCGCATCTTGTCCGCCATGTCGGGGTCGGCGTTGATGAGCCGCGCCAGTTCGTTGATGTACTTGATGATCGCCTTGGCGCGGATATACCCCGGCGCGGCTTTCGCGCCGAAGATGTATGCCGTCGGCGTAAAGTCCGTAATGCGCCCGTCCTTGATGCCAAAATAGGTGTCGAGTATGCCAAACGCGTTGAGTAGCTGACGCTTGTATTCATGCATACGCTTGACCTGAACGTCAAAGATGAAGTCCGGCGGCAGGTGAACGTATTCGCGCTGTTGGATCAGGCGGCTAAGCTGCTCTTTTTTGAGACGCTTGACCTCGTTGAACTGCTCGACGTCCGCGTCCGTCAGGTGCTCCTTGAGCGCGCCGATGCGCTCGAGATCGGAGAGGTACCCCTTGCCGATGCGCGCGTCGAGATAATCACACAGTTCGGGGTTGCAAAGCCCCAGCCAGCGACGCTGCGTGATGCCGTTTGTCTTGTTTTGAAAGCGCTCCGGATATGCCGCGTACCACTCCTTGAGCACGTCGTGCTTGAGGATCTCGGTGTGCAGCGCAGCCACGCCGTTGATATAGCGCGAGCAGTAGACCGCGAGGTTCGCCATGTGGATCAGCTTGCCCTGGATAATGGACATGCGCGAACAGTCGAACTTGCGTGCCATCAGCTCACCGCAGAGCCTCGCGTTGATCTGATAGATGATGTCAAAGACCTCCGGCAGCACGGACTTAAACAAATTGACATCCCACTTCTCCAGTGCCTCCGCCATGACGGTGTGGTTGGTGTAGGAAAACGTATGGGAAGCGATTTCAAACGCACGGTCGAAGGAGATCCCCTCCTGCATGAGCAGGCGGATCAGCTCAGGGATGCTCACGGTCGGATGCGTATCGTTGAGCTGGATGGCCACATGCTCGGCGAAGCTGTCGATCGGCCGGTTTTCGCGCTTGAATCGCAGAAGGATATCCTGCAGGCTCGCGCTCGAGAGGAAGTACTGCTGCTTGAGGCGCAGCTTCTTCCCTGCCTCCGTCGAGTCGTTTGGATACAGTACGCGGGTGATATCCTCCACGGCGTTCTTTTCGAGCACCGCGAGAGAGTACTCCTGATCGTTAAAAAGCTTAAAGTCAAAGTCAGAGACCGCCTCGCTCTGCCAAAGGCGCAGTGTGCCGATATTGCTGGTGTTGTATCCAATCACGGGCATATCGTACGCCACCGCGCGCACGGTCATATCCGCGAAGCGCACGAGCATCTCGTGGGTGTCCCGCCGGCGGCTCCACGGGTCTCCGAAGCGCTGCCAGTCGTCCGCGCTCTCCACCTGAAAACCGTCGCTGAAGGACTGCTTGAACAGGCCATATTTATAGCGGATGCCATAGCCGTCCAGCGGCAGGTTCTCGCTCGCAGCAGAGTCGAGAAAACACGCAGCCAGCCGCCCAAGTCCGCCGTTTCCGAGCGCCGCGTCTTCAATGTCCTCAAAAATCGCGATGTCGAGCCCGCGGGACTCAAACTCGCGCTTCACCTCGCCGAGCAGGCCGAGCACAAACAGATTGTTGTATACGGTTCTGCCGACGAGATACTCCGCGCTGAAGTAATACGCCTCCCGGACACGTTCATGCGCATGGCGGCTTTCATACCAGTTTTCTGCGATCGCGGCCATCACCACGCCGGATAACGCATCATGCAGCTGCGCGGTCGTTGCGTCCAGAAACGACACCTGATGATTCTGCTTGAGCGCAAGCTCTATGCTCTCCATGATGTTGTCAATTTTCACTCGATCTACCCTCTCTTTTTTGCATCGCGTCCTAGTATAGCACACTTTTTTTCGTATGAAAAGACGCTGATCCACGTACCTGCGCGGTAAAAAAGCCTATAGGTTCGCCTTTTTCCCGGGAATATGCCGCAGCGGACGCGCGCAGGGTGCCCGGCTCGGGGTTTTGCGCGTATTCAGCGCGATAGAAAGCGATCGATACGCGTATTCTATGTTTTTATCTTTGAAATGGTTGTGTATTGGGCCGCATGCTCCGGCGGTTCCCCGGCCGCACAAGGGACAAGCGGGAACGGCGTATTGAATTCATGCGCAAATCGTGGTATAAACATAAGAACGGTTTCGCCGGTCTCACGGCAAAGCCGCTCTGACGCACCGATTCCCACATCGGAAAGGAAACCGCGTATGAACATCGTAGTCCTCGCGGGCGGCCTCTCGCCGGAGCGAGACGTCTCCCTCTCCACCGGCACCATGGTCACCAACGCCCTGCGCAAGAAAGGCCACCGCGCCATCCTGATCGACCTCTTTTTCGGGATCGAGCGCCTGCCGGATCCCGTCGAGTCGGCGTTTGCCGTGGACGGCATGCTGCCGCCCTTCTCCGTGCCCGAAGAAGCGCCGGATCTCGAGCAGGTGCGCGCCGCTAGGGCATCGGGCTTTTCCGCACAGATAGGCTCCGGCGTACTCGAGCTTTGCCGCGCCGCGGACCTTACGTTTCTCGCGCTGCACGGCGGCATCGGCGAAAACGGCAGCCTGCAGGCTTTCTTCGACCTCTGCGGCGTGCGATACACCGGCAGTCCGTCGATCGGCTGTGCTCTGGCGATGGACAAAGCCGTCAGCAAGTCGCTTCTGCGCAGCGAGGGCATCCTCACGGCGAACTGGGCCGTTGCGCGAAAGGGCGTCCCCTTCGACACGGAGCACTTCCCGATCCCCTGCGTGGTCAAGCCCAACAGCGGCGGCTCCAGCATCGGCGTCGCCATCGTAACGCAACGCGGCGCGCTTGCCCGCGCGATAGAGGAAGGGTTCCGGTTCGAAGACGAGCTGATCGTGGAGGAGTACGTGCGCGGCATGGAACTCTCCGCCGGCGTGCTCGGCGGCGCGGATGGCTGCGAGGCTCTGCCGTTGATCGAGATCGTACCCAAGCACGGTTTTTACGACTATCAGCATAAATATCAATCAGGCTGGACGGATGAGATCGTCCCCGCCCGCATCCCGCCGGAGCTTACGCTGCGCGTGCAGGCGCTTGCAAAGCAGGCCTTTTGCGCGCTCAAGCTCGGCGTCTATGCACGCATCGACTTTTTGCTCACCGCACAGGGCGAGCCGTATTGCCTTGAGGCAAACACGCTTCCAGGCATGACGCCGACGAGCCTGCTGCCGCAGGAGGCGGAGCACATGGGTCTCGACTACCCTTCCCTCTGCGAGGCCATCGTCCGCCGCTCGCTGGAGCGCTATGAGGCAACATGAAGCAATTTCTGTTCTCTGAAATCGTATCCGCCAGCGGCGGAACCTATTACGGAGACCCCGCGCTGCTGCAAAAAGCAGCGCGCGCCGTCGTCATAGACAGCAAGCTCGCGCTGCCGGGCTCGCTGTTTATCGCCATCCGCGGCGAGCGGCACGACGGGCACAGCTTCATCCCCGCCGCACGCGAAGCCGGCGCGGCGCTCGTCGTATCCGACCGCATGCTGGAGCAAGAGCCTTATCTGCTCGTACCGGATACGCTCCAGGCGATGCACGCCATCGCCGGGCGGTATCGCGAAAAGTTTTCCATCCCCGTCATCGGACTGACCGGCAGCGCCGGAAAAACCTCCACAAAGGATATGGTCGCCGCCGCGCTCGGCGCGCGTTTTCGCGTCATGAAGACCCAGGGCAACCTCAACAACGAAACCGGCGCCGCGCTGACGGTCTTTTCCCTGGAGGAAGACCACGAGGTCGCGGTCTTTGAAATGGGAACCAACCACTTCGGCGAGATCGCGCGTATCGCTTCGTTTGTGCAGCCCGACTACTGTATCTTTACCAACATCGGCCTGGCGCATATCGAGAACTTCGGCTCGCGCGAGGGCATCTTTCGCGGGAAGACCGAGGCGCTGCCCTATCTGCGGCCGGGTGGGCGCGTCATCGCAAACGGGGAGGACGACATGCTCCGCCAGATCCCCGGCGCGCTGCTCTACGGCCTGGGCAAGGCCTGCGCCGTGCGCGGCGTGGAGATCGAGGACCACATCCTGGAAGGGATGGACTTCACCGCCCTCTTCGAAGGCAAGCGGTGCCGCATGCACGTACCCGCGCTGGGCGTGCACTCGGTCTGCAACGCGCTCGCGGCCGTTGCGGCCGGCGTTTTGCTCGGCATGCCGCTGGAGGAGCTTGCATCCGGCATCGCGGCTTACGAACCGCTGCGCGGCCGCATGTGTATCCGCACCGCGCCAAACTGCACCGTTATTGACGACACCTACAACGCCAACCCTACCTCTATGAAAGCGTCCCTGGATGTGCTGGCCAAGTGTGCCGGGCGGCGCGTCGCCATCCTCGGCGACATGCGCGAGCTCGGAGAGGCCTCGGCCATGCTGCACGAACAGATCGGCCGTTATGCAGCGTCGCTCGGCATTGAACGCATCCTCTGCGTCGGCAGCGAAAGCGAGCGGATGTATGCGGGCGCGAACTCTGCCGCACCGGGTACCGCGCGTTATTTCGCCGCGCAGGAGGATCTGCTCGAAGCGCTGCCGGCTCTGGTCTGCAAGGGGGATATCGTACTTGTAAAGGCATCGCGCGGGATGTATCTGGAGCGCACGGTCGAGCGTCTCCTCTCGGGGCTGTAGCGCGCCTTTCGCGGCATCCCGCGCAAAAACGAAAAAAGCCCGCGCGGCATGCAGCCGTTCGGGCTTTGTGTTTGATTGGCAAAAACTCAGCTGTTCTTCATAACCACGAGCTCCACGCTCTCCATAACATCCTCGCAGGCATCGCAGCAGGCTTCCATCCAGTCGAAAAGCTTCGTCCAGGTGATGCGTTCGAGCGACTCCGCGTTTTCGCAGTAGAGCCGGCGCATGGCGGCGCAGTAGAGGCGGTCGCCCTGCTCTTCGTAATCGTTGACCTTGATGATCGCCTGCGCAAGCCGCTCGCTGTTCTTCTGAAAGCCGGGCAGCTCCTTGAGCGCATCGCGGGATTCATAGCAGCACTGCTTGATGATGGAGGCAAACTCCAGCGCCTCATAGCGCATCTCTTTTGCGTTGTACATGAACATCTTGCGCACGACGTCTTCGATAAAGTCCGTCACGTTATCGATCTGCTGCAGCAGCAGTATGATATCTTCGCGTTCGATGGGCGTGATAAACTCCTTGGCGAGCTTCTGCATGAGCGCATGCTTGTTCAGGTCCGCCTCGTGCTCGATGGCGTGGATCTCCTCGATTTGGTCACCCAGCTTTTCCGGGTCATAGTGTTCCACGAGGTCTTCGAGATACTCCGCCGCCTTGCAGGCGCTCTCCATCCCCGAAACAAACCCTTCAAAATACTCGTTTGTGCGCTGTTTTTTCATGTTGCTTCTCCTTCTGTCGCTCCTGATGATCTCGGCGCCCTCAAGTCGCTTGGGGCGTTAAAAGATGGCCAGAAACAGCTTGACCATTAAAAATCCGACGAACCCGCAGCAGGGGAACGTAAGCAGCCACGCATAGACCATCTCCTTGACGACCCCCATGTTGACGGAGCTGAAGCGCTTGCTCGCGCCCGCGCCCATGATGGCCGTGGTCTTCGTGTGCGTGGTGCTTACCGGAATGCCCGTTAGCGACGAGAGCAGCAAACACCCCGCCGCCGCGATATCCGCGGAAAACCCCTGATATTTTTCGAGCTTGACCATGTCCATGCCGACCGCTTTGATGATGCGCAGCCCGCCGACGCTCGTGCCGAGCGACATGACCACCGAGCAGAGGATCATCAGCCAGATGGGGATGGTAAACGTATTGACGTCCGTCTGTCCGCCGGCGAGGAACGTGCCCAGCAGAAACACCCCGATGAACTTCTGCCCGTCCTGCGCGCCATGCATGAATGCCATCGCCGCGCTGCCCGCGATCTGCCCGCCGCGGAAGAAGCGATCCGCCCTGCGCCGCTCCACCCTGCGAAAGAGAAACGCAACGAGCTTCGTAACGCCGTAGCCCATCGCAAAGCCAAGCACGGAGGAGAGCACGAGGCCGTAGACGACCTTGAGCCAAGCGGAGCCGTTGATGCCGCCAAAGCCGTTTTGAATCGCGACCGCGGCGCCGGAGATGCCCGCGATGAGCGCGTGGCTCTCGCTGGTCGGAATTCCGAAATACCAGGCGATGGTCGCCCAGAGCACGATGGCAAACATCCCCGCGCACAGCGCGATGGTCGCGTCTGACGCGTTGCTGCCGAAATCAACCATATTGTAGATGGTCTCGGCGACGGTCGCGTTGAGCAGCGTCATCACGAGCACGCCGAGGAAGTTGAACACCGCCGCCATCAGAATCGCCGCGCGCGGACCGAGAGACCGCGTCGAAATGCAGGTTGCGATCGCGTTCGGCGCATCCGTCCAGCCGTTGACAAGAATAACGCCCAACGTCAGCGCTACGGTGACCATCAGCGCCGGGTTGGACGTAAACCGAGTCAAGAAATCCGAAAATGTAATTGTCATCGTTCCAGCATTCTCCCGAATTGAGCGTTTTTCGTGCCGCCGGCATGCCCAATCATCAATTTAACATAAATTCCTTACATACTTTACAATAATTTTTCACGCAATGGTAGTTTATCAAGTTTATTTTACAATTTTATATCATTTCCGCGCGCCGGTCTATACCCCGACGAATATTCGCCAAAATCGCCTTCCCGCTCAAAAAAAAGCGGGCTTGCTCCCGCCGATGGATCGGCGCCGCATGGCCAAACCTGCGCTATTCCAGATGAAACGTCTCCTTCAACGCACGAATCTCATCGTCACTTAAATAGACGATCTTCCCCGCGTCCCCGGCAACGAGGATCGACGCAGCCGTCGCCTCCGCCACCTCAAGCCGGTCAAAGGCGGCAAACAGCGTAGCCCCCGTGGTGACGATACGGCTGTTTTCGAAGATCACGACCGGCGTGCCGGCGGAGAACTGCGCGGCCGCATCCTCGGGCAAACCGACAAACTCCTCAAACGGCCGCACCGGTACCGCGCGCAGCATGTAGTAACTCTCCGGCACGGTGGACGTCTCAAACCGCCGGCCTGAGCAGGCAAACGCTGCAACGTTGGCCGGCGCGGCGGAGAAGACCGCGCCGATGTCCGCGTGCCGCGCATAGATCGCGGCGTGCAGCGGCGTTTCTCGCGCGGGCCGCTTCCCCGCCTGCGCCGCGCCTGCGCGTACCAAAACCAGGTCGTCCGGCTCCAGCAGGGCGTTGTCCATACCGTCCGGCGTGATCAAAAACGAGTCCTTGCCCACGCGCGCGCTGCATACCCCGCACGCGCCGTAAAGCAGCGCGTGCGCGCAGCCGCGGCGCAGCTTTTCCACCATCTCGGCGCGAATCGACCGATCTTGCTCATCGGGGAAATGTCCCTCCAGCGGCATGCATTCCACCCGCGGCCGCGCCTGCCAGAGAGAAGCCCGCTCCTGTGTGAGCGCGCGCGGCGTACCGATCTTTCGCGTGAGCAGATCCAGCTTGGCCGCATACTCGATGGCTTCAAAGCGCCAGTATGCCTCCAGCAGGTTCTCCGCACCGACGCATACGCCATGGTTTTCCAAAAAGACCACGTCGGCGCCCTTGGAGAACTCCGCATAAAGATTCTCTCCGAGCGCTTGACTGCCCATCATCGCATATTTCGAGAGGCGCATATTTTTGCAGCGCGAGAGCGAATCCGGCAGCAGATCCACGCGCGGAAGCGTCCGCGTCAACGAAAACGCGATGCAGTACACGGGATGCGCATGCACGACGGCGCGAAAGTTCGGTCTGGCGCGATAGGTCGCGCGGTGAAAGGCGATCTCACTCGAAGGGGCGTGCCTGCCTTCATATGAGCCGTCCGCATGCACGCAGACGATGTCCTCCCAGGTCAGGCTTCCCTTATCAAACCCTTTCGGGGTGATCCAGATATCGCCGTTTTCGTCCAGCATGGAGATATTGCCACCGGTGGCGGTGGTGAGCCCGCGGTCGTATACGCGTCGCATGACGGCAGCCACCTGCCGTGCGGGAGACTGGCTGAAGAATTCCATATGCAGCATCATTCCCTTTCCGATCCGGACGGATTTCGATCCGTTCGATTATACCATGGCACCGCACTTTTGTCTGCGGGATCGCGGCTCGAAACCGCCCGCGTTTTCCGCGCGAAACGCAGCCGCGCTGCACGCCGGATTTCCCGCCAAACGACGCCGCGGAAGTGTTGACATTTACCCGGCCAAATGCTATTATATTCAACGCCGTCTGGGTGTAGCGCAGTTTGGTAGCGTGCTTGAATGGGGTTCAAGAGGCCGGAGGTTCAAATCCTCTCACCCAGACCAATATAGCAAGCCAGTAATTCCGGTAATTACTGGCTTTTTTGATATTCACGGAAACGACTCCCAGTTTGGAATGTCTAGTAAAATATGGAGTTGTCTTTGCCTATTACATACTCTATTACAGTCTGCTATTACAGTCTTAACAAACTATAGGCTGTCGATGATGGCGTGAAGACTGTCATGATCCACGCTCAAGCGGAGCTTCGTCACGCTTGCGTCTGCGTGTCCCGCCAGATTTCCCTTGTCCGATGAAAAAAAGTATTGTATGTATGGAGAACGCTGGATGATTCGCTGCCTAGAAGAAAGAGATATCGCCTCGTGCCTTGCCCTGATGGAGATCGTGAAAGCGGACTTCCCCGGCTACCAAGAGCGCACATTTCGGCGTGCTTTGGGCGATGCGATCGCGAAAAGCGAGGCCGTGGCCGCATATTGCAGCGCCGAACTAACCGGGCTGATTTCATTCTCATATCCAGATAAGGAGATCACGGCATTGGCGGTACATCCAAATCACCGACGAAACGGAATCGCCAAGCGACTGATCGAGGAAGTGAAATGCCGCATCCCCCTGCGTAGCACGATTCGCGTCGTTACGTTTCGTAACGACGATCCGCGCGGGGCGGCCGCCGTCGCGTGTTACCGTGCCTGCGGCTTCGTTTCAGGTGATCGGATGGAGGCTTATGGGTATCCGTGCCAAGAGATGATTTTGCTGCGATAAGGGAACGTGCCCCTGTCGTTTGGATTTTTGCGGTCGGGGCAAGGCGCGCTTTGCCCCGTTTTTTGTTGTCTCAGGCTGCATCCCCCCCTGCGCTCTTTGGCCGAAGGCGCGCCCGCGACCGGGCGGCGGGAAACCGGTTGCCTGCGCCGCAGAAAGCGGGTATCATTTTGATTGAACCAAGCGTAGCGAAACGGGGAGCGACGAGCGATATGATCCAGTCTCAACGACTTCTATACAAAAAGATGGATGAGCGCGATTTCGACGTGGTCGCACAGATCCTGCGAGACGACGGCGTGCGCAGGATTTGGGAACACGATTTTTCGGATGACGACGTGCATGCGTGGATCGCCCGCAGGGAAAAGGGATACCGCGAAAACGGAATCGACTATCTGCTGACGTTCGAGAAATCGACTCGGGCGGTCGTAGGCCAGATCGGCCTTTTGAAAGAGACGATC
This sequence comes from Bacillota bacterium, assembly GCA_023399275.1. Classification (GTDB taxonomy): domain Bacteria; phylum Bacillota; class Clostridia; order Christensenellales; family CAG-138; genus UBA7703. The sequence goes on from JAEWQH010000050.1 coordinate 14,556, forward strand.
GACAGCAGCGAGGTCTGGGGCATCGGCTACATGCTCCTGAGCCGATACTATGGGAATGGCTACGCGACCGAGGGCGCCGCTGCCATGGCGGATTACGCATGCAACACGCTGCATGCTCCCCGGGTTGTCTGCGACATTCGGCCCGGCAACCTCCGCTCCATCGCCGTGGCAAAAAGGCTTGGCATGCGGGAAACCGGCATCTTTATGAAGCATTACCGCGCGATGGAGATGCCGCACCTGATCTTTGAGTTGCGCTGTGAAGACCGATCGATCGCGGATGCGCCAACGCAACCATCCCCCGTCTCCCCACACTGAAACCTTCCTTTGAAAGGAATCAGAGATGAAACACCAAATTCTCCCCCTCGCCGTGACTGCGCCGTTCATGGGCACCGTGCAAACCGTCTGCCCCACGCTGCTGATCGATGCGGAGAACCGGATCTTAGTCGATTGCGGTTTCATCGGCTCACTTCCGATACTCGAGCAGGAACTGGCACGATACGGGCTGAGCCCAAGTCGGCTGACCGGGCTGGTGCTGACGCATCACGATCATGATCACATGGGCGCGGCAGCCGCGCTCAAGCGCGCCAACCCAAGCCTGACGATCTATGCCTCCCCGACGGAAGCACCATATATCTCAGCACAGGAAAAACCCCTCCGGCTGCGGCAGGCAGAGGCCCTGCAGGCGACGCTCCCGGCGGAACAGCAGGCGTTCGGGCAAGCATTTTGCGACCTGCTTCGCCGGGTAGAGCCTGTTTTTGTGGATCAGCTGCTCTGCGACGGCGACGACACGCGCTGGTGCGGGTCCTGCCGCATCGTCGCCACCCCCGGCCACACGCCGGGGTATATTTCGCTCGTGATCGCATCCGGCTCGGTCGTGATCACAGGGGATGCGATGGCGCTGGAGAACGGGCGGCCTGTGCTTGCAAACCCTGCGTTTACATTCGATCCGCAGCAGGCTGCCAAATCGATGGAGCGGCTTTTATCCCTTGGCGCGGATGCCTATTTTTGCTATCACGGCGGCGTATACCGCCCGCAACCGCAGGTTGTCGGCTGATCTCCCGCATTTGAGCAGAACCGGATAGCCCCGCCGTGTTTCGCCCGGCGTCGAACGAAGGCTTACCCGCCGCGGCTGATCTGTGGTAAACTACGGTATTGGTTTCTACAGACCTATGCCTCTGAGGAAGAGTGTGCATCGGGTTGAACCGATGCTTATCAGATCTCCGATCATACGCGCCGACAGCGCAAAGGAGCGTATCCATATGAAGCTGCCCAGTGTATCCCCGCACGCGCAAGCGACGCGAACACGCATCTTTCGCATCATCCTCCGCGCCGTCCTCTGCATTCTTCTCGCGCTCGTTCTCACGATTGGAGGAATTGCGCTGTCCATGCAGCTCACGCCGCGCACCTTCGTTGGCATTTTGCGCAGCAGCGGCATCTTCTCCGGCAAGCCGGAAATCCCAGATTTTATCGCGGAGAAGGCGGATCTGGTCACGGTGGTAAACGACCTCACTTATCCTTCCGACTATGCGTCCAACACGCTGGATATCTACTATCCCTCCGATGGATCGGCCGCAAAGGCAACCGTCTTCTGGGTGCACGGCGGCGGCTTTATCGACGGCGACAAGAGCGGAATCACAGCTTTTTCAATGGCTCTCGCGCAAAACGGCTATGCGGTGGTCTCCATCAACTACGCCCTTGCGCCGGAGACGACCTACCCCGCGCCGGTCATCCAACTCGGCGATGCCTGCCGGTTTATCCTGCAGAATTCGGCAGAATATCCGCAGCTCTCGCCGGATCGTCTCGTCTTTGGCGGGGACAGCGCCGGCGCGCAGATCGCTTCCCAGTTTCTGGCGCTGCAAATAAACCCTGCGCTGCAGGAGAAGATGGGCGTTGCCCCGCTCATTCCGGTGGAGCAGATCAAAGCCGCGCTGCTTTACTGCGGCCCCTACAACCTCACGGGGTTCGACAACGTAGAGAGTTCCTTTATGAAGCTGTTTGTCCAGCAGATCGGCTGGGCATATTTCGGTTCGAAGGATTGGCGAAACACCCCCGCAGCGTTGGAGGTATCTACGGTCGATTTTGTCGGCGCAAACTACCCCGCTGCATTCATCACAGACGGCAATCTCGGCTCCTTCGAAGCGCAAGGCAAGCAGTTGGCGGAGGCACTCAGGCAAAACGGCGTCCCCGTGCAGGATCTGTTCTATGCGGCGGATGAGATCGTCCTCCCCCACGAGTACCAGTTTAACTACGAAGACTATGCGCCGCAGGCACGGGAATGCCTCGAACAGACGCTGGCCTTCCTGGATGGCGCCGTCGGCGAATAGCGAAGGCCGTTCCACCGCCGGCGGTTGAGCATGTTCGGCGGGATCATCCGTAGGGCAGGTTCGGGCAGAGCGCCGAAAGAAAGCGGAAAGCGAGATATGATAAAGCCAAGAAGGCTCCAATCGGGGGACCGGATCGCGATCGTCAGCCTCTCCAGCGGCATGCTGGGAGAGCCATTCTGCAGCCACAATATCGAGATCGGTGTGCGGCGGCTGGAGTCGCTTGGGTTGACGCCCGTCTTCATGCCAAATGCGCGCAAGGGCATCGATTACCTGAAGCAGCACCCGCAAAAGCGGGCGGAGGATCTCAAGCAAGCGTTTCTCGACGACTCGCTCCAAGGCATCCTCTGCGCAATCGGCGGCGACGACACCTACCGCCTGCTCCCGTTTCTGCTGGAGGATGACGCGTTTCTTGGCGCAGTCCGGCGCGCTCCAAAGCTATTCAGCGGGTTTTCGGATACGACGGTCAACCACCTGATGTTCCGCCGGCTCGGACTTCAAACCTTCTATGGGCCGTCCTTCCTCTGTGATCTTGGCGAGATCGCCGACGAGATGCTTCCCTATACAAAGGCAGCGTTTCAAGGCTATTTTCACGATTACGCAGAGTGGACGATCCGCCCAAGCGAGCTATGGTATGAGGAGCGAACGGACTTTTCGCGGGCAGCCATGGGAACGGAGCGCGTCCGCCACCGGGAGACGCACGGTTATGAGCTGCTGCAGGGAAGCCCCGTCTTTGAGGGGGAGCTGCTAGGCGGTTGTCTGGAGAGCCTCAGCGATACCCTCACGTCGGAAAGATATCCCGACGAAGGCGCGATTTGCCGCAGATACCGTATCTTTCCCAACCGGGCGGAGTGGCGGGGAAAAATCATGTTTCTGGAGACCAGCGAGGAAAAGCCCACGCCCGAACGCTTTGACCGGATGCTCTCCGCGCTCGCGCAAGCGGGGGCGTTTGACGCGATCAGCGGAGTTCTGTTTGGAAAGCCGCAAGACGAGCAGTACTACGAAGCGTATAAGCCGATTTTATGCAAAGCGGTCAACGATGACCGGATTCCGATTTTGTATAACATAAACTTCGGCCACGCCACCCCGCGCGCCGCGCTGCCTTACGGAGCGTATGCCCGCGTCGACGCCGAGCAGCAGGCTATAACGTTTCCCCAGCGCCGGCCGGGTGCACGGCGGTAAGCCAAAGACCGATCCAAGGCAGGTGATCCCTATGAACATGGCACTGCGTCCGATGCAGGCGCATGAATTCCCGCAAGTATACCGGCTGATGGAGCAGGCATTTCCCGCGCCGGAGTACAGGTGCTTCTCCGACGCCGAGCGGCTGCTCACACACCCGGCATATGAAATACTGGTACTCGACGCTCAGGACGGGATCCTTGGCTTTATCGCGCACTGGAAGCTGGATGGATTTTGTTTTATAGAGCACTTTGCCGTCGGCCCTCTAAGCCGCGGCAAAGGCCACGGCGGCGCCATTTTGCGGCAATACCTGCGCCAGTGCCCCGGCCCCGTCATATTGGAAGTCGAAGCCCCCACAACTTCGATCGCAAAGCGGCGGATCGCCTTCTACCAGCGCACGGGGTTTACGCTGAGCTCGGTCGGCTACGACCAGCCGCCCCTGCAGGCGGGGAACGAGCACATTCCGCTGCTGCTGATGCACCACCCCTCCGCCGTGTCCGCTGAACTGCTGCAGCGGGCGCAGAGGGAGATCTTCCGCTGCGTGTATGGCGCGCTCGGCGCACCCCGGCGATAAACGGGCCAGCGATACAGCATCCGCGGGAGCGTGCGGCGCTCTTTTGCTCGGATTCTCCCCGGCCGCGCGGCTGCAAGCGCAGCAGGTTGCGGCCTGCGGCACACAGCCGCCCTTTGCGCGCTACCCGGCCGGAGCAACAATCCATCGTTTACAAACACAGCGATTTCGCGTTACAATGAGAGCAAGACTTCCGCGCGTACGCGTTCTTTTGGGCGGAAAAAGCCTCTGCGCCCTACATCCCGAGAAATTGCAAGGTATTGTAAATGGAAGAGTTGCCTTCTCGTGCGCAGCGCATCGATTTGATTCGAAACGAACTCAACCACATCGTCGACGAATGGCTGCATCTGCATTTTCGACTGGCGACGTTTCTGGTATCCATCGCCTTTCTGGTTGAAGTCTGCCTGGCATTTTTTATTGCAAATTCGGTCATCCTCTCCACTACGATCTTGCGATACATCTTCAAGTTCATCGTTGTGCCGAGCGGGCTCTCGCTCCTGTGCCTGATCAGCGCGCTGTTTTCCATCCGCTCCAAACGCATCAGCCAGCAGATGAAGATCTACACCATGTCGTTGCTGTTTGTGTTGATCTGCTTTGTCTACTACACGGCGCACAGCGCGTTTGTTGCCATCTATGCGCTCTACGTGTTCGCCATATTCCTCACAACAACCTACGCCGACTACAAGCTTACGACGCTCACCACACTGTGTTCGCTCGCAAGCATAATCGTTTCGGAGCTGTTTTTCTATTGGGATCTCGACAAGGTCAGCGTGTTTGAAGATGCGCACCGGCTCTTTGACTTTCTCATCGCGCTGTCGGTCATCATCGGCTGCGACCTGCTCGCACGCGTCACGATCCGATATGAGCAAAGAAAGAACGAGGCGACGCTACGACGCGAGATCGAGCGCGAGCTGCTCAAGGAATCGGTTCTGTACGACGAACTGACGGGCGCGCATAACCGAAAAGCGCTGCACGACGAGCTGCGCCGACTCGAGCTTGCCGCCCCTACCCGTCCGCTGGTGTTCTGCATCGCGGATATCGATCACTTCAAGTCGGTCAACGACCTGTATGGGCACCACGTGGGAGACCTGTGCCTGATCGAGTTCGCCGGCATCCTCTGCGAATATTTCGGCGAGAGCTCCGTCTTCCGCTACGGCGGAGACGAATTCTGCCTCATTTTAAAAAACACGCTGCTGCCCGAGGCAGAGCAGCTCTGCGAGCGCGCGCAAGCGAGGCTGAGGCGCGTCGAGTTCGAGGGCATGTCGGATCTGCGGCCAACCGCCTCCTTCGGCCTGACGGAGTACTGTGCGCAGGACGGCGTTTCTCGCCTGTTCAATCAGGCGGACGAGGCGCTCTATGAAGCGAAGCAAACCCGCAACAGCATCCATATCTACCGGCGAACAGAAACGCCGCAGGGGAGTTTTCGCGTCTCTGCCCACGAAGCGGTGCAGCCATAACGCGTCTTTGGAAAACGGCCGCTGCGCGCCGGCAAAACGGCACAACGGTATACGGCTAACGGAAACGGAGGATACGTATGGCAACCCGCTATCTCGCGCTGCTGCGCGGCATCAACGTCGGGACCCATGGACGGATCCACATGGACGCGCTCAGGCATATGATAGAGGATGCCGGCTTCACACGCGTTGAGACCTATATTCAGAGCGGAAATGTGCTGTTTGATTCCGATCTGTCGGAGCAGTCCGCAAGGCAAGCCCTGGAGCGGGCGCTGCGGGAACAGACGGGCATCGAAACAACCGCGGTTTTGCGCATGTCGGCCGAGCTGAATCGACTGGTCGACGGCTGTCCGTTTTCGGCAGAACAGATCGCGGCGGCCGAAGCTGCGGGCGAAGGAGAGCGGCTGTTTGTCTGCCTGCTGACGCGTCCGCCCTCGGCGGAAGCGCTGGCTGCGCTGCCCGAAGCGGATGCAGAAGGTGACCAGTTCGCCATCTCCGGCCGGGAGATCTATCTGCTGTTGCGCCAAAGCATACGAAACTCACAGCTCGCGGGGCGCCTGCAAAGGGCTTTTCCCGACGCGACGGTGCGCGGCTGGACCACAATGATAAAGCTGCGCACGCTCCTGTCCCCGCAGGACGCGCTCTCGTACCAAACGCCGCAGCCAAACAGCGGGGTTATCCCGCGCAAGCAAGCCGAAGGGAGGCACTCTTGAAAAAACAAGCCAATCTCTACATCATTCGCGTCATACTCCAGCGCATTGCAGGGCTCGTGCTCTTTTTGCTTGGTTCAGGCGGACGGATGGACGTGCGCTCCATGGTATATTTTGCAATGTATTTCGTGTTTGCGATCGTATCCATGGCGTTGATTCGCAGCGTCAGCCCAGGCGCGCTTGCCGCGCGCGGGCGGATTGCCGCCAGCACGCCCTTGTGGGATAAGATCGTGCTCGGGGTCTACTGGCTGGCCGCCTATCTGGCGATCTACTATGTCGCCGGGCTGGAGTCGGCGGGTACGCCGCCCGCGCTGGGGTGGATTTTCGGCGTCGGCGTCGCGCTGCAGGTGTCGGCCTTTTTGCTCTCCCTCTGGGCTGCGCGGATAAATCCATTTCTAGAGTCGGTCTCTCGCCTGCAGCCCGAGCGCGGACAATCCGTCTGCCGCAGCGGGCCGTACGCCCGCATCCGGCACCCGCTTTACGCCGCAGTGCTGCTTTGGTGCGCGGGGATCTCCATGGTGTTTGAAACGGCGTATACCGCAATCCTTGCGGGGTTCATCGCCGGTATCATATTGCTTCGCACCGCGCTGGAAGACCGGATGCTGCTCAAAGGGCTCAATGGCTACCCTGCGTACGCTGAGGATGTTCGCTTCCGCCTGATTCCGTTTATCTGGTAAAACACAGATAGATAAAACAGCGGCCGATTTGCGTCGGCCGCTCAGCGTGTCAAAAAAAACCTGGGATTGTTAAGGGTCGTAACCCTTAACCCATAAAATCCGGCTGTGCCGGCTGTGCCGGCGCAACGGATCGCCCCGTAAGGGGCGAATTCTCTGCGCATTTTGCCGCCCGATGCCCAAAGGGCAGCAGGCAAAGTGCGATGCCCCCGTCAAAAAACTCGTTTTTTGACGGGCTGAGCGGCCGATTTGCGTCGGCCGCTGTCTTCACTGAAAAACTATCCTTTTTTCTTGTTGCCGCTCTTCTTTGCCGTGCTCTTTTTGGAAGTGCTCGACTTGGAAGTGCTCGACTTGGAAGCAGTCGATTTGGAGGCAGTCTTAGAGGTTGTGCTCTTCTTTGCTGTAGAAGACTTCGGCGTGCTCTTTTGCGAGTCGTCGCCGAAGATGCTGCCGAGCAGTGCCCCGCCGATGCTTGACGCGCTGCTTGCGGAACTGCCGCCGCCCAGCAGAGAGCCGAGCAGGTTGCCCCCGAGCGAGGAGCCGGAGCTGCTTGAACCGCCGCCGAGCAGGGACCCAAGCAGGCCGTCGTCGTCATCGTCATCGTCGTCGTCAGAATCGGAGAGCAGCGAACCGAGCAGTGAGCCAACGCCGCTGCTGCCGGAGGACGCGCTGTCGTTATCCCCGCCCAGCAGGCTCCCCAACAGCGCCCCGCCAAGCGAGGAACCGGAGCTGCCGGAACTGCTTGAACTGCCGCCGAGCAGGCCGCCCAGCAGCGAGCCCGCGGAGCTGCTCGTGCCGCTGCCGAGCAGGCTGCCGATGAGCGAGCCGGAGCTGGAGCCCGAGCCGCCAAGCAAGGATCCGAGCAGGGTTGAAACACCGCCGGAGCTGCTCTGATTCTGCTGGCCAAGCAGAGAGAGGAGCAGCGGCGCGAGCTGAAGCAGGATGGATGTCGTCTGGCTCTTTTCGACCCCCGCCTTTTTCGAAAGCGCAGAGACCGTCTTCTTGGTGTCGTCCCCAAATAGATGCTGCAGAATCTTCGCACTGTCGGCGGTATCTACGCTCGAAAGGAACGATTTTACATCCGAAGCGTCACTGGAGGCATGGTCGGAAAGCGCCTTCGTCAGCGCTTTTTCTCCTTTTTGTGTGCCTGCGTTGCTCTGCATGCCCTCCAGCATCAGCGGCAGCGCCGCGCCGATGACGGACTCCACCTGGGATTTCTTTGCGCCGCTGTTCTTGCTCAGCGCGCTGACGGTGTCTTTCCCCAGTACGGTTTCAAGCAGGGTATCTGTGTAACTCATACGGTTCTCCCTTCCCTTTGTTTGCGATCGTTTAATTGCGTTGAGTATAATCCCATTTTATCACATTTACCGTGACATTGTTTCATAAGCACCCTAAAATGCGCCAAAACGCAGACGCTCCCGTCGGCGCTTTGCCCAAGGCTGCCTCGCGTTGTTTGGATCGTCCTTTGCCCGGCTGCGGCTGGCGGCTGTTACAGATTCCCCAGATAGACATAGGCGAGATGCTCCCTCGCAGCCTGCGCCAGCAAGTGCATCGTCTCCGCCGGCGTAGCGTGTGCGGAGCGCATGCGGTGCTGCGGAAAAAAGCGGCTCAGATGCAGCGGGATCTCAGGCGATATCGAGGCGATCCACGCCGCCTCGGCGCGCATCTCGTCCACCCCGTCGTTGCATCCCGGCACGATCAGCGTCGTCAGTTCAAGGTGTATCCGCCCGTGCGCCAGCAGAATCGCCCGCTTTACCGCCTCAAAATCGCCCCCAATCGCGCGATATCCTTCCGCCGAAAACGCCTTGAGGTCGATATTTGCCGCATCTATTAAGGGCAGCAGGCGTTCCCACGGCTCCGGCTCGACCATGCCGTTGGTCACGAGTACGACCTTCAGCCCGCGCGGCACGGCAAGCGTTGCACAGTCCAGCACATACTCGTAGCCGACCAGCGGCTCGTTGTAGGTAAACGCAAGGCCGATGTTGCCCTGCGGCCGATATGCCTCCGCAAGCGTCACAAGCGTCTGCGGCGGGATCTCCTCCCAGCCGACGCTGTCCGCGTCCCCCCGCGCGATCTCGCAGTTCTGGCAGAATGCGCAGTCCATATTGCAGCCGTAGCTGCCGACCGATAGGATACGCGCTCCCGGATAAAAGCGCCGCAGCGGCTTCTTCTCGATCGGGTCGAGCGCGAGGCTCGTCACCCTTGCGTAGCTCTCGCATAGAACCTTGCCACCGTGGTTGCTCCGCGCGCGACAAAACCCGAGCCGACCCTCGGGAATCACACACCGACGCGGGCAGATCCCACAGACCGCGCTCACGTATGACGCACCACCTCAAAGCGCTCCAACCGGCAGCGCTCGTTCTCCGGTATTTTCGCCTTGCGCTTGGCAATTCGCACCTGTTCCTCCGCGGTATCCACCCCCTCAAGATTGGGCAGCAGCAGTCCCTTGCGGTAACCGGAAACCACGATCACGCCGTAGCGCTTTGCATCCAGCTGTGCGAGCGAGTCGATCCGCTCCGCAGGGCCAAGCACATCCACGCTGTAGGTGATGCGCTCGAGTTCATCCGCGCGGACGGGCGCAAAACGGGGATCCTCGCTGCAGGCTGCGACCGCGTTTTTCACGATCTCCTCCGCAACGCTGCCTGTCGCAGCCGAGATCGTGCCGATGCACCCGCGCAGCTTGCCGGAGGCCTTGAGCGAAACGAATACGCCCGCGCGCGCACGTCTCATCTCATCCGGCAGGTCACCCGGCAGCGGCGGTATCTCCCCGGCGCGCACAAAGCCCTCCACCGTCCGCCGCGCAAGGCGGACAAACGCATCCTCCCCCGCGCGGATGTTGAGCAGGCGTTCCTCTTCGGCGCGCTGAAAGGCGACGTCAAACGCACGGCTCTCGTCCTCGCCCGCGGGCGTAAACGCCGCAACCGCGTAGCCAACGCCAAACGGGCCTTCATAGCTGAGCAGCTCGCTGCCGACCGCCGTCTGATCCAGCGCCCCCGCCAGCACCCAAAACGTGCCGAGCCCGCACTCCGCCGCTTCCTCGCACAGCACGGTATCGAGCGTCATCAGTTTCAAAAAATCGCCGCCCGCCATCGCCACTGTCGCCAGCCGGTCAAATACCGGCCCGCTGGCATGGTAGCCGTACAGCCCCGTCTCCAGCAGTTTGTGCGAAAGATCGCCGCTTGCGATGACGACGGTATCCCGCCCCAATTCCTCCGCCGTTTTTCGGATGCACTTGCCGAGGCGGTAATGCGCCGCGGCGTCAAGCGCGGATAAACCGACGCGCACCACTTCACAAGGCAGCTCATCCTCCGCAAAAAACAGCAGGGGTATCAGCGTGCCGTGGTCGAGCGCTTTGTTCCGCTCGCCCTTTGTACCCGCAGGAAGCCCTGCGCGCTTTGCATTTGTTTCCAGCGCACGCACAAACGCCTCGTCGTAAACCGCGGTGACCTGCATCTGCTCCGCACCGAAGCGCCGCATATCCCCCCGCGCCTTCTTGCCCGGAGATATGTGAAAATAGTCCGCATAGCTCGTCGCATGCGAAGATATGATCACCAGCGTATCGGGTTTGTGCAGGCGTACGCGCCGCGCGATCTCGCGATAGGCCTCCGTGGTCTGGCGGATCAAACGCTCCTGTCCCAGACCGATCTGCGGCAGAATAACCGGCGGATGCGGCACGATCGCAGCCATCTGGATGGACATATCTCTTCCTCTTTTTACACGAAACTCTCGTTTTGAACGGTCATATTCCGCGCTTATTTTAACACTTGGCACAAGACGTGTCAAAGAGAGCGCGCGCCTCGCCGGCAATCGCCGTCTTTGTCTTTTGCCTGTCAATTATGCTAGAATAAAGCAAATACCTGTAAGGAGCGGATGCGTATGACGGACCGGACGGATCGGCGCAGGCGTGGCAACGAAATGCGAAACGCCGCGGTGGCGGCGCTGCTCTGCGTCGTCGGCGCGTGCGTGCTGTTTTTGCTCGTCGCGCTGCCTTTGCGCGCGCTGCGCTCCGAAGCGGTGCCCTCGGCGACGGCCGCCATTACCCCTGCCCCATCGCCCACCGCAGTTCCCTCTCCCAGCCCGACGCCGCAAATCCCCTCGGTGCTCACGTTTGACGAGAGTGCGGACGACCCGTTGCCCGCGCAGAACGCCCGCCTCGCTTTCGGGCGCAGCTTTCGCCTGCGAGGCACGGTGCAGTCCAACTATCCGCTCACATCGGTAACGCTCGAGATCACCTGCGCTTACAGCGAGGATTCGCGCTATCCCTATCTGCGCACCGTCTCGTTTGACCCGGCAAGCGCCGTCTACTCCTATCCGCTGGACGACGCGCTGACGCAGGAGGGCGCCTCCATCGACTCACTCGCGCAGTTTTCCGCGCTGGACGTCGGCATTCACACGCTGCGCCTCTATGCGACCAGCACCGGGGAAACCGAACCGAAAGAGCTCTTCAAGACGCGGTTCTACATCCTCTCCGACAACTGGGAAACGATTTTAAAGTCCGATTTTTCCAACAACAGCTATCAAACGGCACTCGCTTTTTTCGAACAGAAAGATGCGTTTCTCTATCGCTACCAGTGGGTGGATGCGCGCTACATCGTGGCCGATCCGGACTGGGAGGCCGCATACATCGTCTCTTTCGAATGCCTGCCCGGGCGCGACCCCTGGCGCATCCACAAGTACGCCCTGCCGTACTATCAGGTGGCGTCCTACTATCTCAATAACGTACACGTCCGCGTTTCCGGCACAAACGGAGACTCCGGCACGCTGCTGCTGAGCGATCTGATCGACACCTACAACGGCAGCTATTGCTCGCGCTTTACATCCAGCCTCAAATCCATCAGCCACCACGCCTTCGGCACGGCGACCGACCTCAACGGCGGCATGGGCGCAAACGATAACCTCAAAGAGAATATCGCGCTGATCAACACCGAAGTGCGCGATTTTCTGACTTACAACGGCATCAAGAGCGAGGGCGGCATATCGTACTACGACTACACCTATACCGGCGATTCGCTGCTCTGGGTATACCGATCCATCCCCGAAACCGTGATCAACTATATCCTCTATGAGCTCGCCTTCTACCGGGCCGGGTTTCAGTGGGGACACTACTATGTCTCCACCAGCGATGGCATGCATTTTACCCTTACGGACAATATCCGCATCAGCCACGACGGAAACGATGGCCTGCGTAAGGTCTTTGACTACAGCGAAACCTATCCGCCGGCGGAGTAGCCGCGCGGTCAACGGAACCGGAAAGGAACCAAGGCGATATGGTCATCTGCCTCTTTGGCGAGAGCTGCACCGGAAAATCCACCATTGCAGCCAAACTGGCCGAGCATCTGAACGGAGAACGCATCGAGGGAAAGGACTATCTGCGCTTTGCAAAAAACGAAGCGGATGCGCGGCGCGCGTTTTCAGCGCTGCTGTTAAGCCGGCTAACTTCAGGCCAGCCGATCATCTATGTGGCTTCGGAGCCGGAGCAGCTTTCCCTGCTGCCCGCAGGCGCATTTCGCGTGCGCATCATAGCGGGGTTGCCGCGCATCAAGGAGCGCTTTGCCACGCGCATGGGCGGCCGTCTGCCTCCGCCGGTAGCGGCAATGCTGGAGCGCAAGCACGGCCTGTTTGATACATCGCCCTGCGCATTGCAGATCGATACGGATGCCGTATCCGCCGGCGACGCGGCGGATGCGATCCGCTCTGCATTGCAGCTCTGATGGGCGGGGCCACGCCGTCGTTCCATCCGCGCCGCGCCTCTGCGCGCCTCTGATCGATGCACAAAACCGCCCACGAAGGGCGGTTTTGTAAAAATCATATAGAATCGGCCTAGCCGAGGTATTTCAGAATTCCGGTGACGATGCCTTGCGCCATCGTTTGCTGAAACTCCGCGTCGTTGATCTTCTTATCCTCGGTAGAATTGCTGATGTGCCCGAGGAAGAGCGTAACCACCGGCGCATTTGTATCGTTGAGGAAGGATTCGTCGGATTTGTCGATGACCGACTCGTCTTTGATCTCGCGAAGCGGAAGCCCCGTTGCATCCACATAAGCCGCAAGCAGCGTGGAAGCGAGCTTATCGCACTCCGATTTTTTATCGTGCTTCTCCGGCACCCAGGCCATCGCGCCGCGCGTATCCGAAGCCTTGACGTAGTTGCACTCGATGCGAATGGCGATCTCGACATTTCCGTCGTTGAGTATCTTCACACGCTGGGCTGAGGTCTTGTCGTCCTTCACGTCGGAGAGCGTAAACACGACCGTCGCGCCTTCCGCCTCCAGCTTTTCCTTTACCAGTGTCGCAACGGCATAGTTGAGCCGGTTTGCATATACTTTCGTGGAGACGCCCTGAATCTTGGAGCTGTAACCGCGCGCGGGGTCAATGCCGATAATGCGTCCCTCGAGCGCGCCCTCCGGCTCCGCGGTCGGCGTAGGCGTCGTCCCCGGCTCGAGCGTGGGTGATGGCGACGGCTCCGCAGGGTCGAGCGTAGGCGACGGCGTCGCGGTCACCGGCGCGACAGACGGCGTCGGCGAAGGAGAGGTGTTGGCGATCTGGTGCTTGACGATGGCGGGCGAAACGACGCCGGCAACCAGCGCGTACGTAATGCCCGCGAGCAGAATCAAGATCATCGCGCAGAGTATACCAAACGCAAGCGGATTGTTAATGCGAAAAGTTCTCCTGCGCTTAACGATCTTTTTCATGCTCTCCACCTCAATCGTGCTATCATTGAGTATTGTAACACGCTCCTTCCGCAAAGTACTATAGGAAAACGCAAGATTTTCAAATTTTCCACGTTTTGTTGGAAATAATCCATGCCCCTTCCCCTTTTCACGCTGCGCGTCGCCATGCCACGGCGGCGCTAAAAGCCGCTGAACCGGCGCTTTCGCGGCAAAACGCCGCATTCGCTCCGCCCGGCTTGCTTGCGCGGTCGGCGCGTGTTCGCCGCATTCGCTTCACAATTCAAACCGTATGCCGAGGCTGATATAGGCGTATACGCCCCCTCTTTTGTGCTGCAGCACTTGAAGCGGCGCGCCCTTTGCTCTTATAATAGCATTATGCCATACAATTTTGCACATGCGCTGGTTGGCCTCACCGCGCTCGCGCATTCAAACGAGGCTGTCTCCGCCCTGGTTTCCGCGTATCCGGGCGCATTTCGCATCGGCACCATGGGCCCCGACCCCTACTTTGGGGACTCCATGCCCAAGCCGCTCTTTACCGCATGCCGCACCGACCTTGCAGAGAAGCTGCACGCGCTCGACGCGCGGACGCTCTTTGCCGCGCTGTTCCCGCTCGCGGCCGGCAGCGCGCCAAAGCAGGCATATGCGCTCGGTTTCCTGTGCCATTTTTTGCTGGATACCAACGCGCACCCCTACATCGAAGCGCGCTTCCCCGGAAAGGCGCATACGCCCGCCGAGATCCAGATCGACCTGATGATGACGGATCGTCTGAACTTCCCCGTCGTGCCGCAGCGGCCGCGAAGTTTTTACGAAACGCAGCATCTGCCGCAGATCGATGAACTGCACACGCAGCTTGCCCGGGCTCTGTTCTCCATGAAGACCCGCGGCGCATTTACCCGCAGCTATCGCAAGTGGATCGCCGTCAACACACTCTCCTACGATCCGCACAACCGCAAGCTTCGCTGTTTTTCGCGCATGGAATCCCTGCTGCGCTGCCCCGGCAAGGTCACCTCGTTTCTCGTTTCCCGCCACCTCGATCCCGATGACCGGCTCAACCTGAGCCACGCTGCCTGGTACGCGCCTTGGGACGCGCAGACCGCGCGCACGCAGTCGTTTGTCGAGCTGTTTGACTGCGCCTGCGCGGAAGCGCCCGGGGCCATGGACGCGGTGCTGGACGCGATGCGAGGCGGCGAAAGCGCGCCGGCCATTTCGCGTATCGGCGCGCGGAGGATGGATGCAAGACCCGTTTGACCGCGCCGGCAGCTGCTGCTTTACGGGACACAGGCCAAGCGCGCTGCCCGCACATGGCGATGAGCGCGCCGCGCAGATGAAGCACCTTCTCCTCCTGCTGGATTGCGCCGTGGCGGCCGCGATCGAAGATGGGGTGACGGCGTTTTACACCGGCGGCGCGCAAGGCTTTGACACGCTGGCAGCGGAATGCGTGCTGCGCCATAGGGCGGAGCACTCCGGGCTCTCACTTTGTCTTGCTCTGCCGGGGCGCGACCAGACCGACGGATGGAGCGCGCGCGAGCAGGCGCGCTATGCGGCAATCCTCTGGCAGGCAAACGAGGTCTGGTACGCCGCGGAGACCTGCTGCGCTTCATCGATGCGGCGCAGAAACCGGTATCTGGTCGATCGCGCAGGGCGCTGCATCGCCTATCTTCGCCGCATGCGCGGCGGCACGCTCTACACGGTCAACTACGCGCTCAACGCCGGCATACCCATAGATAACCTCGCCGAACGGCTGCCGCTCTGTTGACCTCCTCCCAAAAACGAGCACCGACTCATTGCGATGCAGGCGAAACTATGCGAAAATGGTTGCAAGCCCGATCGAAGGCGATCCGGTCGGCCACGCGCCGCGGCATCTTTCCAAATCAGCCGAAAAGAGGATTTCATCAGCATGGAACGCATCAGTAAGCAGGACTACTATCTCTCCATCGCCGCGGAGGTGGCGAAACGCTCCACATGCCTGCGCAGACAGTACGGCGCGGTGATCGTAAAAAACGACGAAATCATCGCAACCGGCTACAACGGCGCGCCGCGCGGCGACGAAAACTGCTGCGATGTCGGCTCCTGCTGGCGCGAGCGGCACAACATCCCCCACGGCGAGCAGTATGAAAAGTGCGTCGCCGTGCATGCAGAGGCAAACGCGATCATCAGCGCCAGCCGAAATGAAATGATCGGCAGCACGCTGTATCTCTACGGCTTTCAGGGGCTGGAACGGCCGATCGAGAACCCCGAGCCATGCATCATGTGCACGCGGCTCATCAAAAACGCGGGCATCGCGCGCGTGGTCAATCAACTAGGAGACATAACGCTATGAACCAAATGCGGGTTGGGGACGGAACCGTCGTTCTGCTGGCTGGCGGCGGCAAGGTGTATACGGATGTGGCGGCACGCTTTACGCGCAGCGAGCGAAACCTGAGCGAGATCATCGCATCGCCTTACAATGCCGACCTCGTGCGCAGTATCATCGAAAAAGGGCACCTTGCGGCAACGGAGTTCGACTACTTTCTCTTCGGCGTCGAAGGTTATTCGCGCGTGACGGAGGTGCAACTGGTACGCAAGCGCCTCGCAAGCTACCTCATCAAGAGCGGGCGCGTGCAAAAGGGCGGAAAGCGCTCCTATGACGTGGTGCTGCCGGACGCAATCCTCTCCCATCGCGCGTCTTGCACCCTGCCGGACGGTTCGAGCGTCTCGCTCGGCGCCGCCGACCTGCTCGGCATGCTCGAGCAGTGGTATGACCAGGGAGTGGACGCGGGCTACAAAGAAGAAGACCTGCGCTATCTCAAGCCGCAGGCCACGGAGTTCAAGGCGCTCATCGGCATGAACGCGCATGCGCTGCTGGATTGGTTCAAGATCCGCTGCTGCCTGAATGCGCAGACGGAAATCCGCGACCTGGCCAACAAGATGCTGCGCCTTTGCAAAGAAGCAGCCCCCGCCCTGTTTGCGGACGCGGGCGCAAGCTGCGTCTCCCTCGGCTACTGCCCCGAAAACGAGTTTCAAAACCCCGCCTGTCATATCATCCGCAAAAAAGAAGCGCTGGAGCTGTTGCGAAATGCCGCGAAACGCACGTAAGCCGCATACCGTCTGCCGCCGCTGTAAAACGCGCTTTTCAGGCGCTTATTGTCCGTACTGCGGTGCGGAAAACGGCGTTGTACACGCTGTGCACGGCAGAGGCGGCGTGCTTGGCGGGCTTGCGCGCTTTCTTCTTTCGCTCGTTGCGCTCGCGCTCCTGCTGGCGCTCGCCTTTATCGCGCTGGACTATGCCGCCTCCGCCGCAGGGGATGGGCAGGGCGCCGCGCGCGCCATCCTCAACAGCGCGCGAAACGCGATTCCAAAGGGCGTGCTGCGCGCTTACGCCGATGTTAAGACTTTGTTTCTCGATCGCTGGGTTGCGGCGGTCACAGAGTTTTTTACCGTTTTACTCAGCTGATTCATGTTTGCTTGCTCGGCAAAGCGCCCGGCAGAACCGGGCGCTTGTTGATTTGCAGCCTTCAGGCGGCGGCTCCGTTCCACTCGATGATGAGCAACGCCAGCACCGCGAGACCGCAGGCCGCAGTTGCGAGCATCCCCTTCATGCCGAGCTTTCGCACCCTGATCTTCGTGAGAAACGTGGCGGCGCAGACAAGCAGACTCACCGCGTAGAGCAGCGAAAATCCGCTTCGCATCACAGGCCGCAGTGCGAAGATCACCGGTATCCACAGGGCAACCGTAGTCACCGGCAGCCCATCATAATACACGCGCGCCGTATTCTCATAAAACGCAAGCGCATCCTCGGTCACATTGTAGTAGGCCAGGCGGATCAGCGCAGCGAGCACGTATAGGATCAAGGCCGCCGCCTCATACCAGCGCGTCAGGCCGATCGAGAAGCCGATCGCCGCGGGCAGCACGCCGAAGCAGATCAGATCCGCCAGCGAGTCGATCTGGATTCCAAACTTCCGCTCCTGTTGCGTGCGTGTACGCGTGCGCGCGACCGAACCGTCAAACAGATCGCAGCAGCCGGATACCATAAGGCAGATCACCGCCATAGACGTCTGCCCGAACATCGCCAGCGCAATGCCGATCATCGCGCTCACGACGCCAAGGTATGTCAGCACGACCGTGTAGTTATAGAAGCCGATCACTCGATCCCATCTCTTTTCCATCGCGATTTTGGGTAAAGCAAATAAGCCGGATACGCGCGTCATGATTATTTTTCTCCGTAATACGCTAAATACCAGTCGGCAAACTGTTTTAAGCCTTGTTCGATCTGTGTTGTGGGCGCAAATCCAAAGTCGCGGCTCGTTTGGGAGATATCCGCATACGTCTTCTCCACGTCTCCCGGCTGCATCGGCAGATAGTTCAGCTCGGCGCTCTTTCCAAGCGCGCGTTCGAGCGCGCGGATGAAGTCGATGAGCTTGACGGGGTTGTGGTTGCCGATGTTGTAGACGGCGAACGGCGCGCCGGTCTCATCCGCCTTCGGCGGGCTGAACAGCATCCGCTCGACACAGGCGGTCACGTCATCTACATATGTAAAATCACGCAGCATATCGCCGCCGTTGTACACATCGATCGCCTTACCCGCCAGGATCGCCTTTGTAAACTTATAATATGCCATATCCGGCCGCCCGAACGGGCCGTATACGGTGAAGAAGCGAAGCCCCGTCGCAGGGACGCCGTAGAGATGCGAGTAGGTGTAGGCAAACAGCTCGTTGCTCTTTTTGGTGGCCGCATAGAGCGAAACGGGTTTGTCCACCCGGTCCTCCACCGAAAACGGCGTCTTGTCGCGGTTGCCGTAAACGGATGAGCTGGAGGCGAAGAGAAAGTGCTCCACGGGGTGGTGGCGCACCTCTTCCAGCACGTTGAAAAACCCCAGCACATTGCTCTCGATATAAGCGCGCGGGTTGTCGATGCTGTAGCGCACGCCCGCCTGCGCGGCAAGATGCACGACCGCATCCGGCCTGGCCTCGGCAAACAGGCGCTGCGTGAACGCCTCGTCCGCCAGATTCCCTTCGTAAAAGGTGAAACGCTCAAATGCCAGAAGCCGCTCCAGACGCGCGCGCTTGAGCGAAGGGTCGTAGTAGTCGTTTACGCTGTCCGCCCCGAGCACGTGCAGCCCGCTCCCCAGCAAGCGCAAGGCCAGATGGTAGCCGATAAAGCCAGCCGCGCCCGTGATCAGAATCGTTTTTTCGTCGTGATCCGCCATGTCGCGCCCCCTCCTATCGGCCGATGGAGTAATACTCCACCCCACCGCGCTGCATGCACTCCGGATCAAAGAGGTTGCGGCCGTCGTATACCAGCGGCACGCGCATCTTGCGGCGAAACACCTCCGGCGCAAGGCGGACAAATTCGTCCCACTCCGTGAAGATAAAGCAGCAAAATGCGCCGTCCAGCGCTTCCTCCGCGCTCCCCGCCAGCTTGACCTCCGGGTAGCGCTTGGCGAAGTTCTCCGCTGCTACAGGGTCGTAGCAGACCAGATCCGCGCCGTGCTCGAGCAGCAGGCGCACATTGTCGAGTGCGGGCGCTTCGCGCAGGTCGTCCGTCCCCGGCTTAAACGCAAGTCCGAGCACCGCTACCTTCACGTTTTCAAACGTCATGAGCCGCTTTTTCGCCTTTTCAAAGAGACGCGTCTTCTGCCGCGCGTTGATCTCCACCGCTGCGTCCACGGTTTTGAGCTGTATCCCGTGCTGGTGCGCAAGATAAGTCAGCGCCTTGGTGTCCTTTGGAAAGCAGCTCCCGCCGTACCCCACGCCCGCCTTGAGGAACTTTGCGCCGATGCGCGAATCGTAGCGCATGCCCTCAGCAACGTCGTCGATATTGGCGCCAACGAGTTCACAGAGGTTGGCGATGTCGTTCATATATGAGATCTTCAGCGCGAGAAAGTTGTTGCAGGCGTACTTGATCATCTCCGCCGAGCGGCGCGAGACCGAAACGACGGGCAGGTCAAACGGGGCATAGATCTCCAGGAGCATCTTCCGGGCCACTTCGTCGTCCGCGCCGATGATGACGCGCGCAGCGTGCAGCGTGTCGTAAACGGCGTTCCCCTGCGCCAGAAACTCCGGATTGCTCGCAACGCGAACCGTTACATCCCGCTCCAAATTATCCTTGATGAATTGCTCTACCTTGTCGTTTGTGCCGACCGGCACGGTCGATTTCACCACGACGAGGCAGTCCCGCGTGACGCTCCGGGCTATCTGCCGGCAGACTGCGGCGATGTAGCGCAGGTTTGCGCTGCCGTCGGGCTGCTCCGGCGTGCCGACGCCGATGAAGACCGCGTCCGCATCCGCATATGCGCTTTGCGCATCACTCGTGAAGAAAAGGCGCCCGGCCGCGATGTTTTTTTTCAGCAGCTCTTCAAGCCCTGCTTCATAGATCGGCGAAATGCCCCTGCGCAGCAATGCAAGCTTTTCTTCATCCACATCCACGCAGGTAACAAAGTGTCCTTTTTCCGCAAAGCACACGCCCGCCACCAGGCCGACATACCCCGTTCCCGCTACCGAGATCTTCATGTCCATCATCCCTTTCGCTGCTCACGGCCGCCTGGGCCGCAGAATATTTGATGCATCCGCCCCGCAGGACTCATTCTTGCGCGCCGGACGCCTTTTGCTTGGAAAAATACGATTTCATGGAGATCCAGAGGTATTGGAAACTCTCCAGCTTCAATAATACCGCCAGCCCCAGATAAACCGCAACCCCGCAGATGACCTGGAGGATCAGGCTCACCACCTCGGGCAGGGGCAGGAGCGAAACCCCGTAGACCGCGCCGCACATCACGGCGGAGAGCAGAACCGGAGGCACCATATCCCATATCTGCTCCCGCCAGCGGTAAGCAAAGAGCTTCTTCATGTACACCATCGTCACGATCATCGAGAACACAGCGGTAATCGCAACGGCCCATGCGATGGCGAGCGGCGTTGTAAACGCAAATACAGCAACAGACAGCACGGCGATACCGAAGAGTTTCTTAACGATCTCGGTCGCAAGATAGATATCGCTCCTGCCTAGCGCATTCATCGCCTGAAGATCAGTAGCCTCAACCGGATACAACGCAAACACGATACACATGATCTGTAAATACGGCACGCTCGGCAACCATTTATCCGTCAACAGTACGCGCACAAACGGCGTTGCGACTGCAGCTAAGCCGACCATCATGGGGAATATCATCAGCGCGGTAGAACGATTGGTCTTTCGCACCATCTCACGCACACGTTCTTTGTCATCCTGATGCTGCGCGTAAGCGGGAAACAACACCGCCAGCGCGATGCTGGTGAGATTGTTTGCGATCATGTCAGGATACTGCCGTCCGCGATTGTAAAACGCGAGCGAATCTCCGATATAGCGCTTACCGATCACAAGCGCAGAAAGGCTACTGTATCCCGTGTCCAGCAAACTTGAAATCAACAGCTTCCAACCGAAGCTGAAGAGCGAACGCACGCGGGAAAGCGAAAACACGAACATGGGTCGCCAGCGCTCAAGCAGCCACAGCAGTAGAACGTTGGCAAAGGAGCTGATCAATTGCTGCGCAACCAGCGCCCAAACGCCATACCCCGCGTACGCCAGATAGATCCCGATTGCACCGGAGACCAGCGTCGCCCCCAGTGTACCCATACAAAACTTTCGAAACTCAAGCTTGCGCTGAATGATCGCACTTTGCACGGAGTTGAACGCTCCGGTGAACAGCGATAGCGCCACCACGCGCAGCGCAGGGACAATCAATGGCTGCTCGTAAAAACGCGAGATCGCAGGGGCACCAAAAAACAGCACCGCGTAGAATACCGAAGCCAAGGCCAGCGTCAACCACAGCACGCTGGAGAAGTCGATATTATCCGCTTCTTTTCGCTGTATCAGCGCGGTAGCAAAGCCTCGCTTGACTAGCACATCTGCTATGTTGACAAAGATGAGCAACAGCGCGAGCGTCGTATAGTTCTCCGGGTCGAGCATGCGAGCCAGCACGACAGAGATCACAAACTTGACGAGCTGATTGCCACCGCTCTCCATCGCTTTCCAGATCACTCCGGATATGGTCTTGTTGCGAAATGTCTGGTCCATTCTACCTTCTTTACTTCCTGCGGCCGCGCGCCCACGCGATGTAGCGCAGGGTGATGCCGCCGCAATATTTCTCCCCAAAGAGGCGCAGCTTCCGCTTCCACGAAAGCCGGTCGTAATACACGCGATACGGCGGCCGTTTCGCCTCACCGAGCTGATGCCGATAGGTCAGAATCAGGAACTCCTGATATCGAATCGCATCTGTAAACGCGTCGTGATACTTCCCGCCGGAAAATGCATCGTATCCCTCGTTGAGCGCAATGAGCTCGCGGCTCGTCTTGATCCGCGTCTCCATGCCTGAGGCATACTGGCGCGTCGACCAACTGCCGGGCACCGCCTGTCTGCAGGCCACAAACGACTCGGCGAAATACCAGGCATAGCCCGCCAACGCGCCAAGCAGTTGAAACGGGATGTCCTCCACCTCGGTATGGTCGGCGAATTCCGGCAGATCACGCAGAAGCCGCGTCGGCATCACGATGGTGTCGGACGCAACGAACCCGCCGCCGCCACGGATCATATCCGCCGGATCGATCACACGGCTTACCGGGTAGGGCGCCGACTTGCCGGCTACCCGACCCGAAGCATCCACCCACTCTGCCGCGCCGACGCAGAGCGTACAGTCCGGGTGTTCTTCCAGATATTGCACCTGCTTTTGCAACCGGTCTTTGCTGATCCAGTAATCATCCCCGTCGAGGATAGCGGTATATTTTGCTTCCACCCGCGGGATGAGGATATGCGACTGGATGCGCCGGTCGATCGTATACTGGTTGATCGTCTGCACAATGAGCCTGATCTTCTCCGGATACCTTGCAGCGTACGCCTTGCAGACATCCGCCGTACCATCCGTAGACGCGTCGTCGTGCAGCAATATATCAAACGGAAACGCGGTCTGCTGCATGAGCACACTCTCGATGGCCTGCGCAATAAACGGCGCGTGGTTATGCGTCGGCAGTATGACCGTTACGAGCGGTTGGGTTTCGGCAGCCATATCGTTACCCTCCCTGCTGTTGTTTGATCACGCCCCACCGCACCAAGTGCATGCGGACGCGCCGCCTGAACGGCAACGTCAAATACCGCGCCCGGTACGGCGGCTTTTTGAGCGCCGGTAGGTCGTTTTGCATGCGAAGCACCTCATATTCCTGATAGGTGGCGTTGAAATCGACCGCATCGTGCCAGCGATATCCGCTCTCTGCGTCAAACGCCCGCAGTGCGCGCGCAAGGCTTGCATGATGGCGGATCTGCGCTTCCCTCCCCGCGGCGTGGTACGCCAGCGTCCAAGATCCCGGCACCGCCTGCCGGTAGGCGCACATCGGCTCCGAGAAATAGTGCGTTGTGCCGTTGGAGGCAAACCATATCTGCAGCACGGCGTCGTCCACATCCGTCAGGTCGCAAAACGCGCCGCGGTTCTGCGCCAGGTGTGTGCGCGTCACGATGGACGCGGTTGCGACGAAGCCGCCGCCGCCGCGGATGATGTCCTCGACGGGAATATCCGTATCCGCATCATACGGGGCGACCAGCCCAAGCGGATTCTCCTCGGGATCAACCAGCTCGCCCGCGCAGACGCAGAGCACGCAGTCCGGATGCGCCTCCATATACGAAACCTGCTTTTGCAGCTTGTGCGGGCTCGTCCAATAATCGTCCCCCTCACAGATGGCGGTATATTTGCCGCGCGCGAGCGGGAAGACATAGTGTTCGAGGATCTTCGGATCTTTCGAGTAGATGTTCTGCGTGCGGTACACGCAGCGAAACAGTTCCGGATGCGCCGCCTCATATGAACGGAGGATATCCGCCGTTCCGTCTGTCGACGCGTCGTCATGCACGATGATCTCAAATGGAAAATCGGTCTGCTGACTCAAAAAGCTGTCCAGCGCGCGCCGGATATACGGCGCTTGATTATACGTGTCACAAACGATGGAAACCAGCGGCTGTTTATGCGCCATGCCTTGCCCTCATCTTTCTGCTGCCCAGCGCCAAGAATGCATCCAGCAGCCATTTTTGCTTATGGAGCAGTGCAAAAAGCTGCAGACGGCGCACAAGCGGCAGGCTCCCGTTTCCAACGCTTCTGCCCTCTGCGTCGAGCAGCGCGGCCCAATCATAGTCCATCACGACGCGGCGCTGCTGTGCGCTCTGCGCCCTGCGGTAGTTCTGCCAAAATACGGTGAGGAGCGCATGGATTTTACGCGCCTGAAAGGCTTCCAGCATCCGCGCGTCGTCCATCCCCCACAGCGTCATATATGCGCGCAGCTGCCGCATAACAGGCGGATTGAGCAACCGCTCGGCTTCGCGCAGGTCCGCTTTGCGCGTCATCCCTTCCCCGTGCCGCCGGTAACGGTAGAGCATGCGCGCGCGATATACGATGCGCTCGGCGTGCGTCAGAGGATAGAGCGATTGCAGCAGATCTTCTCCATGCGGATTGCCGGCAAAGCGCGCATACGGCGTATCGTCCGCCTGCAAGAGCGGTGTACGGATCGCCTTCATGCAGAGGTTGTTGATCCGTTCGGACGCGATCATCATTTGGTAAAGCCGGCGTTTCGCCTGCCCGAAAAACACTTCTTCATCTGCAAACACCGCTTTGTTTGGTTCGATGGAGCCGTCTTCCTCAAAATAGCTGTAGTTGTTGAATAGGACGATGTCCGCTCCGGTTTGTTCTATGGTCTCGCGCACGGTGGCGAGGCAATCCGGCTCATAGGCGTCGTCTGCGTCAAGAAACATGCAGTAGTCCCCATGCGCCGCGGCGATCCCCGCGCGCCGCGCAAGGATCAGCCCCCGGTTCGGCTGCCGGATCAGGCGGATCCTGTCGGGGTGCTGCTGCTGATACCGCTGGCAGAGCGCACCGCCGCCGTCGGTTGACCCGTCGTCCACCAGCACAAGCTCAAAGTCGCGCTCACTCTGCCGCAGAACGGATTCCACGCATTCCGCGAGATACGATTCTGAGTTGTAGACCGGAACGAGTATGCTCAACAACATCCTGACCGATTTCCTCCTTCGCCTGCCGGCCGTCGCACATCACGCCGAAGCAGCCTGCATCTCGGCAAACCGCGCGGGTACAAACCCCTCGATGCGCACGCGCAAAGAACGCTTTTCAAACGTCTCCAGCAGCGCGGCAGCCTCCGCCTCGCCGGCAAGCGACGCTTTGCCAAGCGTCCCTGTCACCGGCACAAATTCAACCGTATCCGCGCCGTAGTCCCCAACGGTGTAGCGCACCAGGAGCCCAGCCTGCGCTTCGCCGCCGAGGAACCCCCCAAGGCCATACGCGATGGTGGTGTTGTTCCAGCGCTCGCTGCAGCCGGCGGTATGACTGCCCTCGCTCAGCACGAGCGACGCGCCGCATTCGGCAGCCTTGCGGCAGACTTTCTGCTCAAACGGCGTGGGATACGGGTATCCCCCGGTTCCGCCGCGATAGATGACGACCAGCCGGTCGCAGTTGGACTTGATCTCCCGCACGCGATCGCCCAGATTGATGAGGTCCAGCGGGTTCGAGCCGGCTTTGCGCTCCGTCGCACACGCGCCTTCATCCGCACAGACGGCATACAGGCCGACACGTACCCCGTGCCGCACAAAGAAAAACGGCTGATCCGCTTCATCCGTATCCTCGCCTGCACCAAA
This sequence comes from Bacillota bacterium, assembly GCA_023399275.1. Classification (GTDB taxonomy): domain Bacteria; phylum Bacillota; class Clostridia; order Christensenellales; family CAG-138; genus UBA7703. The sequence goes on from JAEWQH010000050.1 coordinate 39,765, forward strand.
GAAGGCGACTTGCCTGCTCTTGAGCGCCGCGCGCGTAGCAAGAATCCCCGCCTCGCCGCAGGCAGCGATGCGCTCCGTGCAGAGGTTGACACCCGTCGGGTTCAACGCGGCGATTCCCTCCGCGCAGGCCGGCGCTGCGGCTTCTGCGCAGCAGCCCGCAGCGTCTGTCAGCGGGGATGCAAGGGTAAAAACGCGCGCGTCCGCAGCCTGCCATAGCTGCCCGAGCCCGCCGAGCAGAAGTCCGGGCGTGCTTGTTTGAAACTCGGCTGCGTTATCCTTGCCGATGACGGCGTCTCCTGCGATGATGATCTCCAGGCTCATGCTTACTCCTCCAGGTATCAATCGGTTAAAATCGCCCGTACATCCGGGCGTAAAATAAATGGATATGTCACAAATGCCGCGCGCAAACGGGCTACCGCCCGGCAACACGTTCGAGATACGAACGCCATTTTCCAGCTACAACAACCTCATCCAGCCTCTCGCGGACTTCGGCTGCGCAACGGCCAAGCCGCACGGCATAATCCTCGTCATCCGCCAAGCGGCACATGGCCGCATACAGCGCATCCTCATCCCCCACCGGAACCAGCAGCCCGTTCTCGCCGTTCGTGATCAGGGAGCGCACGCCGCCGATCGGGCAGTCCGTCGCGATGCAACTCAGGCCGCTCGCCATCGCCTCGATCAGCACGTTTGGCATGCCTTCATAGTCGGAGCTCAGTACAAACATACCGCAATCGTTGATATCCTCCGGCAGCGTTTTGCTCTGCCCCGGCAACTCGACCGCCCCCGCGATGCCGAGCCTGTTTGCGGTCTGCATCAACCGTGCTCTCTCCGGCCCTTCGCCGTAGATCACGAGCGAATAAGCATGGTGCGTTTTGTAAAAGCGCGCAAACGCGCGAATCAGCAGGTCGAAATTCTTTTGCGGATGCAGCCTGCCCGCCGCAACGACGGTGCGCTTTCGTTCACCATCGAATCGCATGGGAATGCGCGCGGTATCCAGCGGGTTGTCGAGCACAGCGCCGCGCGCCCGAATCGAACGCGGAAAAAACTGCGCGGCATCGTCTGCTTGGAAAATGAACCCTTTGGCAAAGGGGTAGAACAACCGGCGGAGGATGCGCTTGATCCGGCTCTCCGGGTGGCGGTGCGGATCGTTTCGCTCGCTGACCACGACGGGCACGCCGGTGCCGAGCAGATACAGCACCGTCCAAACGTTTACCTTCTCCGGCAGCGCAAGCACGAGATCCGGCTTCTTTTGCTTTACGATCCTGCGCAGCTTCTTGTACGCCTTTGGTATCCTGCGCGCCGGCAGCGTCTGATCAAACGTCAGATAGATCTGCTCGACCGACTCCGGCAGGTCGTAAAACGACGGCACGCCACACTCCGTGACCAGTACGCACTCAATGCCTTCTTGCGCAAACCGGCCCAGCAGCTGCGCGATCACACGCTCGCAACCTCCGCCGCTCATCTTGTGCGTTACGATCATGAGTTTTTTCATGCGTGGCGTTCCTCCCCCGGTTCCGTCTCCCGTCAGCGCGCAATCCGCTCATAAAGGCGCATCAGCGCCTCGGCGTTTTGTGAAACATCATAGCCGGCTTCCGCCGCGTGAGCAATCGCATCTGCGGACGCCTCCGCGCGCGCGCCGCTTTCCACGCCGGCCATCGCGGCGGCAAAATCCTCCGCCCGAGCGATCGGCGCAAACGTAACCAGCCCCGTCAGCGCGGCCTCGCGCGTCACATGGTCGGAGGCGACGCAGCCAAGCCCCGCGCACTGCGCCTCCACCAGCGTCAGCGGCAGCCCCTCATGCAGCGAGGGCAATACAAACGCATCCGCCGCGGAAAGCAACGCCGGAATATCATCGCGCCCGCCCAGAAACGAAACCCGTCTGCGCAGGCCGAGCGCCTCCGCACGCGCCTCGCAGGAAGCGCGCCTCTCCCCTTCGCCGGCGAGCAGCAGCGCCGCGCTCGGGCGCAGCTCCTGCAGGCGGCGAAACGCTTCGAGCAGAAACGCCTGATTTTTCTGCTCGTTGAAAGCACCGACATGCAGGCAGACAAACGTCCCCGGCTCGACGCCGAGCCGCTCGCGCGTGTCCTCGCGCGCCTTCTGCGAAAACCGAAAGCGCTCCGTGTCGATCGCGTTGTTCAGCACGGTATAGGAGCGCCCGGGGAAGAGCCACTCACCCGCCGCCGCCGAGCAGGCAACGGGATGCGTGCTGTTTTTGTAAAAAATGCCACGCAGTAGCCGGTCTGCCGTCTTCATCGTGCAGGTCGTGTTGTGGGAGTGCGGCATGCGCGCCGGCGCGCCGCCGCGCCGCGCCGCGATCATCTCCGCGGCAAGCGTCGCACTGTTGCCGTGTGCATGGACGATCTCGATCTGCCGCTGCCGTACAAGCTCGCGCAGCGCGCGCATATATGCAAGCGGGCGCTTGTTTCGTCCGCCAAGCACAAACACGCTGCCGCCGCCGCGCTCAACCGCCATGCGTGCATCGCGCCCCGGCTCATTTGGACACACGAGGTCGCAGCGCACCCGCGCGGGATCCATCCGCGCGATATAGTTCATCACGCAGTTCGCGATGCCGTTTTTTCCATATCGCACGGTCAGCACCATGAGCACACGAACCGGATCAGCCATAGCCGCGCTCACTTTCCCAGCGCACGAAGCTCGCTCTCGGCGGCCCCGGTCTTGCGGTATTCGTAGATCTTCGCATCCACGAGAAAACGATACCAGTAGCTCTCGAAGTAGTGGTAGAGATACCCTTCCTTCCCGTCCAGAAATCCGAGCCGAATGTAGTAATTGTAGACAAACCAAAGCCATGCGCGCAAGAACATCGGCGCGCGGTAATAGACCGTAAACTTCTTTCTGCGGTGCTTTCGAAGTCTGGGGTCTGTGTTTGCGTCGAAGCTTGCCCCCTGCTCAAAAGCCAGGTAGTCCTGCAGCTCGCGGATGGCATACCAGTTGTAGCGGCTGATATAGCTCGTCAGATCCTTGAAGTCATAGTGCAGATAGCGCTCCCTGATCGCGATGGTACGCCCCTCGAGCAGGATCGTGTGCGCGTCGCGCTTGCGATCCTCGATCCGCCCTTTTCCGGTCTTGAAAAGCATGATCTTGCGCTTCTTGCTGCCGCCGTGCTTCATCTGCCGGCCGAGAAAGAAAAAATCGCTTTCCATGACGATGCCGTTGACATCGTCATGCGCGTGCTCGCGCAAAAGCGTCTCACAGCGCGCGCAGACCGCGGGCGTAAAGCGTTCGTCCGCATCCAGCCGCAGCGTCCAGGAGGTAGCGATGCCCGCGTTGTCCACGCCCCAGTTATACTGCGCGGCATAGTATGTAAACGGATGCGCATAGACATCCGCGCCGCGCGCGCGCGCGATCTCCAGCGTTCGGTCCGTGCTGCCGCTGTCGATCACGACCACGCGCTCGCAAAACCCCGATACGGAGTCGAGACACGCGCCGATATTCTTTTCCTCGTTGAGCGTCAGGACAATCGCCGTTACATCCGCCATCGCGCGGTTCCTTTCAAAAAAAGAGGGAATTCTCTCCCTATATACCTCGCCGTATGATACCCCCGTAGTTTACCATTTGCCCGGTGTTCTGTCAAACGCGTCCGGCGCCTGTTCGCGCCCGTTCTCCGCCTCGCCGCGGGCGATTTTTCGCGGCGTTTTCCTTGTGATCCGCATGCAAACATGCTACACTCCAACACATGAAACAACGCGCGTTTGACTATCTCGGGCAAAATCGTCTGGCCAACATCGACATGCTGGAAATGCTCCAGTTGCCGGACGTCCGCGTGGTGCTCGCCGGTGGCTCCGGCGTGCTGCTCGAGCACGACAGCCTGTTTGCGCTCGCCTGCGAGCCAGGGTGCGGAACGCGGTTTCTGCCGCTGCTCACGCAGGGGGCGGATGCCTCGGACGAGCGGATGATCGTGCTGCACGGTGCGGAGTTGCTGGATGCGCTGACACAAGACTGCGGCTTTACGACCATCATGGACTGTCGCAACGCCGCCTATCTTCTGGATACGCCGGTCCCCTATGTGCTGCCGCAAGGGGCGCAAATCCGCCCGCTCGACACCGGGCACGTCGAATTTGTGCATGCGCACTACCGCACGGTGGACGATATCGGCTACATTCGCGAGCGCATCGAAGCGGGCATGTTCGGCGTGTTCGTGCGCGGCGAACCGGCCGGCTTTTGCGGCACGCATGACGAGCGCTCCATGGGACTGCTGGAGATCCTGCCGGACTACCGCAGACTCGGCCTTGGCTACTGTCTGGAAGCGTACCTGATCAATCACCTGCTCGCGCTGGGCCGCGTCCCCTTTTGCCAGATCGCCATCCAAAATACCGCCTCTCTGCGGCTGCAGCAAAAGCTGGGGCTTACGCTCGCCCCCGCCGTGATCCATTGGCTTGGGCGCAAGCAGACGCACTGAGGGCGGACCCCAACGGCTCCGCCCTCACGTTTTACGTCGCTCAATCTTTGAGGTTGCTCTCTTTTTGGATGTAGAGCGGGCGCCGCTTGACCTGCATGTAGGTGCGCGCGACATACTCGCCGATGACGCCGAGCGCGAGCAGCACGAGCCCGCCGAGCGTGAGCATGATCGCCAGCAGGGACGGATAGCCCGCAACGGGGTTGCCCCAGATCATCGCGATGAGCACGCGGACGACCATGTATATCAGCGCCAGCGCGGAGACCACGCTGCCCACTGCGGTCGCCAGCTGCAGCGGCGCGGTGGAGAAGGAGACGATTCCCTCGATCGCATACCGCGTCAGCTTCCAAAACGACCACTTGGTCTCGCCCGCCGCCCGCTCCACGTTCTCATACTCCAGCCAGACGGTGTCGAACCCGACCCACATGAAGATCCCCTTGGAGAAGCGGTGGTACTCGCCGAGCTCGAGCACCGCGTCCGTGACGCAGCGGCGCATCATGCGAAAATCCCGCGCGCCGTCGACAAACTCCGTATCCGAAATCCGGTTGATCAGCCTGTAAAACGCCCGCGCAAACGCGCTGCGCAGTCTGGGCTCGCCCTTTCTCGTAACGCGGCGGGTGGCGACGCAGTCGCACGCGTCGGCCGAGAGCCGCTCCAGCATCTGCGGGATCATCTCCGGCGGATCCTGCAGGTCGCAGTCCATCACGCAGACAAAATCCCCTTTTGCGTTCTTCAGCCCCGCATACATGGCGGCCTCTTTGCCGAAGTTGCGCGAAAAGGAGATGTATTTCACCCGCTCGTCCGCGCGCGCAAGGTCGCGCAGGATCGATTGTGTTTGATCCTTCGAGCCGTCGTTGATCAGTAGCAGCTCAAAATCATAGCCCGGCAGCTGCGAAAACACGCGGCTTTGCATCGCTTCATAGTACAGCAGCAGCATGGCCTCTTCGTTGTAGCAGGGGCATACGATCGAGACCAGCGGTTGATCTTTCATTCTCTCCTCCATCCGCTCATGCGTCCGCCGCGAGCAACGGCACCCCGCTGGCAAGCATGATCAACGCATAGGCGGCCAGCCAGACGCCGAGCGCGATCATCAGCGCGACGCGGCCTTTCTGCACGCTTCGCTTGACCCGCTTTTCAATCACGCCGGGCACAAACAACGCAATGAGCACCGCACCGACGGTGCCGAACATCCCCGTGGATTCAAACGAACCGAAGTACGTCAGCAGCAGCCCGCAAAGCAGGCCGAGCGCCGCGCCAACGGCGCGTTGAAGGAGGACCCACCGTGCCTCGGGAAGAGCGCGCACCTTCGTTTGCAGCTCGTCCAGTTCCTCCGCAGGCTGCGCGGGCGCATCCTGCCGCGGCAGGCCGCCCTGTTCTGTATCGGGGGTGGGCAGTTGATTTTTCTCCAACTTATTCAACCTCCGACGTGCAGTATGGGCAGCGGGTCGCGTCGATCGGGATCCGGCTCTTGCAGTAGGGGCAAGTTTTCTCCGTCGGGACGGCCGTCTCCACCTCTCCCCTGCCGGATTTTGTGCCAAAGCTGCGCGCTGCACCGATGGCCTTCACGAGCAGGAAGAGCACGAGCGCCATGAGCAGGAAGTTGATGATCGCCGTGATAAACGCGCCGTAGCCGATGGAGACACCGCCGACTTGCCAGACCAGCTCGGTAAAGTTTGTGTCCGCAACGAGACCGATGAGCGGGGAGATGATGTCGTTGACCAGCGAGTCCACAATCCCCTTGAACGCCGCGCCGATGATGACGCCGACGGCCAGATCGACCACGCTGCCCTTGGCGATGAACGCCTTAAACTCGGAAAACAGCTTTTTCATAGCGGGATCTCCTTGATGTAATGTGCTTTTTCATTAAAAACAAGCCTGATTTCCCGTTGAGTATATCATCTTATCCCGCCGGATTCAATCGACGCGCGGGCAAAATCCGGCGCGGGATATGAGCGCGCGAAACATACGCGATCTCGCGCCGCACACCGCGCTCTGCGGCACAGGGCGCCCGCTGCTACATCCCCTGCGCAAGCATCGCGCGCGCGATGCGCTCAAACGCCGCGATATCGTTTCCCGCGATCAGGTCATAGCCGAGGCCATATCTGCCGGCCGCCAGCACGGATGCGTCGTAGATGGCGTTCATCGTGTCCCGCAGGCGCGCGTCTACCTCCGCTCTGTTCCAGCTGTAGCGCAGACTGTTTTGCGCCATCTCGAGCGCAGATACGACCACGCCGCCCGAGCCTGCGGCCTTCGCCCCCGCAGTGACGATCCGGGGGCTGAGGCGCAGAAGCGTCAGCGCCTCGTTTGTGGCCGGCATGTTTGCCGCCTCCACATAATAGCGCGCGCCGTTTTCGAGTATCCGCTCGGCATCCTCCAGATGGATCTCATTTTCAATGGCACAGGGCATGACGATCTCCGCCCGCACCTCCCACGGCCGCCTGCCGGCGTAAAACGGCACACCGAAGCGCTCGGCATAAGCCTGCACCCTGTCTGCGCCGGATGCGCGCATCTGCGCCATGTAGTCGAGCTTTTCAGGCGTATGGACGCCGTCGGCATCGTAGACATACCCGTCCGGCCCGGACAATGTAACCACCCTCCCGCCGAGCTGCGCCGCCTTGCGGCATACGCCCCATGCCATGTTGCCGAAGCCCGAAACGACGATGCGCTTGCCTTCCAGCGTCTCTCCGCGGTGCTCCAGCATCCGCGCGAGGAAATAGACCGCGCCAAATCCCGCGGCTTCCAGGCGCACCTTGGATCCGCCGTATGTCAGCCCTTTTCCGGTGATTGCGCCGCTTTCGGAGCGCCCCGTCAGACGCTTGTATTCGCCATACAGGTATCCGATTTCGCGCGCGCCCACGCCGACGTCGCCTGCCGGCACATCGGTATCCGAGCCGATGTATCGATACAGCGACGTCATGAACGACTGGCAAAAGCGCATGATCTCGCGCTCGCTCCTGCCCTTGGGGTCGAAGTCCGCCCCGCCGGCCGCGCCGCCGATGGGCAGGCCGGAAAGCGCGTTTTTATACGTCTGCTCAAACCCCAGAAACTTCACGACGCCTGCGTTGAGGGACGGATGGAACCGCAGTCCGCCTTTGTATGGCCCGATGGCACTGTTGAACTGAACGCGGTAGCCGTGGCTGGTATGCCAGCGGCCTTCGTCGTCCTCCCACGGCACAAGGAAGCTGACCATGCGTTCCGGCTCCACCATCCGGTTGAGCAGGTCGAGTCTTTCATACTCCGGGTTGCGCGCAACGGCAGGCGAAACCAGCGCAAGCCACGCCTTGACCGACTGCAGGTACTCCGCTTCATCCGCATACAGCCGCTGCAAACGGGCGAGCACGCTGTGTGTATATTCGTTCACGCACGCCTCCTTACACCAGGCCGTATGCCAGCATGGAGTCCGCAACCTTGAGGAACCCCGCGATGTTGGCGCCCGTTACAAAATCGCCCGGCGCGCCGTACTCCACAGCGACGCGGGAGACATTCTGATAAAGATCCGTCATGATGCCCCTGAGCTTGTCATCCACCTCTTCAAAGCTCCAGAAAAAGCGCATGGAATTCTGGCTCATCTCCAGCGCCGAGGTGGCAACACCGCCTGCATTGGCCGCCTTGCCCGGCGCAAACAGCACGCCGGCCGACTGAAACACCTCCACCGCCCCCGGCGTGGTGGACATATTGGAGCCCTCGGCCACGGCGAAGCAGCCGTTTTGCACCAGTGCCTTTGCGGACGTTTCGTCGATCTCGTTCTGTGTGGCACAGGGCAGCGCGATATCGCAGGGGATCTGCCACACGCCGGCGCAGCCCTCGCGGTACTCCGCCCCGGGGTGCATCTGCAGATATGCGCGGATGCGCTTGCGCTCCACCTCTTTGAGTTGCTTGACGCAGGACAGATCGATCCCGTTCTTGTCGTAAATAAACCCGCCGGAGTCCGACATGGCGACGACCCTTGCACCGAGCTGCGTCGCTTTCTCGCAAGCGTAGATCGCAACGTTTCCCGAGCCGGAAATCACGACCGTGGCCCCTTCGAAGCCCTTCCCTGCTGCCTTGAGCATGTTGTCCGTAAAGTAGCAAAGCCCGTACCCCGTCGCTTCGGTTCGCACCAAACTCCCGCCGTAGCTCAGCCCCTTGCCGGTCAGAACGCCCGTGAACTCATTGCGCAGGCGCTTATATTGCCCAAAGAGAAAGCCGATCTCTCGCGCGCCTACGCCGATATCTCCGGCGGGCACATCCGTATCCGGGCCGATGTACTTAAACAGCTCGGACATAAAGCTCTGGCAGAAGCGCTTCACCTCCGCGTCGGACCTGCCCTTCGGGTCGAAGTCGCTGCCGCCTTTCCCGCCGCCGATCGGCAGGCCGGTCAGGCTGTTTTTGAAGATTTGCTCAAACCCAAGAAACTTGACAATCCCCTCGTAAACGGATGGATGAAAGCGCAGGCCTCCCTTGTATGGGCCGATCGCGCTGCTGAACTGCACCCGAAACCCGCGGTTGACATGCACCGCGCCTTGATCGTCCTCCCACGGTACGCGGAATTTTATGATGCGCTCCGGTTCGACGAGACACTCCAGAACGCCCTCCGTCACATACTTCGGGTGCGCGGCCGCCACGGGTGCGAGCGACTGCAAAACCTCCCACACTGCCTGATGAAACTCCGGCTCCGCGGGATTTCGCTTCACGACGCGCTCCATCAGGCCGGTCAAGTACGGGTTTTGAACATGCATCCATCCGCTCCATTTCTCCATGCAGCGGCAGACGGAATACGCCCCGTATTCGCCATGACCTCGCTGTCATGATATATCATATATTTTTGATTCTCCACTCTATCATGCAAAAGCAATCCCGTCAAGGCGGGCGCGCCCTTGCCGCTTCCGCGGAAGCCGCCCGAAAAACCGGCGGCCGCCCCGTTTTGTTTCTTCGGCGTCTGCATAAAACAATAAAAACCTCCGCTGTCTCGGGCTGTACAGCGGAGGCTTGCCCCGTCGGGCGGCAGATACGGCGCTCTCTCGCCGGCCGGTATTATGGATAATAGATGATCAGCGCGTCTATCGCGGAAAGATCGCTGTCCTTGATCATCCAGAATCCGTCGGAATCCTGCTCCACCTGAACCACCAGGGACTGCTCTTCCATCGTGCCCATCTGGGGCAGCAGCGCGCGGCACGTGGAGAGGATCGTCTGCGCCCAGAGCGCATCGTACGCCTGATACTCCTCTTCGTTCATGGCCGCGACCTGTTCGTCGGTATAGTCTGCAAAGACGTCGGCAGAATACGCATCCCAGTTCTCATAGAGTAGCTCGAAGATGTCGAGCGGACGCACCTGAACCTTTACTCCGAATGTTTTATCGTCTATCTTGGCCGCGTCGGAAACGGTGAAATCCGCCTTTGCGTATATATCGCGGTAGAGCTCTATGATCTCGCCATAGAGCGCTTCGGTCGGATATTCGATCCCATAGTAGCCGATAAAGTACTCCGCCTCCGTCCGGAGAGCGGCTTCATATGCTTCCTCCCCTTCCGCCTGGGTCATGTCGACCAGCTTCAGATAGCTCGCATCGTACTTGCCGAGGTAGATACCGTCCAGATTGCCCTGCACAAGTTGCACCGCATCCGTGGCGGTGACGCCGAGCAGCGAGCAGCCAAACAGGCCAAGCGCTAAGGCCAGCAGCAGAAATATTGCGATTGCTTTTGTTGTTTTTCTCATTTTCCCCTCATTTTTGAATCTTTTTTTGCGTTCCCGATGCCACCAGCGTAAGGCATTGAGAAAAAAAAGTCAATTTGAGGAAATATCCGAGGCGGTTTCCAGCCTTGGATCATAGAACGCAAAGTGATTCTTTCCGGTCACCTTGACATGATACAGCGCCAGATCCGCCTTGCGGTAAAGCACCTCAAAGTCCGCGCCGTCGTCCGGCAGGCACGCAATACCGATGCTCACCGACATCGGCTCTCTCCCGCTCAGGGGTTTTTGCAGCAGTGCGCAAAGCTGCCCCGCTTTTTTTTCGATCGCGTCCCGATCCGGCAGGTCACACAGAAACACCATAAACTCGTCCCCGCCGATGCGGCAGATCAGGTCGCCCTTTCGCAGGACGGAGCGGAGCTTCTGCCCGATCTCGACCAACGTCCGATCGCCCGCAACATGCCCAAACGTATCGTTGATCTGCTTGAACCCATCCAAATCCAGCATGAAGAGCGCGCAGAGCAGCCCTTCGCCGCGCTGCGCCGCGCAGGCCTCCATCTGCTCCTGAAACGTACTGCGGTTGAGCAGCCCCGTCAGCGGGTCGGTCGTTGCGAGCGCCTGCGTCTGCATCTCCTCGCGCTTTTGCGCATCGATGTCCTCAAAGAGCATATAGGCCACGATATCCGTAGACTCCGGGTACTCCACCAGTTCGATGGTCGCCCGGAGCCAGCGTTCGCCGCCCTCCGGCAGCGGCTCGCGAAACTCCAGCATCGCGGTGTGTTTTCCCGCGCGGTAGCCGGCATGCAGCGCCTCGGAAGAAAACGCTGCAACAAACCGCTCGCGATCTTCCTGCTGAACATGATTCCCTACAAACCGTTGCAACCGCTCGGTATACGACGCGGAATCGGGCACCGGGTGCGCCGGCCGGAGCAATGCGCCTTCCACCGCCTGGAAGGAAGCGTTCTTGCTCAGGTTGCAGCGAAACAGCGTGTAGGACGTCTCCGGTCGATCCTGCAGCGACTGCATCCATTTTTTATAGATGGCCTCGCGTTCTATTTGATCCGATATGTCACGGAAGGAGACGATAGCGGAGACCGGCTTCCCATCGCTGGCATAGAGCGTTGAAAAGTGTGTTTCAACCCACGTCCACTCGCCGTTGAGCTTTCTCTGGTACCTCGTTCGCCCTTCCTTCTCTCCCCGCATAATCCGCTCGTAAAACGAAACATACGCCTGCGCGGTGTCGTCGGAAACGTCCCCTTGCTCCACCAGGCTGTAGGGAATGTTCTCCATCACCTCGGGATAGCCGTACTTCGCGGCGGTTGCCGGCGCCAGCGAGATGGAGCGCTTTGCAATGGAGTAGCGCCCGATGGATACGTTGCTGTGCAGCGTCGCCAGGCGGTATTCCTCCTCGCTCAAGCGCAGCTTCTGCTCCACCCGTTTCTGCTCGGTGACGTCATACAGCGCCACGTTGAAGATCGCGCTGTCGCTGTGCCGCTCCGCGAGGCTGGCGCCAAGGCTGAACCAGCGGCATCCGCCGTCCTTGGTGCGGCAGCGAAAGGTGCAGGACTCATCGCGGCCGGTTCCCCGGAGCAGCGCGTGGAAAGCCAGCCAAACATTCGCGCGGTCCTCTTCGTAGACGGTTGCGAGATAATCGTCGGAACACATCTTCATGTACTCTTCGCGGCTGTATCCGAGGAAGCGGAAGAAGCCGTCGTTGATATACAGCGCGCGCAGCTTCCCCCTGCGGTATTCAAAGGTGCCCAGCCCGCCGGAGACCCCGTCCGTAAGCAGCCGCAGCTTGGCCTCGGTTTCACGCAGGCTTGTGATATCCACGATCGTGGCGTAGTGCCACGTCTTGCCGTTTTGGTCGGTCACGCGTGTGCCTTCGTTGTGAAACCAGCGCAGGCGTCCATCCGCCGCCTCAATCCGGTAATCCAGCTTGCCGATGCCCCCCGTGCTCTCCTGCGTCAAGATTTCGTCTTCCACGCGGGCGCGATCCTCTTCATACACCATCTGCCGGAAGCGATTGTGAAATTTGCTCCGAAACTGCTGTTCACTATAGCCCAGCCGCTTCATCAGACTCAAGCTGATATAGGCAAACTCGGTCTGCTCGTCTGCCGAATACTTGAATACCCCGCTCGGAATCACGTTGAGCAGCGTCTCCAGCTCAAACGCAGCGTCGTACAGCTCCGTAACATCGCGGCCGATGCCGAGCAGGCCGATGATCTTGCCCTCCGCATCCCGCAGCGGGTACTTGGAAACCGCGCTCCAGCGTTCTGCGCCCTGCGTCGCCGAGAGCGACTCCTCCAGCCCGATGTAAGGCTCGCCGCTCTGAAGCGCCCCGCGGTCGTATGCGGCGAACCGATCCGCACGCGCCCTGTCCATCAGCTCATAGTTCGTCTTGCCGACGAGCGCCTCTTCGCTCTCGAAGCCAAGCAGCTTCGCGGTGGAGAGGCTTGCGCAGACATAGCGCAGATCCTTGTCCTTCACATATGTGTAGTCGGGCGAGATGGACATGATGGCAGATACCGCGCCGGGCAGCATCTCCCGGTAGGCCGTCGTCTCGCCGGAAACCGGCGTAAACGTGGTGTAGATCAGATATGTGCCGTCCGGCTGCCTGTCGATCTTGCCCTCGACGTGGAAGGTGCGGAAGCGATCCTTGCCATAGCGAATGCGGATGTCGCAGTCGAAGTCCCTCCCCTGCTGAATCGCCGCCTGAAACTCCTGCGTCAGCTTCGGCTGATCCACCGGATGCACCGTGTCCATATACGCCCGCCCCAGCTGCGCGCGCGGATTTCGGCCGACCAGCTGCCAGTAGCGCTTATTGATATGCACGACACTCAGCTCGCGCCCGTCATATGCGTACAGCCCCGCGCCGACCGCAAGGTTATCCAGCAGTTCCCGCCGCTGCTCCTCCGCGCGGTTGCGCTCCGTCGCATCGGTAAAGTAGCCGTTGATGTAGACCTGCCCGTCCGCGCCCTCCGTCATGCGATAGAAGAGCTGCATCCGCACATACCCGCCGCCGCCGTATACCATGCGCAGGCGCATAGACCCCGTACCCTTGTTCGCAAGCGCTCTCGCCAGCTCGAGCGTCACCGGCTCCACATCATCCGGATGCAGGGCGGCGAGCGCATCCGCCGCATATTTGCGCATGGCTTCTTCGCGCGAGATGCCGCACAGGCGGCAAAGCTCCTCGTTGACGAATACCGGAAACACGCCCGCCTGCGTGACGCACAGGGTCGCATAGCCGCCGGGCATATCCAGCATCATCTGCTCCTGGGCACGGGTCTGGCGGGTGAGCTTCGCCTCGTAGTCGCGGCGCATCAACATGACGGAGATATAGTCTCCAAGCGCGACGAGGCGGCCGATATACTCGTGGTTTCGGCAGGTATCGTCCAGGCCGATAAAGCCGATCGACGCCCCGTTTCGGCGCAGTGCCACGGCCACTGCCGAGCGCACGCCGAGCGCACGCAGAATCCTGCGCTCCGCGCTCTCCTCCGGCAGTGCGCCGACATCCGGGATATCGACAAAGTCCCGCGCGTCGAATACCTGCTTCCACGCGGAGAATACATAGAACGGGATGTCCTGCAGGCTGTCCACCTCGGAGGCGACCCCCTCCGCGCAGACCTCATAGGTGTTGCTCGCGACCCTGCGCTCCGCGTCATACTCGACGATATACGCACGCTGGCTGCCAAAGAAGCGCAGCAGTCTGCGCAGCATGCGATCGATGCCTGCATCGATATCCGGCTGGGCGAGGATATCGTGCGCCATGTCGTTGAGAAAGCGGAACTGCTCCACCGTCTCCTTCTGCTCGGTCACATCGATCGAAACGATGATGTGCACCGGCGCGTCGATCCCCTCGATGGAGCAGACTGAGCCGCTGCCGTGCACCCAGATCTCACGCCCGTCTCGGCGGCGCACGCGGTACTCCACACGGGCGCTGTGGCCATGCGTCGCGGCCTGCTCGACCGCCTCCATCACGGCAGGATAGTCGTCCGGATGGATGATGTCTTCGAGCCCGCGCGGCAGTTCCTGCTCAAACTGCTCCTTCGTATAGCCGAGCATGGCAAAATGCTCGTTGTTTGCGAAGATGTACCTTGGCGCGCCGTCTTCAAACGTAACCGCCGAAACGCCGCCGTTGACGTTGTCCATGATCGCCTGCATCTGGAGCATCGCTTCGTGTTCGCGCCGCTCGGCCTGCCGCTGCTCGGTTACGTCCCGCGCGACACCGAGCTGCACCGCCTCGTCCACCCCGGGGATGCGGATCATGGAGATGTTTCCCCGGATCCAGCGCACCGACTGGTCGCGCCGGATCAGCCGGTAGGAAAACGCGAGCGCCTGATGCGTTTTGCCCGACAGGCCGACCGCCTCCTCCACATGCGCCCGATCCTCTGGGTGCACCAGATTGAAGGCGTTTGCGATCTCTGCCGCATACTGTTCCTTTGTGTAGCCGGTGATCCGGTAGAACTGCTCGTTTGCAAACATCAGCCGCGGTATGCCGTCTTCGATGCTCGACGCCGTCACGCTCTCGCTGACGTTGTCCATGATCACCTGTAACTGCTGCGCCGCGGCCTGTCGTTTTTGCTCGGCGCTGCGCTCCTTTTCCTGTGCGGCGCGCAGCCCTGTCGTGTTCTCGATCAGGCAATAGACTAGATAGCGAAGGCCGCTGGTCGCAATCACGCGCAAAGTCACGCGCAGATAGGTCTTTTCATCGCAGTTGGGAAGGTTTAAAAAAAGATATTCTCCGTCCGTTTCGCTCCCGGTCTTGGCGGAGTCCTGCAGAGTCGCAAAGTAGCGGCGCCTGCTCTCCGCGTCCATGTACGCGGCCCAGTCGAGGCGGAGCGCGTCGGTCAGCGTCATACCCGCGCTGCCGATCACCTTGACGTATTTGTCATTGGCGCGCAGTACCTCTATCCTGCCGCTGTAAACCTCCAGGATGCACGCGGCGCCAAGGAAGGTATTGAAGATGAGCGTATCCATGCTCTGGGGATCCCAAAAGGCGTTTGTGCTCAGATGCTTGACGGTGCGCAGGGATTCCAGCCGCCGCTCCTTCTTGCCCACCTGCTCCAGCCGCTCGTACTCGGCAAGCGGCATGGGCTTCGCGTAAAGATAGCCCTGGATGTAAAAGCAGCCGATGGACTTGAGATAGTCCGCCTGTTCCTTCGTCTCCACGCCCTCGGCAATGACGGTCATATTCAGCCACTTCGCCATGCGCACGACGGACTCGAGGATGTTGCCGCCGCGCTGGGAATCCTCGCTGGTCTCCAAAAAGCGCATATCCAGCTTGATGATATGCGCGGGCACATCCTTGAGCGTATTGAGGGAGGAATATCCGCTGCCGAAGTCGTCGATCTCCACCGTAAAGCCGAACGCTACGAGCTTCTTGATCGCGGACACGATGGGGTCGGAAGACTGCGCAAAGGCAGACTCCGTGATCTCCAGCCGCAGCAGATCGGCCGGCAGGCGGTATTTCTCCACCAACCCCGTCAGCACATCCACAAAGCCCTCCGTCAGGATATCCTTTCGGGAGACGTTTACGGAGATGGGCAAGGGATTGCGCCCCTCGTCCAGCCAGCGGCGCAGCAGCACGCAGACCTGCTCCCAGATATACCGGTCCAGCTCATAGATGAAGCCGTTGCGCTCAAACGCCGGAATAAACTTGCCCGGGGGGATCAGAAGGCCATCCTCCGGGTGGCGCCAGCGGACCAGCGCCTCGGCCCCGATGAGCGCCCCCGTAGCATGGTTGTACTGCGGCTGAAACCAGGTTTCAAACTGCCCTCCGTGCAGCGCGCTCTGCATCTCGGAAACGATCTTCTGCTCGTGGAGCAGCTGCTCTCGCATGGAATCCTGATACAGCGCGATGCGCACGTCATAGCGCCCGCGGATGGATTCCTCCGCCATCACGGCGCGGTTGTAGATGCTCCCGATCGAAAGCGCGGCGTCCTCCACAATGCAGCGGCCGATGCGGATGCGGATCGGGCGGTTGATACAGGTGGGGCTTTCGGCCTTCCGGTGGCACTCCAGCATCACCGGCGCGTTCATATTCAGCGCCGGGTAGAGCACCGCAAACTGATCGGCGGAGTGGCGGCAACAGATGCCGCCCATGGCTGTTACGCAGTCGTAGAAGCAGCGGCCGACATGCCGGAGCACCTCGTCCCCCTTCTCCTCGCCATACTGCTCGTTGATCACCTTAAAGCTGTCGATATTCAGGCAGGAAAGCACATAATAGCCCGGCTGCTGCTTTCGGGTCAGCTGCTCGGCCTCGGCAAAAAAGGCGGAGCGGTTGAGCAGGCCTGTGAGCGTATCGCGTTGAACGGCCCCCGCAGCCGCCTCACAAAGCCGCAGCACGTTGCCCAGCACGGCCGCCAGCCGGTCGGGCTGACAGGGCTTTTGCAGGCAGGCGACCGCGCCGCGTGAAAAGGCCGCGTCCTGCGCCACCTCGTCCTCCGCCATCACGACAACGGGCACACTGCGAAGGGGCTCGTCCTCCCGCAGCGCCGCCAGAAAAGCCGCGCCATCCGCCTCCGCACCGGCCGCCATATCGAGCAGCACGGCGGAGAACACCGCGCCGTCCTGCCGGATGGCCTCCAGCGCCGAAGCCGCATCCCCCGTCTCACGGCAAAGATACTCTCCGCGCAGGATGGCCGCGAGCGCCTCGCGCTCGGTGGCGTTTGGGCCGATGATCAGTATGGTTCGCAGCATGCAAAATATCTCCCGTCGCGCAGGCGACCTGTTTCCGAGCGGGTCACTGCCCGCCTGGCCGAACCCGCGCCGCGCGTAAAATGTTACATGTCAACATTTTTCTTAGTACTATATTACCTTGTGCCGCTACGAATGTAAATAATGGCGCGCCATATTTCCGGCGCAATATGCGCTTGTTCGGTGCGTCCCGCCGGAAAACGCCCGGCTGCCGCAGCATCCGCGCTACTCGCGCAGGGCATTGCAGGCGATCTCGATGAAATCGCGCGCAGCGTTGGACAGATATCGTTTGCGGTCGTAACAGACAGCCAGCGTCTCCGAAGCGGACGCGTCCGTAATCGGGAAATAGTCCACCGCGTCGTCCTTTTTCTGTGGCGGCGTGTTGTGGATATACTTCAAGAACAGCTCGGGGTATACGGCGATTCCCATGCCGCTCTGCGCCAGCGCATACGCCGTCTCCGTATTCTCCGTCTCAAAGCGAACGTTTAGATTCACGCCCTTTGCATCGGTGTAGCCGTCGATCAGGCTGCGCACCCGGTTTCCCTTCTTGAGCAGGATAAACGGCATCTCCTGAAAGCAGGCGATGTCTGCAGAGATCGAAAACTTCCCGCGCATGTAATCTGCGTTTTCGCCGAAGAGCTCCTCCGTCAGACGCTTGGGCACAAGGAGCAGGAGCCGCTCAAACGCGAGCGGGATGGTCTCCACGGATTCCAGCCCGATCGGCGTGAAGACGATCATCATGTCGATCTGCCCGTGCTTGAGGGAGTCCTCCAGCTCCGCGGAGTTCCCCTCAAACACGGAAACCTCGATCAGCGGATTTTTTTCATAGAACGCAGGCAGGATGCGCGGCAGGATCGCCAGACCGCAGGTATGCGAAATGCCGATGCGCACCGCGCCGCGCCGGTGCCCGGCGATGTCGTCCATCTCGCTGTAGATCTGCCGTTCCAGGTCAAGCACCTTGCGCGCAAAGCGCTCCAGCCGCGTCCCCGCGTAGGTGAGCGAAAACGAAGGCGAACGCTCAAAGAGTTTGATACCCAGATCCTTTTCGAGCGCTGCGATGTGCGCGCTGAGCGATTGCTGCGTGATATACAGCCGCTTGGCCGCCTTGGTGACGTTGAGCTCCTCCGCTACCATTTGGAAATACCTGAGACTTGTAAAATTCATGCTCCACTCCATACGCCATATCAACAGCAATATGGCTGTAGATATATGCAAGTTTTATATGTTTGTTCTTGTTGTTCTATCGTGATACCATCATACCATGCAGACGGCGGGATGTCACGCACAAGGCATTTTCAAAGCTTCGCCTCGCATTGCTTCCTCGCAAAGGCCTCTTGCCTCGGCGGGCGACGGATATGCACTTTCATCCGAAAATCAGCGATTTGATCCGGCTCTGGCGGCGCGGCGCCCGCATTGCAGACGTAAACTCCGCATTCCCCCTTCCGATCGATCCAAGACGCTGTTTCCTTCGTTTCGCATCCCCTGTTCCTCCATGTATGAATCATTATCCACTGGTTTTTCTTGTTAATTTCACAGCCTAATGTCTGTTGCAAGTTTCAGGTCGGGGACGCTTTTACAAGCCCGCGGCTCAGAATAAATCCGGAGGTGTTTTGCAACTTATGAGAATCAGTGCACCCGCATCGGCGGGAACCATGGAATCCGGCGACATCATGATCGAGATCGAGCCGGCAGAGCAGCAGAACGTGGAGGTCGTGCTCAAGAGCTCCGTAGCCAATGAGTTCGGAAAGCAGATCGTGCAGACCATCCGCGCCGCAGCGGATCTCTTCGGTCTGGAATACGCGGTGATCAACGCCGTGGATAAAGGCGCGCTGGACTGCACGATCCGTGCGCGCGTCGCCGCCGCCTGCCAGCGCGCAACGCAGACGGACGCGTTCGATTGGGGGCGGGACGTATGAGCAGGCTTCGGCGAACGATGCTCTTCGTACCCGGCAATAACCCGGGCATGATGCGGGATGCGCATATCTACGGCAGCGACGCGCTCATGTTTGATCTGGAGGACTCCGTATCGATGCGCGAGAAGGACGCAGCGCGGCTGCTGGTTTTCCACGCACTCAGAACCATCCACTACGGTGAGTGCGAGCTCGTTGTGCGCGTCAACCCGCTGAGCACACCCTACGGCAGGCAGGACATCGAGGCAATGGTAGCCGGCGGCGCGCAGGTCATCCGCCTGCCGAAGACGGAGTGCGCGCAGGATATCCACGACACCGAGGCGGAGATCGAAAAGGCAGAGCGCAAGTACGGCGTTCCGATCGGGCAGACGCGCATGATGGCGGCTATCGAGGGCGCGCTCGGCGTGGTAAACGCATACGCCATCGCCACCGCGAGCAGCCGGCTCATCGCCATCGCGCTCGGCGCGGAAGACTACTGCGCAAACCTCAAGACCTCCCGCTCGCGAGAGGGCAGCGAGCTGTTTCTCGCGCGCGGCTCTATCGTCGTCGCAGCGCGGGCAGCCGGCATCGACGCCATCGACACCGTGTTTTCTGATGTAAACGACGAAGAGCAACTCATCCGCGAAACGCAGGCGATCAAACAGCTCGGCTTTGACGGCAAATCCATCATCAACCCGCGCCAGATCGGGCCGGTACACCGCGTGTTTGCACCCACGGCGGAAGAGATCGCAAAGGCACAGCGCATCCTTGCCGCAAGCCGCGAGGCCGAGGCGAGGGGAAGCGGAGTTGTCTCGCTCAACGGAAAGATGGTGGACCGCCCGGTGGTTCTGCGCGCGGAACGCACGCTGGAGCTGGCCATCGCCTCGCGCGTGGTATTTGAGGAGGACGAAGCATGACGCAGCAGCAGGATTTTGCGGCGCAGATCGCCGCGCTGGGCAAGCGCCCCTATGTGCCGGGTGAAAACCCGCGCCTGTACGACAAGGACACCGCCTCGCTGCAGGACCGCATGGCACACGAGAACAAGATCGTCGAGAGCTTGGAGAAGGCGATTGCGCTCTCCGGACTAAAAGACGGCATGACCATATCGTTTCACCACCATTTCCGAAACGGGGACCACATCGTCAACATGGTGGTGGATACGCTGGCGCGGATGGGTTTTCGCGATCTTCGTATTGCGGCCTCCAGTCTGACGGACGTGCACGCGCCGCTGATCGAGCATATTCAAAACGGGGTCATAACGCATATCGAGACCTCCGGCTGCCGCGGCGAGCTCGCCAAGGCCGTCTCCTACGGATTGATGGACGACCCAATGGTGTTTCGCTCGCACGGCGGGCGCGCGGCGGCGATCGAGGCGGACGAGATTCACATCGACGTGGCGTTTCTCGGCGCTTCCAGCTGCGATCCGTTCGGCAACGCAAACGGTTATTCGCGCGAGAGCGAGGAGAAGTCCATGTGCGGCTCGCTCGGCTATGCCCGCGTGGACGCGCAGTATGCCGACAAGGTCATCGTGCTGACGGACACCATCGTCGGATATCCGAACATGCCGTTTGGCATCTCGCAGCGCCTGGTGGACTATATCGTTCGCGTGGACGACGTGGGCGACGCAGCCAAGATCATGACCGGCGCAACGCGCTTTACCAAGAACCCGCATGATCTGATGATCGCAGAGATCACGGCGAACATCATCGTCCACAGCGGCTACTTCTACGATGGCTTCTCCCTGCAGACCGGTTCGGGCGGCGCCTCGCTCGCAGTGACGCGCTTTTTGCGCGACGCGATGATCGAACGCAAGATTCAGGCGAGTTTTGCCCTCGGCGGCATCACGGGCGCTATGGTAAGGCTGCATGAGGAGGGGCTGATCCGGCGGCTGCTGGATGTGCAGAGCTTCGATCTGGAAGCGGCGCAGTCGCTCAAAAACAACCGGTTTCATCAGCAGATCGACGCAAACTACTACGCAAACCCATACCGGCGCGGCGCAGCGGTCAATCAGCTCGACGTCGTCGTGCTCTCCGCGCTGGAGGTGGATACGAACTTCAACGTCAACGTGCTGACCGGGTCGGACGGCGTCATCCGCGGGGCAATCGGCGGCCATCCGGACACGGCGGCGGGCGCGTCGCTCTCCATCGTCGTCTGCCCCCTCATGCGCGGCCGCATGCCCAGCGTACGTGCGCACGTAAATACCATCGTCACCCCGGGCGACACAGTTGATATCCTTGTCACCGACCAGGGTGTTGCCGTCAACCCAAGACGGCCGGAGGTCGCAGATCGGCTCAGCCGCGCGCACTTCAAGATCACCCCCATCGAGGAGCTCGCCAAACGCGCTGAGCGCATCACCGGAAAGCCCGAGCCGCTGCCGCTGAGCCAGCGCATCGTCGGCCTCTGTACCTACCGCGACGGCAGCGTCATAGACGTTATCCGCCAGCTGATATAAGCGGGCGGCCGGACCGCCAAATACTCTGAACATCCAAAACACATCAGGAGGAAACAATGATCCGATATCAAAAAGAAGCGGTCGTACTGGAGAACGGGAAGCCGCGCGCGGCGGCGGCAGGCGAAGCGAGCGCGCGGGAGAAGACCATCGCGTACCGGATTCTGCGCGCGCA
>JAEWQH010000014.1 GCA_023399275.1 Bacillota bacterium
CTCTTTTAACTCTTCCAGCATATCTTTCTCCTTTCGCCATTTACCTCAAAGGAAGTTGTTATAAACAGCCCTTTTGCAGGATCACACAGGCATAGAATGCAGTTTCCGTTGTCGAAACCACAGCATAGGCATCTTTTGCAAGCTCATAGAAGGATTGACGTTCAATATATCCAACCGCATCTGCCCCACGGCTGTCATACTTTGCGACAATTTCCTCGAAGCTATCCCATACAGGACAAGCCAAATCACAATGCATCGCCATTTTATCCATTATGGTAACAGGTTTTGGTACAAATTCATCAAGTGGAAACAGCTGTAAGATGCTTTCCATAATATCGGTCGCCTTATGTCCGTCACACCGAATATTGATGTGCTGTTTTGCATTCGCTATCGAGGCCGCAGGAAAATTTGCGTCACCAATAACAATTTTGTCACCGTGACCCATTTCTGCCAAAACTTTTAACAACTCCGGCGAAATGCAAGTAGGTACTCCTTTTAGCATTTACTCACCCCCAATGCCTAACCGCGCAAAAGCCTTATCATATGGAGCGTGGCAAAGTCCTTTTTCGGTAATTATTCCGGTAATCAAAGAATTCTCCGTTACATCAAAAGCCGGATTAAATACCTGCACACCCTTTGGTGCCATTCGTTCTTTATACCACATTTCCGTTACCTCATCGGGATTTCTCATCTCAATCGGGATTTCTTCTCCGGTAGGTGTTTCCAAATCAATGGTCGAACTGGGCGCGCAAACATAGAAAGGTATCCCATAATGCTTGGCGAGAATTGCAACCCCACTTGTGCCAATTTTATTCGCAGCATCACCGTTTCTCGCAACACGATCACAGCCCACGAAAATGATATCTATTTTTTTGGATTTCATTAAAATAGATGCCATATTGTCGCACTGCAATGTGGTTGTAATGCCGGCATTGCACAGCTCAAACGAAGTGAGTCGTGCGCCTTGCAGCAACGGTCGTGTTT
This sequence comes from Bacillota bacterium, assembly GCA_023399275.1. Lineage (GTDB taxonomy): Bacteria > Bacillota > Clostridia > Christensenellales > CAG-138 > UBA7703. Next base: position 985 of record JAEWQH010000014.1, read on the forward strand.
CATCACAGTAAACGTGCATATCGGTACCTGCCCACCCCTTTTCCAAAGCGATATACATAGGGGCAGTAGCTGTACCATATTTTGCCGTAGCCAGTGTTCCGGCATTGCAATGCGTCAGTATACCAATTTCCTGTCCTTCTTTTTTAAGCTCCTGCAAAAGCCCAAAACCAATTTCTCCAATATTTCGGCTTATCTGCACATCTTCATTCCGAATCTTATCCGCCTCGGCAAATAGAATTTCCTTTATTTCCGCAACCGGCTTATTTTGGTTCTTTTGCGCTGTGTTTTCCATACGATTAAGTGCCCAGAACAAATTAACCGCAGTTGGTCGGGAAGATGCAAGGTAGTCTTTTAATGCACAAAATTCGGTATAGAAAGTGCTGTAGTCTTTGGCATCTACGCGCGACGCAAGCAATGCAATGCCATATGCAGCCGCTACACCAATTGCGGGAGCGCCACGAACTCTGAGTGCTTTTATTGCCTCCCAAATTTCTTCTTTTCTGCTGATATTAATTCGTTTTATCGTACCAGGCAACAGCGTTTGATCAATAATATCTACTGCGCTTCTATCCTTTGGCAAACGAACCGTAATTACCTGATTAAAAAAATCGTCCACTGTCATAACATCTTCCCCTTTGCTTTTTCTCTGTTGTCCACAATAGTTGCTGTCTTTAAATTGTTTTCGACGCTGCTTCTCTTGCCCTTGTTACTGCCGCTGCAAAATCAGCACCGGTGCGGAATTTTGTTTGGTTTAGAATATAGTCCTTACCGGCAAAAATATTAATTCTTTCCGCCAACAGCCTCTTTTCGACATCTGCAATCTGCACAACATCTGCCACATTAGCCATACCCACCGTTCTGCGATGCAGCTCTGTACCGGCATATCCGGCGGTATCATTTAGAATTCCTTCCAAATACCATTCTTTAAATCCCTCTGTTTTCGCCATTGGCTCGGTAACAGAAATATCAAAAAGATGATTGAATTTCTCAATAAATAGGTCAATTGTCTTTTCAATTGTTTGCAGTACCCAATCGCAGAATTCTATTTTATCCGCAGCAAGACCACTATCATAGGCAAAAATTAAGTTTGCAACCACATTTCCAACGTCATATCCCATTGGTGCATAGGTGCCAAATTCCGAGTCAAAAACCTTGGTTGTATTCTCACGGATAAAGATGGAACCCGTATGCAAATCACCTTGCATCAGTGATTGGGCATCGGTCATAAACTTGAATTTCAATTTTGCAACCTCTAGGTGCAGTTTGCTGTCAGAATACAGTTCCTTTTTCACAAAATCCGCGTTTGGGGCAAAAACATTATTGCGATGGTTTAGGTCATTGTATGGCTCCATAAAGACTAATTTCTCGGTAATATCACACAAATCAGGCGAGATAAATTTGCGTACCAGTTCTTTTTTCTCCTTGTGGTCCATTACAACATCACTGCTAAGCAGCAGCGTATTGACCATAAAAGAAGAAATATCTTCTGCAAAATGCGGGTATATTTTGTGTTGCAGCATTGCATCGCGCATTACTGTAAAATCGGAGCAATCCTCCATACCACAGGCGCACATAACAGTATCAAAAAAGTAAATGTGCGGCACCATTCCCGGTGCAAATTGGTCTTCCAGCATAATGATTTCAGATTCAAGACGGTTGCGGTCTTTCGATGGCTTCATATCTTTGGAAATCCGTGCCTCTGTTCCTGCTTGTTTTATGTAGATAGAATGTTTTTTTGCGTCCCAAACCCGATAAACATAATTCAGATTGCCGTGAGAAGATGGTACAATTGCTTGCATTGAATCAATATCCCACGGAATTTCCTTTGCCTTTTCCAGTGTGTATTCGATGATATCTTTTACATCCATTTGGAAGTATTGGTCAAAACGTGACATCGTCTTCTCCTCCTTAATTATCTTTCTTTGATGCATAGGCGGCAATCAGCGCCAAAGCAAGAACGCCACCCTTTACTGCCGGTAATACATAGAATGGAACTGCACATATGGTGAGACCATTCTCTAGTGTAGATACCAGCATTGCGCCAATCATAGTACCAAGAGCATTTGGTTTTTCTGCGCCGCCAACGGTTCGTCCAACAAACACTGCCGCCAACGATGGCATCAAATAGTTATCACAACACATAACCTGCGCCGAGCTGCCGCGTGATGCTACCAAAATGCCGCCAATTGCAATAAATGCGGCTGTTATCATACCGGCAAGGTAGCGGTACTTTTTGATATTGATACCGGAAAGCTTTGCTGCTTCTCGGTTGCCGCCCATTGCATATAGGTAGCGGCCATGCTTTGTATATTTGAGGAACAGGTGCGCCACTAATACACAAGCCAACATAATAATGATAATCCACGGAGCACGACCAATTGCCGAAAAAGAGTCCGAAAGCACTGTGCGAGCCGGTGCAGCTCCCCAAGAAGTTTTCATTCCGGTAGAAACCGCACCACCACCGATGTACCATTGCCCCAGTCCCTGATGCACAAACATCAGTGCGCACGTTGCCAGCATATCCGGAATCTTGCAAACCAGAATAAGGAACATCGTCAGTTGGTACATCACCAAGGTCACTGCAATACAGACAAGAATTGCGATTCCCAGAGGCATTCCCATCCACAAATATGCTGATACGAATACATATGCCGAGCAGCTTGCAAGCGTTGCCGCAGACATATCAAACCCGTCTGGTGCCATCGTAATCGTAGCGGCAATGCCAAATACTGTGTTAATAGACATTGCTCTCAAAATATTTATCATATTATTGCCAGACATAAAAGATTTTCCCTTGATAGCCGAGAATGCAAGAAAACATCCAATGAGGAATATTACTGCTGCCCAATCCACTAAGAATTTCACCCATTTTTGTGTGCGATTCTGCGTAATCATCTTAATCAAATTCCTCCCATTGGTACTTTTGAGCTGGCACCCACTGTACCTCCAACAGAATAGTTCATAATCTCATCTTCTGTTGTCTTCTTTGTTTCCAGTTCTGCCATTATTTCTCCATTGTACATAACATACATTCGGTCTGTAAGCGATAAAAGCTCGGAATTTTCGCAAGAAGCATAGATAACTCCGTTTCCTTGCTTTGCAATCTCATTAATCAGATGAAATATATCTTGCTTTGCACTGACATCAACACCCTTGGTCGGTTCATCAAAAATATATAGGTCACAATCCGCGGCAAGCCATTTGCCAACCGCAACCTTCTGCTGATTACCGCCCGAAAGGTTTCGCACCGTCTGTTTCACCGAAGGAGTAGTAATGCCCAACCGTTCCACATAGTCCTTGGCATTTGCGTCAACCTGTTTTTGGTGAATGAACGAGGCAGTACAGAATTTAGATAAACAGTCTGCCGACAGATTAAAACTGACGTCCTCATTGACCAAAACGCCTTCCTTGCGGCGTTCTTCGGGAACCAGAGCAATGCGGTTTTTCACGGCGTCCGAGGGATTTTTTATTTTGAGAGCATTGCCTTTCATTATGATTTTTCCCTGTGTTTTTTTATAAGCACCAAAGATTGTTTTGCAAAGCTCCGATTTCCCGGCACCAACAAGCCCTGCTATTCCAACAATTTCTCCCCGCCTAACGGTAAGCGAGACATTATTTACCTTGTCGTCAGCACCAGATAAGTTCTGAACCTCAAACAGCACCTCTCCAATTTCGCACGTTTCTTTTGGAAAGCTTTCTTCAAATTTGCGACCCAGCATATGCTCCACAATGCCTTTGGTTGTCGTTTCTTTTGTCACCTCTGCCGTTGTGATAATCTGACCATTCCGCATCACTGTATAATTTTCGCAAATATCCAATATCTCGTATAAACGGTGTGAGATAAACAGAATTGCGATGTTTTCTGTTTTATGTAAATGACGAACTACGCGGAATAGCTCCTCGGTTTCGGTGTTACTTAACGGTGCAGTCGGCTCATCTAAAATTAAAAAGTTGCATTTGGATTGCAGCGCCTTGGCAATTAGAACCATCTGCTTTTGAGCCAGTGTTAAATCCTGTACCAACGTGTGTTCATCAATTTGGTCACGGCTAATGTGCAGCTTATCTAGTGCGATTCGCCCTTGTTTAAAAATATTACTCCAATTTACAATGAAGCTGCCAATACCCATCAGCATATCATTTTGCAATATATTTTCTGCTACTGACAAAGTCGGGTATAACGCTGTATCTACTTCTTGGTAAACAATCTGTATTCCAATTTTTTTTGCATCAACGGGATTATTTACTTCAACTTTTTTTCCATTCAATAGCACATCTCCCGTATAGGAGGGATTGGCACCGGCAAGTACCTTCATTAAAGTAGACTTTCCTGCACCATTGGCTCCAACAACCGCTCGTATCTCACCGGTAGAAACCGAAAAATTCACATTATCGAGCGCCCTTACTCCGGGAAATTCTATGGAAACATTTTTTGTTTCAAGCTTAATTCGGTCCATAGTCTCCTCTTTCCAGTCAAGTTGTTTTTAGTACAAGAAGCGCCGGTTGTTATTCCGACGCTTCCTGCAATCAAAAGCATTCGCCTATGAATTCTCGCGTCAAAACTGATTTCGACTCGATTTCTACC
>JAEWQH010000019.1 GCA_023399275.1 Bacillota bacterium
CGTCTCCCACGTGGAGGGTCAGCGCGCGAAATCGACCAACTTCCTGCTCATGCACGCCATGGGGCCAAACGTCGCCGGGGTCATCGGCTCCGCGGTAGCGGCCGGCGTGCTGCTGGCGTTGTTCCAGTAGGCGCGCGCCGAAGACACCCGCCGGGCCTCTCCGGAAGCGGCCCGCTGGTTTTTGCGGGGTTTTGCTGCATGCATTAATATAGGAAATGTCGCTTTTGCCGTCCGCACAGGCAACGCCTGGACCGGGCGGCAGCGTTCATTGGCTAAAACAGCATTTTCCGGCCGGATATCGTTGCGCAAGACGCGAAAAACTGCTATGTTTATCTGGAGTTATCATCTTAGCTCGGAGGCATCTTCATGAAATCCATCATCGTCGGCGGCGGAAAAGTCGGCCAGGCATTGGCGCGTCAGCTCTCGGAGGAGGGCAGCGATATCACCCTGATCGACAAAAGCAGCCGCGTCGTCGAGCAGGCGAGTACCACGCTCGATGTGATCGGCATCGTCGGCAACGGCGCAGCCTATCCTGTGCTCGAATCCGCCGGCGCAAAGGACGCGGACTTGCTCGTTGCGCTCACCGCAAGCGACGAGGTCAACATGCTCTGCTGCCTCACCGCGCACCAGCTCGGCGCAAAGCATACGATTGCGCGCGTACGCAATCCCGAATACTACGAGCAGCTTTTCTTCCTGAAGGAATGCCTGGGCCTGTCGATGGCGGTCAACCCGGAGCTCGCCGCCGCGGAGGAGATCGCCCGGATTTTGCGCTTTCCCTCGGCCACAAAGGTGGAGCTCTTTGCGCGCGGACGCGTCGAACTGGTCTCCTACCACGTTACGAAGGACAGCGGGCTCAGCGGCGTCGTACTCTCCGACCTGCCGCGCAAGGTTGGCATCAAGGTGCTCATCTGCGCGGTGGAACACGAAGGCAACGTCGTTATCCCCTCGGGCAGCTACCATATCACAACGGACGATATCATCTACTTCACCGGCGCGCCGGAGCAGATCTCTGCGGCATTTCGCAAGCTTGGACTTCTGGCCGAGCGCGCGCAGAACGTGCTGATCATCGGCGGCGGACGAATATCCTACTACCTGGCGACGCGGCTGGCAAAGGATCACATCAACGTCAAGCTCATCGAGCGCGACGCAGCGCGCGCGACAGAGCTTGCGACGCTGCTCGACAAGGCGACTGTTCTCAACGGAGATGCTGCCAACCACGAGCTGCTGATGGAGGAGGGACTGAGCAAGCAGGACGCCTTCATCGCGCTCACCGGGCTGGACGAGGGCAACATCCTCTCGGCGATCTACGCCTACCGGCACCACGTGCCCAAAGTGATTGCCAAGATCAACAACGACAGCCTGCTGCCGTTGATTCGCAACACGGGTCTGGAGAGCGTCATCTCCCCCAAGCGCATCACAACCAATCAAATCCTCCGCTTCGTGCGCGCCCTGTCGACCGGACGCGACAGTGGGGATATCCTCGCGCTTTACCAGATCGTGGATGGGCGCGTCGAGGTAATGGAGTTTCGCGCCGTGGCGGAGGAGTACTGCCACATCCCGCTCAAAACGCTGACGATGAAGCCAAACATCCTGATCGCATGCATCGTCCGCCGCGGCAAGACGATTATCCCCGGCGGCGAGGACACCATCAAGCCAAACGACAGCGTGCTGGTCGTCACCGCAGGCCAGCGGTTGAAGCGCCTGTCCGACATTTTGCTGAGCGAAGTATGAACAGACGGATGATCGCCTACATCCTCGGCTGGATTCTGATCGCCGAGGCCATCATGATGGCGCCCTCCCTGCTGGTCGGGCTGATCTATCGGGAGCCGTCATACCGCTACTTTGTGCTGCCGATGTTGCTGCTGCTGGCGCTCGGCGGCATCTTCGTTGTGCGCCGTCCGCAAAACACCGCGATCTTTGCGCGCGACGGCTGCTTTATTGTTGCCGCCTCGTGGACTGCTCTTTCGCTCTTCGGCGCGCTGCCGTTCTATCTGAGCGGCTATTTTGCGTCGATTTGGGACTGTATTTTCGAAATCACATCCGGCTTTACCACCACCGGCGCTTCCGTCCTCAAAGCGGTTGAAGCACTGCCGAACTGCCTGCTCTTCTGGCGCAGCTTTTCGCATTGGATCGGCGGCATGGGCGTGCTCGTATTCGTCCTCGCCATCGCGCCGCTGGCGGATGAGCGCTCTCTCCACCTGCTCCGCGCGGAGGTCCCCGGCCCCGTAGTCGGCAAGCTCGTCCCGCGGATGCGTGAGACCGCCAAGATTCTTTACGGGGTCTATTCGGTAATGACGGTCATACTCATCCTGCTGCTGTGCGCCGGCGGGATGCCGCTCTTCGACTCGGTCTGTCATGCGTTCGGCGCGGCAGGCACGGGCGGCTTCGCCATCAAGAACGCCGGCATCGCCTTCTATGACAGCGCCTATATCGAGATCGTTCTGGCCGTCTTCATGCTGCTCTTCGGCGTCAACTTCAACCTCTACTACTTTCTGCTGATCGGCCAGCTCCGCGAGACGCTCAAGAGCGAGGAACTGCGCTGGTACGCCGTCATCGTCGCGTTTTCCACGCTGGTGATCGCGCTGAACATCTTCTCGCTCTATGGGGAGGTGGGCTTGTCGCTCCAGCACGCGTTCTTTCAAGTCTCCTCCATCATCACGACCACCGGCTATGCTACGGCCGACTTTGCCCAGCATTGGCCTCAGTTTTCCCAGATGCTGCTGGTGCTGCTGATGATCGTCGGCGCGTGCGCCGGCAGCACCGGCGGCGGGCTCAAAATCTCCCGGCTCATCCTGCTGGTCAAGTCGTTCTTCCAGGAGATCCGGCATATCATCTCCCCCCGCGCAGTGCGCGTGGTTCGTCTGGACGGGCACGCGGTCAGCGGCGAAACGCTGGACTCCACGCGCGTTTACTTCGTTGGCTACATGTTCATCCTCTTCATTTCAACACTGCTTCTTTCGCTGGACGGCTTCGACTTTACGACGAACCTCACCGCGGAGATCGCCTGCTTCAACAACATCGGCCCCGGGCTGGGGCTCGTAGGGCCGATGGGCAACTTCTCGGCATACTCGCCTTTCTCCAAGATGCTGCTTTCGGTGAACATGCTGCTCGGGCGGCTGGAGATCTATCCGATTCTGATCGTCTTTTCCCGCGCAGCCTGGCGGCGCTAAGGATGCGGACGCGGTTTTTTCTCCGCCCCGCCTCTTGACAAAGCGAAGAATTTCGGTACAATGGATTTGGTTAGAATATTCTAACCAAATGGATGAGCGTCCTTCCGTGCCTGCATGGCAGGGTACGTCGGTTGCGTGCAATCGTCATCTTCCATCCATGAGTTAGATTCTTCTAACAAATGCGCTTTTGCCATTTTTCCGGATCGGGCGCAACCCGCCGGCCGAAAGGAGCAGATAAACCGATGCCCGAGGAATTCATCATCCGCCACTGCGCGCCGACGCTCGCCGGCCTCAAGGCGGGAAACCTCTTGAGCTGTCCCGACACAGGGCTGGACGAGACCCGGTGCGCCATTGCGCACTGGAACCACAAGCTCGGGCAAAAGGGCGTGCGCTTTGCGTTGCTCGGGCGGCGAAACGGGCGCGTTCTGATTCTGGCGTATCGGCTCAGCCGGCTGGAGCGCGCGCTGCGCGAGCCCGGTGTGCGCTCGTTTTTAAGCGGATTGGGTTATCCTTACGAGCACATTCCAGACATGATCGCGCATCTGGGCGCGCGCGTCTCCGCCGGGGGAAGCTTTCCGCATGAAATCGGTGTTTTTCTTGGATACCCGCTGGCGGACGTCAAAGCGTTTATCGAGCAAAAAGGCGAAAACTGCGCCTGCTGCGGCTGCTGGAAAGCATACGCCGATCAGAACACGGCAAAGGAAGCGTTTGAAAAGTACAAGAAGTGTGCGGAGGTCTACCGCCGGTGTCACGCGCGCGGAGCGGACATCTGCCGGCTGACCATCACGGCATAGCAAGGCAACGACAGAAAGGAAATCGGATCCATTATGAGCAAAGTAGCAGTGATCTATTGGAGCGGAAGCGGCAATACCGAAGCCATGGCAAGGTTTGTTCTGGAGGGTGCGCTCAACGCGGGCGCCGCCGCGGATTTATTTGACGCGGAGCACGCGCCGGGCGATGCGATCGGCGGATACGACGCGGTCGCCCTTGGTTGCCCGTCCATGGGCGCCGAGCAATTGGAGGAGAGCGTGTTCGAGCCGATGTTTGAAGGACTCAAGCCATCCCTCTCCGGCAAAAAAGTCGCCCTGTTCGGCTCCTACGGCTGGGGCGACGGCGAATGGATGCGCACTTGGGAAGAGGACTGCGCCGCGACCGGCATAACGCTCGCAACGCCGAGCGTCATCTGCAACGAAGCGCCGGATGAGACCGCTGCGGCAGCTTGCCGCGCGCTGGGCCAAGCCATCGCGCAATAAGACACATCGGTGCGGCAGCACCTGATACGCAGGGAGCGCCCGGCATGCCGGGCGCTCCCTGCCGCCTAACCGCCGGTATTGGATGGGATGCCCCTTTTTTTCGTCCTTGGGCTTTTGTTTGGCAAAGCGCACAAAAGGCGCTTCTGTGCGGCATCGCTGCCATCTTAAATTTGAATTGCTTTTCCGGCGGTTTGTGGTATACTCTTCGCGTTATGTGCGGCGCTTTTAGCGCCGCGTTATCGCTGAAAGCCGAAAAGAGGGTATGCCGTTTATGGCTCGAAAGATCAAAGAGATTCTAATTGGCCACGCGCTGAAAACCACTGAGATGGAGCACGAAAAATTCAGCGCATTCTGGGGGCTGCCCATCCTCTCGAGCGACGCGATCTCCTCGGTATCCTATGCGTGCGAGGAGATCCTCATGGTGCTCGTTCCGGTGCTCGGCCTCGGCGCCTACCGCCCGCTGCTGCTCATCGCGGGCGCCATAGCGGGGCTGCTGTTCATCCTCGTTTTTTCCTATCACCAGACGATCGAAAACTACCCCAACGGCGGCGGTTCCTATATCGTCGCGAGCGACAACCTCGGCCATATTCCGGGGTTGACCGCCGCTGCGTCCCTCTCCGTGGACTATATCCTCACGGTAGCCGTCAGCGCAAGCTCGGGCGTGGCCGCCATCACCTCCGCTTTTCCGGAGCTTCTGCCCTATCGGGTCTTGCTGGCGGTCGTGATCATCGTGCTGCTCACGCTGGGCAACCTGCGCGGCCTTCGCGAATCCTCGGTTCTGTTTGGCGTCCCCACGTATCTGTTCATCGGCACGATTCTCTCCATGATACTGGTCGGATTCTACCGCGCGGCCACGGGGCAGATCGCACCCATCACCACAGCAGCCGATGCCGCTCGGCCGCTCGGCGATCTGACCCTCGTACTGTTTCTCAAGGCGTTTTCTTCCGGATGCACCGCATTGACGGGCGTGGAAGCGGTGAGCGACGGAATCCCGAACTTCCGCCAGCCTTCCCAGAAAAATGCACAGCGGGTCCTGCTTCTGCTCTCGCTGATCGTTCTGGTCATATTCGGCGGCGTCTGCGCGCTGGCTTCGCTCTATCAGGTGGCGCCGCAGCAGGATGTAACGGTCGTTGCGCAGATTGCAAGCGCGGTATTCGGGCAGCACTCGTTTATGTTCTACGCGGTTCAGGCGACGACCGCGGTCATCCTCATCATGGCCGCAAACACCGCCTTTGCGGATCTTCCGCTGCTGCTGTCGATTCTGGCGAGGGATGGCTACATGGCGCGGCAATTCCGTAGTCGCGGCGCGCGGCTGAGCTTTTCAAACGGCATCATCCTGCTGGCGCTGATCTCCATCGCGCTCGTCATGTTTTTCCATGCCGAGACGCACCTGCTTATCCCGCTGTACGCAGTCGGCGTTTTTCTCTCCTTTTCGCTCTCACAGGCGGGCATGTTCAAGCGCTGGATCTCGCGGCGCGAGGGAAGCTGGAAGCATAAAGCGCTCATCAACGGCTTTGGCATGATCGTTGCTTCGGCAACCTGCATCATCATAGCGGTGAGCAAGTTTACGCATGGAGCCTGGATGGTCATCGTGACGATCCCCATCCTCGTGCTGCTGATGCTGCGCATCAAGGCCCATTACCGGCACGTGCGCGACAATCTGGCCATCACGGAGGACCCGCACACGCTGATCTTTGCCAAACAGCCGACCGGGCATATCATCATACCGCTGCAGTCGGTCAACAAATCGTTCATCAAGGCGCTCAACTATGCGCTGTTTCTCAACGGCGAAAAGGAGGTCTACCATGTGAGCGTGGACGCCGAGGCAACGCAGAAGGTCTGCCGGCAATACGAGCAGCTCGGGGTGGACATTCCGCTCATCATAGAGGAGGCGCCCTACCGAAACGTGACGGAGGTTCTCTGCGGCTACGTCAAACGCCGACATGAACAACTTGAGAAACACGAGATGCTCACCGTCGTCATCCCGCAGTACATCATCCCCAAGTGGTGGAACAACCCGCTGCACAACCAGATGGCGCGGCAGCTCAAGACCGCGCTCATCAAGCTGCGCAACGTCGCGCTCGTGACTATACCCTACATCATCAAGGAGTAGCGCGCAATCCGCGCACCTTTTGCCAAACAACTGCAAACGGGAACAGCGGGGGATGCGTTTTCGCATCCCCCGCTGCATGGATCGATATTCGTTTGTCTCCGGTTATCTGCAATCCGCAAGGCGCGCCCGCCGCATATCCTCCCGCCGGTTCACACGCCTGCCCTGTAAAAACCAGCCCGCAGGCTAGGCACCCGCGCGTTCAGCGCCCCCAGCAGCGGTAGAGGTTCTTTGAGATTTCGCTCGCCGCATCCTGCAGCGCAGGCAGATACGGCAGCAGATCGTCCGTGTTTTCCACGCCGACAAAGCCGCTGAACGACAGCGCAGCGATAATGTCTCCCTCGCAGTTGCGAACGGGTACGGCGATACAGCTGCCGTTGATTGCGGACTCCTTGTTGTCAAACGCATAGCCGAGTTTTGCGACTTTGCGCAGCTCCTGCCAAAATTCCTCCGGGCTCACGATCGTGTGCTGCGTCAGCGGCACCATTTCGCAGGAGCTGATGATCTGATCCGCCAGGCTCACCGGCAGCTCGGAGAGCAGTATCTTCCCGCCCGCGCAGGCATAAAACGGCAGATCGGAATAGAGCGGCGGAATGTAGTCCACCAGGTTTTTCGTGCGCGATTGCTGCAGGATATAGCAGTGCGCGGCATCGCGCACGATCAGGTTCATCGCCTGCCCGACCGCCGCGGTGCTCTTCTCCATCGTAAACGACGCAACCTCTTTCAGCGCGAGATACAGGTTGTCCTTCTCCATGACGAAGCTGATCTTCTGCCCCGTGATATAGCGATCGTCCCCGCACTGATAGACCCAGCCGTTCACCTCCAGCGTCTTGAGGATGCGGAAGGCCGTAGATGGGCTAATGTCGCACTTTTTTGCGATTTCATTGACGCCGAGGCGCTTACGCTCCATGCGAAGCACATCCAAAACCGCAAGCGCGCGGTCGACCATCTTGATCGTCTCCGTGCCCTTTGCGTTCTGCTCCTCCATCGGCAGGATGTTTGTCTGCTTCATCTCCGCGCCTCCATCCGGCAAAACTTCTCTGCAGTCAAGCAGGAAATTCCGCCTGTGTCAACGGCTTTGCCCATGCTGTCTGCCGGCAGATGGAATTTTCATTCCGTTTGGGAGCAAATCTCCCTTTGCATGGCAAACCGCGCGCCGCAGCCCGTCTTTTTACTACTATAACGTATCGTTTTTTGCTTGTCAACAGGCTTGGTTTCACGCTCTCCCGCCATCCGAAAACCCGCGGCGGTTGCACTTGGGCGGCCGTATGCACCGTTTTGGCGATGCGCCGCAAAAAAATGAAAAATACGCTTGAACAATCGCTCCGGATTTGTTATATTTGGAATATACATTCCCGATAATGCTTTTCTGATCCTCCTACCGGACCTTTTCTTCCGCCAAACGCGGCTCCATCTGACGATATCAAACATCCTTGCACCAAAAACGCCCCCCTGTTCACCGAAACAGCCACACAGTACACGTTTTTTGCGCAATAGTGCATGCTGTTTTGACCGTAATCGAAGCCGAACATTTTCGACATTTTTTAGAAATACCTGTTGACAAGCGCTTTGATCGGTATTATCTTGTTATTGGAATAAGTATTCCAATTCTTCAATGTGATTCACATCTAGAAAAAATCAAAGGAGTATCACTGTTATGGCACGCGAAAAACTCGAAGGCATCTATATCCCGATGGTGACACCGTTCAACGCGGACGAATCCATCAACTTCGGCGGCATCAAGGAAGTGACGGATTTCCTCGTGGAAAACGGCG
>JAEWQH010000066.1 GCA_023399275.1 Bacillota bacterium
CGGCCCTCGTTTGCGCCGCGCCTCTTTGCGCACGGAGGCTTTTTTTCAAATCGCACCTTGGTTGCCTCGTTGAGCAAAGCCGCGCCGCGTGCTAGAATAGACGCATCGGGGAAAAAACACCTGCTGCGCTCTGCGTCTTTTGAGCCGCCCGCAGGTGGCCGTCCTGCCAGAACTGAATTTTACACACATCCCCGGTCAAAATTAATATCGATAAAGTGATACCGATATCTTTTCTTTTGCGGATTGCCGCAGTATAATAGGCAAAGCGAAAACAGAAAGCATTCCGAGCATCTCTCCATTGGAACTTTGGATCGGCATTGGAAAGGAGACCCTATGTACCGAATCGTAACCAAGCGGCCGCTGCATGAGACCGTCACGCTCATGGAGGTGGAGGCGCCCTACATCGCGAAAAAGGCGAAGCCGGGACAGTTCATCATCCTGCGCGTAGACGAAAACGGGGAGCGCATCCCGCTCACCGTCGCGGGGACGGACGCCGCGCGCGGCACGGTAACCATCATCTACCAAAAGGTCGGCTACACCACAAAACGGCTGGACTGCCTGAACGAGGGCGATAGCATCCTCGACTTTGTCGGCCCGCTGGGCGTGGCAAGCCACCTCTCCGGCATGAAGAAGGTGGCCGTCATCGGCGGCGGCCTCGGCGTGGCCATTGCGTATCCGCAGGCAAAAGCGCTGCACGACATGGGCGCGGAGGTAGACGTGATCGTGGGTTTCCGCAACACGGAGCTGATGATCCTCATGGATGAGCTCAAGGCCGCAAGCACGAACCTCTACGTCATGACGGATGACGGCTCAAACGGACACAAGGGCTTCGTGACCACCGCGCTGGAGGAGCAGCTCAAGGCCGGCAAACAATATGACCACGTCATCGCCATCGGCCCGCTGGTCATGATGCGCGCGGTGTGCAACATCACCAAGCAATACGATATCCCCACCGTGATCTCGATGAACCCCATCATGATCGACGGCACGGGCATGTGCGGCTGCTGCCGCGTCACCGTCGGCGGGGAGATGAAGTTTGCGTGCGTGGACGGGCCCGATTTCGACGGCTTCCAGGTGGACTGGGACGAGGCCATCGCCCGCGGAAAGATGTATCGCAAAGAGGAGGCCGAGAGCCTGGAGTGCAAGGCCTGCAATCTCAAAAACGTGGAGCTCCAGGCCAAGCGGGGAGGAAACTGACATGCCGAATATGAGACTGACCAAGCTGCCCGCGCGCGAGCAGGATCCAAACGTGCGCAACTGCAATTTTGAGGAGGTTTCCCAGGGCTACGACGAGGCCATGGCGATAGACGAAGCCAAGCGCTGCCTCAACTGCAAGCATAAGCCCTGCGTCACCGGCTGCCCCGTCAACGTGCGCATCCCGGAGTTCATCCAGCTCGTCACGGAAGGAAAGTTTATGGAGGCCTACGAGGTCATCCGCTCCACCAACGCGCTGCCCGCCGTCTGCGGCCGCGTCTGCCCGCAGGAGACCCAGTGCGAGCAGAAGTGCGTGCGCGGCATCAAGGGCGAGCCGGTGGGCATCGGCCGGCTGGAGCGCTTTGTGGCGGACTACGCCATGGCGCACGGCGCCGCGCCTGCAAAGCCTCTGCCGGACAACGGCAAAAAGGTGGCCATCGTCGGCAGCGGCCCCGCGGGGCTGACCTGCGCGGGAGACCTTAGAAAGCTCGGCTACGGGGTGACCATCTTCGAGGCACTCCATACGCCCGGCGGCGTGCTGGTCTACGGTATCCCCGAATTCCGCCTGCCCAAGCAGTTGGTTCGGGACGAGATCAAGACACTCGAGGATATCGGCGTAGCGATCGAAACCAACATGGTCGTCGGCCGCAGCATTACGCTCGACGAGCTCCTCGAGGAGGAAGGCTACAGCGCGGTCTTCATCGGCAGCGGCGCGGGATTGCCGCGGTTTCAGTGCATCCCGGGCGAAAACCTCAACGGCGTGTATTCCGCCAACGAGTTTTTGACGCGCATCAACCTCATGAAGGCCTATCACTTCCCCGAGGTGGATACGCCGGTGCAGGTGGGCAAAAACGCGGCGATCGTCGGCGGCGGCAACGTGGCCATGGATGCGGCGCGGTGTGCAAAGCGCCTCGGCGCGGAGCACGTCTACATCGTCTACCGCCGTGGCGAGCAGGAGATGCCCGCCCGTGTGGAGGAGGTGCACCACGCCAAGGAGGAAGGCATCATCTTCAAGATGCTGACGAACCCCACGGAGATACTCGGAGATGAAAACGGCCACGTCAAAGGCATGACCTGTGTGGAGATGGAGCTCGGCGAGCCGGACGCGAGCGGACGCAGGCGCCCCGTCGTCAAACCGGGCAGCGAGCACACCATCGATGTGGACACGGTGGTCATCGCCATCGGCAACAGCCCAAACCCGCTGATCAAGAACACGACGCCGGGCCTCGCCACCGAGAAATGGGGCGGCATCATCGTGGACGAAGCCACGGGCAAGACCAGCCGCGAGCATGTCTACGCGGGCGGAGACACGGTCACGGGTGCTGCGACGGTTATCCTCGCGATGGGCGCGGGCAAGACGGCGGCAAAGGCGATCCACGAGGAACTGAGCAAGTAACCGCTTTGTTTCCGGGAAGAAAAGAAAAAGGCAAGCGAAAAGCGCAACGGTGAATCAAACCGCTGCGCTTTTGGTAGCAGACCGTGTTTCCTCTTTGCTTGCGTTCAGCTTTCGAGCAAGATAGATTGCCGCAAGCATAAACATACCTGCGATGAGGCTGACGAGTGCAGCTGCGTGCAGGGAGGTAAGGATCACCTGAAGGCTTGGTTCTAATAGGTTGATGATAAGAATAGCTTCTGTGATGAAAACGATCACTAGACACAGGATTATCATGCGCTTACGTTTCAGCGTAACCCTTTCGCGAAATACCGTTGACAACAAAATGTTACCATTGATATAAGTTGCCAATCAGGAGTTTCCGTGGAGAAAAACAGTTCCACGAGACTTCGTTTCTATTTCGCAAAAAAAACCGTCTCAAAATTCGATTTGATTTCTTGGCGGAAAAGAAGCAAAGTAACGGTTCTTCGTTGTACAATAAAGAGGATGCCAAAGGCTTTTTTCCGATATGAGGATTGTTGAAAACATCCTTGCCTTTGTGATCGAAAGCACATCGAGATGGAACTAAAGCGGTGGAGGCATGTGCATGAAGACGTTTCTAAAGCGGATCAAGAGTTACAATTGGCGCGCGCTGCTTTGCGTTTCAGGATTTGTAATCGCAAGTGTTTTTTCGATCCAATACGGTAGGCTGATCCAGCAGGATGGCCTGTTTTTACCGCCATTTGATCTGATTTTAGCGATACTGCTCGTGATGCTACCGCTGTTGTTTGCAACATATCACGGAACGCGAATGAAGAATGGTGAACGCTGGAAAAGCATCGTGACCTCGGCGGGATTCTATTTCGCATTTGCCTACTATCTTTTTTCGCTGTATTGCTTCCTCTTTGCGGGAGGGCGTGCGGACTATGACTATTCATATAATCCAATCACCTGGATTCCGTTTCAGCAGCTTTTCGCGCACTTTGCAAACGGCGCTTCAATTGACGATCTTGCGTTTCTGGCATTGGGCTATCTCAAGAATGCAGCATTGTTTGCTCCGCTGGGATTCTTCCTTCCGTTTACAGGCAGATGCATGAAGCACCTCGGCTTGGTGTCGATTACATCGTTCTTGCTCATAGTTGCGGTTGAACTGATACAATATTGGACGAAAACAGGGTTTTTCGACGCGGATGATGTGATCTGCAATCTTTTGGGAGTCGCGTGTGGATATGGCATCTCACGCCTATACATCATCCAAGAAACCCTTCGGTTTATAACCAATACGAAACGCAGCTATCTTGCCAGGCCGCGCAGTGAACAGGAAAGGGACATAGCGTAACTTGAACATCACAATCCCCGAAACACTCCTCCCACTTGCGGAGGCGTTTGCAAAAGAAAATACAGAGGTGTTTGCCGTCGGCGGTCTGGTTCGAAACGCGCTGCTAAACCTGCCGCCGGCGGATATCGATGTCTGCTCGCGGCTTGCGCCGGCGCAGGTCGCAGAGCGCATGCCGCGCTACGGCATCCGCGTAATCGAAAAAGCCGCCGAGATGGGCACCGTGGAGCTGCATTTCGGCGGTGCGATCGTCGAACACACCACCTTCCGGCGGGAGACGTATGCGAAAGGCGGCGAGCACCGGCCGAATGCGGTTTCGTTTGGCGAAAGCCTGGCAGAGGATGCGCGGCGGCGGGATTTCTCCGTCAACGCGCTGTATGCCAACCTTTTGACGGGTGAAGTCCGCGACCCCACGGGCGGCATCGCCGATCTGAAAGAGCGCATCCTCCGCACCACAAGCGCGAATCCGGACGACATCCTCCGCTCGGACGCGCTGCGGATATTGCGCCTCGTGCGCTTTGCCTGCGAGCTGGGGTTTGAAATCGACGGGGACACTTGGCTTGCCGCGAAGCGGAACGCGCCCAAGCTCAAGGATATCGCCGCCGAGCGCAGGCGGCAGGAGTTTGTAAAAATCTTGCTTACCGACGCGCGCTATCCCACGCTGGGGCGGGATGAAATGCGCTCTCCCCTGCGCGGACTGCGGCTGCTGGACGAGCTGGATATCTGGGATGATCTCGTGCCGGAGTTCAACCTTGCGCGCGGCATGGCGCAGCGGCCGGATCATCACCGCTACGACGTATTGGAGCATAGCTTCCATGTCTGCGCGGCGGCCCCGCCGACAGAGAAGCTGCGCCTCGCGGCGCTGCTGCACGACGTGGGAAAGCCGGATTGCAAGCGCGAAACGGGCAAGCAGTATGCCCACGATAAGTATGGCGAACGCATCAGCAAGCGCGTCCTGGAGGAGCTGCGCTTTCCGGCGCGGACGGTATCCGAGGTCAGCCGGCTTATCGGCGGGCATATGTACGACATCCAGCACCAGGCCAAGCAGGAAACGCTGCGCATGCGCTTCGCTATCTGGGGGCGGGAGCGCACGTTGGGGCAGATTCAGCTGCGGGAGGCGGATATCCGCGGCTGCGGGTACGACACGGACTATGTCGCGGCCGACTGGCGCGCGCTCTATGAAACCATGCTGCACGACGGCACGCCGTTTTCCGAGCGGGAGCTGGCGATCACGGGCGAGCAGCTCATGGCAGCCTCCGGCCTTCCGGAGGGGCAGGCGCTCGGCGCGCTCAAAAAAAAGTTATTTTTTCACTGCGTGAAGCACCCGGGAGATAACAACCTCCCGCGCTTGATGCAATTGGCAAAAAACGGTTGACGGAAGGAGCTTTTCTCCTCCCCCGCGCAAGGGCGGCTGACGTCGCCCGTTTTCCGCCCGTGAATTGACATTTCGGGTCGGTTACCCGATAATGGATGCAGTAAATTTGGAGGCACATGGCAATGGAAGAGGTAAAACGCCCAAAGAACTTCATCGAGGAGTTCATCGAAGAGGATATCCGCGCAAACGGGCCGCGCGTGCAAACCCGGTTTCCGCCCGAGCCAAACGGCTACCTGCACATCGGCCACGCGAAAGCCCTCGCCATCGACTTCGGTATGGCGGAGCGTTACGGCGGCGTGTGCAACCTGCGCTACGACGACACGAACCCCGCCAAGGAGGACGTGGAGTATGTGGACGCGATCCAGGAGGATATCCTCTGGCTCGGTTTTCGCTGGAACAAGATCCTCTTCGGCTCCTCTTACTTCGACCAGTGCTACGATCTCGCCGTCAAACTCATCCAAAAAGGCGTTGCCTATGTGGATGAGCTGACCAAGGACGAGATGCGCGCCTACCGCGGCACCCTGACGCAGCCGGGCAAAAACAGCCCGTATCGCGACCGGCCGGCCGGGGAGAGCCTCGATCTGTTTACGCGCATGCGCGCAGGCGAGTTTGCGGACGGCACCAAGACCCTCCGCGCCAAAATCGACATGGCTTCGCCGAATATCAACATGCGCGACCCCGCGCTGTATCGCATCAAGCATGTGCGCCATCATCAGACGGGCGATAAGTGGTGCATCTATCCGATGTACGACTTTGCCCATCCGATTCAGGATGCCATCGAGGGCGTGACGCACTCGCTCTGCTCGCTGGAGTACGAGGCGCACCGCCCGCTGTACGACTGGGTGATCGAGCAGTGCGAATTCGACCCCAAACCACGGCAGATCGAGTTTGCGCGGCTGAATATGACGGACACGATCATGAGCAAGCGCTATCTGCGCCGGCTCGTGGAGGAAGGCTTCGTCTCCGGCTGGGACGATCCGCGCATGCCGACCCTCTGCGGTATGCGGCGGCGCGGCTATCCTGCCCCCGCCATCCGTGATTTTCTCGAGCGCATCGGCGTCTCCAAGGCGGACAGCGTCGTGGACGCCGCCATGCTGGAGCACTGCGTACGCGAAAACCTCAACGAGACGGCGCCCCGCCGCATGGCGGTGCTCGAACCCGTGCTCGTGGAGATCGACAACTGGCAAGCGGGCGAGGCGGAGCAGATCGAGCTGGAAAACCACCCGAACCACCCCGAGCTGGGCACGCGCGCCGTGCGCCTGGGCAAGCGCGTCTACATTGAGCGCGGGGATTTTGCGGAGAACCCGCCGAGCAAGTTTTTCCGCCTCAAACCGGAGGGCGAGGTGCGGCTCAAGGGCGCCTATATCATCAAGTGCACCGGCTGGGAAGCGGACGACGACGGCACGATCACGAAGATCCACTGCACCTATGACCCCGAGAGCCACAGCGGCGCGGATGCGCGCAAGGTCAAGGGCACGCTGCACTGGGTCAACGCGGACGACGCGGTCGCTGCGGAATTCCGCCTCTACGACACGCTCATGAAGAGCGAGAGCGCCGAGCAGGAAGACGAGGAGGAGGAGTCCGCGGCCGAGAAGGACTTCGTCGACGCGCTCAATCCCGATTCGCTCGTGGTTTGCAGGGGGGTTGTCGAGCCTGCGCTCAAGGGCGCGGCGGCGGGTGAGCACTACCAGTTTCTGCGCGAAGGGTACTTCTGCGCGGACCCGGAAAGCACCCCCGAGACCCCGGTCTTCAACCGCACCGTCGGGCTCAAGGACAGCTACAAGGCATAGCGGCTTTTTTACCGCCTGTTTCCCCGCTGCGAAAACAGGGACACAAACGCAGTCAAATTCTATTGTCTATTCTTCTTTTCAGAAGAGCAGAGTTTGGAGATATCCGTATGGTTCGAACCCGGTTTGCCCCGTCGCCGACGGGCTACATGCATCTCGGCGGCATGCGCACCGCCCTGTATACCTATCTTTTTACGCGCAAGCACAACGGCAAGTTCATCCTGCGCATCGAGGACACCGACCAGGCGCGCTATGTCGAGGGCGCGGTGGATGTGATCTACCGCACGCTGCGCGGCATCGGGCTGGACTGGGACGAAGGGCCGGATGTGGGCGGCGGCTACGGCCCCTATGTGCAGAGCGAGCGCAAGGCCATGTATCTGCCGTATGCCGAGCAGCTGGTCGCGTCTGGCAAGGCGTACTACTGCTTCTGCACCAATGAGGAGCTGGACGCGCGGCGGGAGAAGGCTTCGGCCGAAGGCGAGGTCTGGAAATACGACAAGCATTGCCTTCATCTCTCGCCGGAGGAGGTTCGGCGGCGCATCGCCGCGGGCGAGCCGCACGTCATTCGCCAAAACGTGCCGCAAAGTGGCGAAGCGTCGTTTGACGACCTGATCTACGGACACATCAGCGTCGACTGCGCCGAGCTCGACGACATGGTGCTCATCAAGGCGGACGGCATACCGACGTATAACTTCGCAAACGTGATCGACGACCACACCATGTCGATCACGCACGTCATGCGCGGCAACGAGTACCTCGCAAGTACGCCGAAGTATAACCTGCTCTACGACGCATTCGGCTGGGAAAAGCCGGTGTATATCCACCTGACCAACATCATGCGCGACGCGAGCCACAAGCTCAGCAAGCGCACCGGAGACGCATATTACGAGGACTATCTCGCCAAAGGATATCTGAGCGAGGCGATCCTCAACTATGTCGCCCTGCTCGGGTGGAATCCCGGGGATGAGCGGGAGTTCTTTACCCTGCCGGAGCTGATCGAGGCGTTTTCGGTCGAGGGGCTTTCGAAATCCCCCGCCATCTTCGACGTAAACAAGCTCACCTGGATGAACGCAGAGTACGTGCGCCGGCTCTCGGCGGAAGACTTCACGCGCCACGCACTGCCCTATTACGAACAGGCGGGCATTGCTGCGATGGATAAGGACATCCTCTGCCGCATCCTGCAGCCGCGCACGGAGATCTTCTCGCAGATACCGGAGATGGTGGATTTTCTTGCCGCGCTGCCGGAGTACGACGTCGAGCTATTCACCAATAAGAAGAGCAAGACGGACCCCGCCGTATCCGCTGCGGTGCTGGATTTTGTGCTTCCGGCGCTCACGGCTCTGCCGGCGTGGACGGAGGAGGCGCTGCACAACACGCTGCTGGGCATGGCGCAGACGCGCGAGATGAAGAACGGCACGCTGCTCTGGCCGGTGCGCATCGCGCTGGCGGGCAAGCAGGTGACCCCCGGCGGCGCGATCGAGATCGCGGCGCTTCTGGGCAGGGAAGAGTCGCTGCGCAGGCTGGCCCTCGGCCGGGCAAAGCTATAGACAAAATCGTTTTGTTTCTTTCCGTTTGAAGGAAAAAAAGGAGGCCCCCTTTATGAAACTCGGAGTGATTGGCCTGCCAAACGTCGGCAAGAGCACGCTCTTCAACGCAATTACCCAAGCCGGCGCGCAGGCCGCAAACTATCCGTTTTGCACCATCGAGCCGAATGTCGGCGTTGTCGCGGTGCCGGACGAGCGGCTGGATGTGCTGGCCAAGATGTACAGCCCCGAAAAATATACCCCGACGACGATCGAGTTCGTCGATATCGCCGGACTCGTGCGCGGCGCAAGCCGGGGGGAAGGACTTGGCAACAAGTTTCTTTCGCACATCCGCGAGGTAGACGCAGTCGTGCACGTGGTACGTTGCTTTGAAGACGAGAACATCGTGCATGTGGACGGCGCGGTCGATCCCGCGCGGGATGTGGAGACCATCTCGCTGGAGCTGATCTTTGCGGATCTGGAGGCGGTGGAGAAACGCCTGGAGCGCGCGAAAAAGCTGCAGAAGACCGGAGACAAGAAAACGCTAGCGGAGACGGCGCTTCTGGAGCGCATCCACGCGGCGCTCGAGAGCGGAAAGCCCGCGCGCAGCCTCGCATTGACCGATGAGGAAGCGGAGCTCATGCGCGGATTTTTCCTGCTGACGAGCAAGCCCATCATCTACGTCGCCAACGTAAGCGAGGACGCGCTCGGGGCGGAGCCAAACGCACATGTCAAAGCGCTGTATGAAATCGCCAAGAGCGAACGCGCCGAGGCGCTGACCATCTGCTGCAAGCTGGAAGAGGAGATCGCCGAGCTGGACGCCGCCGAGAAAGACGCGTTTCTGGCGGAGCTGGGCATTGCGGAATCCGGCCTCGACCAGCTCGTAAAAGCCTGTTATCGCCTGTTGGGGCTGATCAGCTACCTCACCGCGGGGCCGAAAGAGGTCCGCGCCTGGACGATTGCGCGCGGAACGAAGGCGCCGCAGGCCGCGGGCAAGATCCACACCGACTTTGAGCGCGGCTTCATCCGCGCGGAGATCGTGCCGTTTGCGACGCTTGCCGAACTGGGCTCTATGGCCGCCTGCAAGGAAAAGGGCCTCGTGCGCAGCGAGGGCAAGGACTATGTGATGCAGGATGGCGACGTAACGCTGTTTCGCATCAACGTGTAAGCTTCCACATCAAACGAGAGCAGGGCGCCCCGCGCGATTTGCAGCAATCGCAAAACGGGACGCCCTGTTTTGGTATCTCCGCCGCGGTCAGTAGCCCGCGAGGATATCACCGATGTGATTTTTGAGGTATCTGTCCTTCGTGTAGACAAAATTTTGGGAGACGACATAGGTCTTGCCGTCATCCCAGCGGATGGTCTCCGTCCTGTCCGCCGGGTTCGCGCGGCCGGTTACCGTCGTCGCGCGGTTGTGGATGCGGTTGGCCAAAAGGATCATAAACTGGTTCTTCTCGGGGTCGACCGAAAAGTGATTGCCCGTAAAGCCATTGAGCGCGATGGTCCGGCCGCCGAAATACGCGGGCACCTCGCTAAAGGTCTGCACCGGCTGCTTGGCATAGCAAAGATAGCCCATATACTGCGAATCCGACCCATCCGGCAGCTTGCCGCCCGTGCGGTTGACGCCGATCTCGAGCAAGGTTTTACGGCTGAGCAGCGCGCCGGAGAGCAGCCCGCGTGCGAGCTTCGTCATATCGCCCAGGCTCGAAAACAACCCGGCGTGGCCGCAGGGCGCGCTTCGTCCTGTATGGAGCAGACGCGCTTTGGGGTCGTGCACCGTTCCGGGCGGGCAGGCGGCATCCAGCAGGAATGCGCCGTTGACGATCCGCCGCTCATAGTTGCAGTTTACGGTCTGCAAAAGCAGCTCTGCCGGAACCTCGGCAAACGTGCGCGTCATGCCGAGCGGACGGAGGATGTTTTCGTGCAAAAAATCCCAAAACGGCATATCTGCGGCGGTTTCGACGATGTACTTGAGCACCATCGCACCCATGTCGGTGTAAAATTTTCGCGTGGGCGGCGGGCCCTTTCGGATGCCGAAGAGCAGCGCTTCCGCCTCATCCGCATCCTTTGCCGCGTCCACGCGCGCGGTGGTCTGCAGCGCGGCGCGAAAGCAGAGCAGCGCCTCGACCGTCACGTCCGCGATATGGAGGAACCGCTTATCGACGCTGCCGACGGACTGGTCGAGCCGCAGTTTTCCGCGCTCGCACAATTGCAAGACTGCCACGCAGGTAAACAGCTTCGTCACCGACGCAAGGTCAAAGACGGAGTCCGTCTCCATCGGCGCGCGGTCGGGTATGAATCCGCCGTTTTCCAGCCGCACCTCGCGGATATCACCGCGCCAAAACGCCTCGCCGCGCATCAGGTCGCCGTAGGAGACCGCGATGCCGCTGATGATCCTCCGTTCGTCCACCAGATGGGAAACGCCCTCCTCCAGCCGCTGTCTCGGATCCTTCGTCATGCTTGCGTCTCGTCTTTGCCGCGCGGGGGAAGCAACGCCGCGTTCTTCTTTTTCCAGCGTTTTGCATATGCCCGCCCGACGGGCACGGAGGCGAACGTCTCCGGGTCAAACCTTTCGTAGAACGCCGCCTCCTCGGCCAATGCGCGGATAAGCAGCTCGTCCATCGCCCGCGCGTCGGCGGAGACATCCCTTTGCCAGCTCTGCTCCAGTGCGTCCCGCTCGGCATAGAAGGCCGAAGGAACACTCTTGCCGATCAGGGCACGGCGGTAGCGCTCGGCCGCGTGCCAGTAGCGCGCACCCGCCTCGTCACCCGGCGCGGCGATGGGCAGCCGCGCGGGGTTGCCGAAGCGATATGGCTTATAGAGTGAAACGCACGGAGTCGACGCGCCCGTAAGAAACACCGTCGGTGCGCCTCCGTCGAGGCGGACGACCATGCTTGCGGTGGAGTGGTCGCCTACCGCAGCACCGTAGTGCATGCAGCAACTGCTGACGGAGCCTTGCGCAAACGGGTTTTTCACGCCCGCGTCGTGCGTGCGCAGCGCACGCATCACATCCGCCTCGGCGTTTGCCGCGGGCAGGGCGCAGGCACTCTGCTCCCTGCGCCGCTTGCTGCCGGAAAAGAAGGTATAAAGCGGGTCGGCGTGCGTCCTGGCAAAATCGCACACGCCGCCGCCGTAGCGATCCCCATCCGCGCCGATGGAGAGGCGGTTGCTGATCGACGCGCGCGGATAGCGCTTTACCACCCAGCTTTTGCGGCAGGTCTCGAGCACAAAGAGCTTGCTCTTATCCAGGATGAGGAACGAGTTATCGTAATAAAACGGGTGGTCGAAGCCGCAGTTGCCGCCCTGGCCGTAGGCCTCGAGCAGCTCGATGATCACATGCACGGCCCGCTCCGCGCTGTCCGCACGCTCCAGCGCGAGGCGGAGCAGATCCATTCCCGTCAGCGACGGCGCACCGTACTTCCCCTTGGTAAACACCGCCTCGTTGCCGATGGCGACGCCGGCTTCATTGACGCCGATCTCTGCGCCCCACATCCACGTCGGGCGCGAGAGCAGCACGCTGAGCGTCTGCCGCACCTGCGGAATACGCCGGTAGGTGCAGGCGACCTCGGCCTCGTCGCAGACGCGCGCGGGGTATCGCTCCGCAACCTGTGCCTCATTTGGGCTTCGGTCGCTGTTTTTGCCAAAGAGCGCGTAGCCATCGCAAACCACGCCGAGCGTATCGCACATAGATCGATAACCTCCTGAAGATAGCATGCAAGCGCGAGCCTGTTCTATTCTTCAGTATAGCATATGCGCGGCCCCGGGCAAGCGAAAAAGCGGCGGCAGCGCGACGCCGGAATCGCGCCGCAAACGGTTGTAGCGGATACGCAGGTATGGTACAATATCTTGCGGAACGAATGGGAGGCAGCGTATGGAACTGGATCCACTGGCAATTCGCAATCTGCTCATCTGGGCCGCGCTGGCTCTCTGCAGCACGGTTCTGCTCGGCGGCGTACCAAGCTGGATGCGCTGTGCCGCGAAACGGGCGGATCCCTCCGCCGCAGCTGCCGTGTTTGCGCTGCTGCTGGCCGGCTGCTCCGCCGCATTCTTGCAGCTCACCGGCGCCTTGCCCCGCGCGTTTTCACTGAGCAATGTGCAGCTGCTCTGGCTTGGGGCCTGCGGGCTGCTCTCCGCGCTCGCGTGGCTGAGCCTCTTCACCGCGCTGACAGGCGGACGGGTGAGCAAGGTGATGCCGGCCTTTCTGCTTTCGGAGCTTGTTACGCTGCTCGCGTCGCACTTTTTATTTGGCGCGCCGATGGGGCTCTGGAAGATCTGCTGCATGGTGCTGATGCTGCTGGGCATCGTGTTTATCGAGAGCAGCACACCGCAGATGCAGAGCCAGCTTTGGTTTCTCTACGCGCTGATCGCCGTGCTGGCCGCCGCGGGTTCGCAGTTGCTGCGCCGCGGTATGCTCGGCGAGGCGTTTGACGCCGGCGTGTTCCAATTCTGGCGTGCGGCGTTTGCCGCGGCGTTTTTGTGGATCTTTGTGTTTTTGCGCAAAAAGCAGCGGTCGCTGGCGGATTTTTCGCCCCGCGCGTGGCTGGGTGTGCTCTTTGCCGCTGTATTCTACGCGGGCAGCATCGCCGTTACGCATTTTGCATCGCTGCGTGGGGATATGAGCTACATCGCGCCCATCGGCGTGCTCACGAGCGTGTTTGTGATGCTTTTTGCGCGCGTGTTTCAAAAAGAAAAGCAGCCGGGGGCGTCGTTCTTCGGCACGCTGCTGGTCATACTGGGCCAATTCGGCATCCTGATGGGCCTTTGATTTGCAGGTCTTGCGCCGTGAGGCGAATCTGCGCATTACGTTGACAAACGGGAAAGAAAACGGAAACAAACATGGTGAAACTCTGCGTATTCGATCTTGACGGCACGCTCGTCAATACCCTCCACGACCTTACGGACAGCCTGAACTATGCGCTCGAGCAATGCGGCTTTCCGATTCTGACAGAGGCGCGCGTCGCCGCCATCGTCGGCCACAGCGTGGAGTATATGTGCGAGCACGCCGTTGCCCCGGAGCACAAGGATCAGGCCGGAAAGGTGCTTGCTCTCTATATGGAACGCTATCAGAAGCACAGCCTCGACCGCTCGCATCCCTACGAGGGGATGATCGAAGCGGTGGAGCGTATCCGGGCCGCGGGGGTGACGGTCGCCGTCGCATCCAACAAGCCGCATGCGGACGCGGTGCGCGTGATCGAAACGCTATACCCCAAGGACCTGTTTTCGCTCGTAATCGGACGGATGGATAAATTTGCCATCAAGCCGGCGCCGGACGCGCTGCGCTTCATCATGGCATACTTCGGCGTAACGCCCGAGGAATCCGTCTACGTAGGGGATTCGGACGTGGACGTGCAGTTTGCGCACAACGCGGGCATGCGCTGCGTCTCCGTCAACTGGGGCTTCCGTTCAGAGGAGGAGATTCTCGCCGCGGGCGCGACCTGCATCACGGGTGATCCCAGGCAGGTGCCGGCGCTGGTTCTCGGCGATTCGGGAGAGGGAAGCGCGTGCTGATCAACGTATACGATTTTGACAATACGATCTATCGCGGGGATTCCAGCGTGGATTTTTTCCGCCACTGCGCGGCGAAGTATCCGCGCGCATATTGGAGCGTACTCGCCGCGTCGCCATGGCTGCTGGCTATGGCACTGGGCCTTGCCGACAAGACGCGCGTCAAGCAGCGGATCTACCGTTACCTCCGGTGCGTGCCGGATGTGCGCGAGGAAGTGGAGCGCTTTTGGCTGACGCATGACGGCAATCTGAAGGATTGGTATTTTGCGCAGAAGCGGGAGGACGACCTGATCATCTCCGCTTCGCCGGAGTTCCTGCTTGAACCGTTGATGCGCCGGCTCGGCCTTCGGCTGATCGCTTCGCGTGTGGACGCAGGCACGGGCGTCTACGAGGGGCTGAACTGCCACGGCGAGGAGAAGGTACGCCGCATGCGCGAGGCATATCCCGCGGTGCAGATCGACGGTTTTTATTCCGATAGCCGAAGCGACGCGCCGCTGGCAAAGCTCGCGCGGCAGGCATATCTGGTCAAAGGCGACGCGATCTCGCCGTTTCCGCCGGACTGAACCGCACATATACGATTCAGACGGCCGGCGCTTTTTGTCCATATACAAACAATCGGCAAAGCGCAGTATGCTTTGCCGATAAACGAGCCGGGTTTCGCCCGGTCTTTTTTTGATTTTTCGCGCCTTGCGGCGTTGACTGCGGAGTCTATATCAAAACAGCTTGAATGCGTTTTGGTTGAACCAGCTGTAGCCAAGATCGAAAAACGGAATCCAGCGCAGCGTCATCGCCACGCCCGCAACCACCCACAGCAACACCAGGCTTACGAGGATCAGCAGTATGATGGATACGGTGTGGCCCGCGCGCCCCTTGTCCTTGTCATGGTACGGCTCATCGAATATCTCGTCCCGAATGCTGTCCTTGCGCGCGCTGCTCTTTGGCGCGCGTTCGTCGGCCTTGCGTTTCTTCTTGCCCCGCTGCGGCGCCTGCGCCTGCTCGGCGCGCCAGGAGAGCGGCTCCGCCTCCGCCTTGCGCTGCGGCGCGCTCTTTTGCGCTTCTTCCCGCCAGATGAACGCATCCCCCTCCTGCACGGACTTCGGCTTTTCGGATGCAGCAGGCATGGCCCCTGCTTCGGTTCCAAACACGGAGGCAGTGGTCACGATCTCGTGATCCAGCTCGCTTTCAATGGTACGCATATCCGCGCTGATCTGCGCGTAGGTGGAGATGTTTCGCTCGATCAGGTCTCCAAACCAGAGCGCCCAGCCGTCGTCCTCCGGCTGCTGCTGCACGATGGCGACAAACTGGCCAAAGGTCTGGCGCGCAGCTTCGCGCGCAAGGTCTTTGTCGCGCGTGCGCTCAAAGGCGCGCTGATACACCGCGCCGCCATAAGCCGCGACAAGCTCCTTGACTGCTTCTTTTTCACCGCGGCGGATGCGATGAACCAACTCTGAAAGCTGCATGCCTGAGGCGCTCCTATCGATAAGATGAATCATTATACCATGCTTTCGCGTGTGTGGAAAGTGCCGGGGCGAGGCGGAAAGCGCGCAGCATCATGGTCAATTTCAGATCTATACGCTATAATGGATATGGTTTCGCCGGTAACCGCCGGCAGGCCATTTTCGTTGCAAAATATCCGCTCCGCCGCAACCTCCCGCATGGATGCGGAGTGTTATGGGTGGAAGAGAGAGGAACCAAGCGTCTATGGAACTGCTGGCCAAGCCAACCGCGCCTATCCCGGCCGACAACGCGGACGCGCTTTTTGCGCAGTATGCCAATATGGTATACCGCCTCGCGTTTCTGCGCACAAAGAGCGGAGCGGACGCGGACGACATCGTGCAGGAGGTCTTCCTGCGGGCGCTGCGCGCAAAGCCCGCCTGGAACAGCCTGGAACACCAGAAAGCCTGGTTTATCAAGGTGACCATCAACTGCTCGAAGAGTCTGCTGACCTCCGCCTGGCGGCGGCACACCGTGCCCGAGGATGAAAATCTCCTCATCGAGATGCAGACGAACACCGAGGTCTATCCCTATGTGCTGGCGCTTCCCGCGAAGTACCGCACGGTGGTGCATCTGTATTACTACGAAGGTTACCGCGTCGGCGAGATCGCCAAGATCATGGGCACGGCGGAAAACACGGTGAAATCCCATCTCTTCCGCGCACGCGATATGCTGCGGGAACAGTTGAAAGGGGAGTTTCAGGATGTTTAAAGAGCAGTATATCCGTGACAACGAAAAGCTGAAAGCAAAGGAGACGTTGCTCATGGAGATCAAAGAAAAAAACGCGCGTGAAAAAATCGCCCTCACGCCGCGGCAAAAGTTCGTTCGATACGGGGCGGTATTCGCGGCATTCGTACTTGTGGCGGCCGGCGTATTCGGCGTTATCAACGCAAGCGCAAGCAAAAGCGATGCCGCCGCGCCTGCAAGCGCGACGCTATCCGCCGCTGCAACCACCATAGAAAGCTACGACGACATCTACGGGCTCATCGAGTCCATGCAGCGCGACAGCGGCGTCTATTCCGGCGGCGGCGTGATGACGGAAGGCGCGCTCGAGGACAGCGCCGCCGTGGCGGAAGCGCCCGCGGCAGACGGCGCCAAGACGGAGGCCGCTGCGGCCATACCCACAACGGATGCCGGCAGCCTCGACTACTCCGAAACCAACGTTCAGGTCAAGGGCGTGGATGAAGCGGATATCGTCAAGACCGACGGCAGCTACATCTACTATCTTGCGGGTAACCAGCTCAACATCCTCAAGCCGGACGGCGCGGGCACCAAACTCGTCTCCTCAACGGCGCTGAGCAGCGACGACAGTTGGTGGGGCTACAACGCCGAGATGTTCCTGCTCGGCTCGCGGCTGATGATCATCACCCAGAGCTTCAACACCGTTTGGGTCAACGACACGAGCGGCCGCTATGAGACCAACACCGACCAGACCAGCGCGGTCATCTACGACGTCAGCAGCCCCGAAAAGCCCGTTTCGGTCGTTTCTCTGGGGCAGAGCGGCAACTACGTCAGCTCCCGTATGATCGGCGACTACGTCTATCTCGTGACCTCGCAGTACATCTACAATCCCGTCAAGGGCACGCCGGTCACCTATATCCCGGCGATCTCGTCCGGTGCGGAGAGCAAGCTGCTCGACCCGGCCGACCTCTACATCGGCGGCACGCCGCAAAGCGCGGCGTACACCGTGGTCGGCTCCATCAACCTCAAGAGCGGCGCAAACTTCACCTCGGCCAAGGCGGTCTTCGGCGGTTCGAGCGAGATCTATGCCAACGCGGACTACCTGCTGCTCGCATTCTCGCGCTACACGGACGAAACCCTGCCCATCGCGCTCGATCAAGACGGCAAGAACGTTCAGATCACGCGCGGCGCATCCAGCACGGACCTCGTGCTGCTCAGCCTCGCCGAGGGGCAGATCACCCGCCTGGCCGGCGGCAGCGTGCCCGGAAGCCTGCTCAACCAGTTCTCGATGGATGTGTATCAAAACATCATCCGCGTCGTCACCACGGTGGACAGCTGGGAGCAGCGCATCTATACCGACGGCGTGGACACCTACGAATACGACAGCACCACCGCAAACGCGCTCTACACGCTGGATCTGGATCTCAACATACTCGGCAAGATCGAAAATCTGGCCAAGGACGAGACCGTCCAGAGCGTGCGCTTCGACGGAAGCATCGGCTACTTCGTCACTTTCCGCCAGGTAGACCCTCTGTTTGCGGTCGATCTGAGCAACCCCGCAAGCCCGCGCATACTGGACTCGCTGAAGATCCCGGGCTTCTCAGAGTACCTGCACGTATTCAAGACCAACCTGCTGCTCGGCATCGGCTACAACGCGGATGAAAAGACCGGCGCGACGCAGGGCGTGAAGCTCTCCATGTTCGACACCACGGACAAGACAAACGTCAAGGAAGTGGCCACGCAGAGCGTGGACGCGAGCTGGACCATCGCCGGCAGCAACCACAAGTCCATCCTCGTGGACGCGGAGAAGAACCTGATCGCCTTCCCGGCGGACAGCAACTACTATATCTACCGCTACTCCGCGGAAAAGGGCTTCGAGCTTGCTGCGCGCGTGAACATGTCCGCCGACCTCTCGAGCTGGAATCTACGGGGCCTGTTCATCGGGGAGTACTTCTACGTCCTCGGCGACTCCGGCGTAACCGTCGTCTCGCTAAGCGACTTCTCGGTGCTCGCCACCGTCAAGCTCGGCTGATACAAAACGAATCAACGGCTTAGCAAAAGCGGGCGTCTTGCCCGCTTTTGCATGCGGTGCGGCTTGCCGATCGCCGCAAGCAGGGCTATAATAAAAAAAACTCCGCCGCGCTGCATCCGGCGCGGTGATTCCGCAACAAGAAGGTATCTGCTTCGTGGAAGACAAATGCGCCGCCGGCCTGCTCTCGGGCCTGAATCACCTCAAGTGGAGGGTTGCGGGCAAGGGCGTTCTGGTCGGATTTGTCGCCGGGCTGCTCGCCGCGGCATATCGCTTGCTCATTGAGTATGGAACGGAGCAGGCGGTGTCCGTCTTCGCGCTGCTGCGGCGTGCTCCTGTCTGGATTCCGGTTTGGGTCTGCGGCGCCGCGCTGATCGGCTGGCTGCTGCATCTGCTGATCCGCTGGGAGCCGTTTGCCAAAGGCAGCGGAATCCCGCAGGTCGAGGGAATCGTGCTGTTGGGTATGAAGATACGCTGGTATACGGTGCTCACCGTCCGGTTTCTTGCGGGCGCGCTTTCCAGCGTGTTTGGTCTTTCCCTCGGGCGGGAGGGTCCGTCCATCCAGATCGGCGCCGCGGGCGGGCAGGCGGTCTGCAAGGTGCTTTCTCGCGACAAGCAGGAGGAGAACTACCTCATCACCGCCGGCGCGGCGGCCGGCCTCTCCGCCGCGTTCTGTGCGCCGCTCTCCGGCATTTTGTTTTGCCTGGAGGAGGTGCACCGCTCGTTTTCGCCCCTGATTCTCCTTGCGGCGACCACCGCCGCGCTCACGGCGGACGTGGTGAGTAAGACGATCTTTGGCCTGACGCCGGTGCTGGCGTATGGGGATATCGCGGCGATTCCGCTCTCGGCCTATCCTTGGCTCGCAGCCATCGGGCTGGCCTGCGGTCTGGTCGGTGCGCTAGCAAACAAGGGCCTGCTGCTGGCGGGCACATGGTACCTGCGCCTGCCCGCGTGGAGCCGGCCCATGCTCGCCCTGCTGCTGGCCCTGCCCTGCGGCCTCTTTTTGCCGGATGTGCTCGGCGGCGGGCAGGGACTCATCCAGCTTTCGCAGGGGATGAGCGCCTCGCTCGTTACACTGCTGGTACTGCTGCTGGCAAAATTGGCGTTCACCAGCACGAGCTTTGGCAGCGGGCTCCCCGGCGGCATCTTCCTGCCGCTGCTTTCTCTCGGCGCGCTGACAGGCGGCCTGACCGCACGGCTGCTTCTGCCGCTTGGCGTTCCGCAGGAGGCGATCGCCGCATTCAGCGTCTGCGCCATGGCGGGGGTGCTCTCCGCCGCGGTGAAAGCGCCGATCACGAGCATTTTACTCATGGCGGAGATGACCGGCTCGCTCGTCCATCTGCTGCCGGTGGCCGCGGTTGCGTTTCTTGCGCTTCTCGTGTCGGATCTGCTGCACATCTCCCCGATCTACGAGGTGCTGCTCGATCGCATGAGCGGCGCGGACGAGCCGCGCGCGGTGCACCGGCGCGGCGCGCTGGTCGAATTACCGGTGGAGCTGGGCAGCGGAACGGACGGCAAGCGCCTCTGCGAGGTGCGCTGGCCGGAGGGCGCGCTCATCGTGAGCGTCCGCCGCGGCGAACGGGAGTTTGTGCCAAACGGAAACACGCGGCTGCTACACGGGGACTACATCACGGCGCTTTCCAGCGAGCGCTGCTTTGCCGAGACGCGCGCGGAGCTTGCGCGCCTCTGCCGCGCGGCCGGAGACTAAAGAGCGCCTTTCGGCGCATACAAAAAAAGGCTGTCCCGTTGCGACCGGATCGATGATCGCCCTCGGGTAGCCTCTTTACGTTGCGAAAACGCGCCTTATCCCAGTATGAACCGGTCGATCTTTTTCTGCTGCGCCTGCGGGTTTCGCTTTCGCACCTGCTGCGTGATGGCTTGAACCGCTTCGTCCCTGCCGATCTTCGCAGCTGCTTCAAAAACCGCATCGCCCCAAAACTGCTCGGTCGTACAAAACACGGTGGAGTACCAGCCGTATTCCTCGCCTTTTCTCGAGAGCTTCTGCTGCCTGCCGCACATCGTCAGAAACATACGCATCTGAAGCTCGGTCAGCGCGCCGTCGAAGCGGCTCTTCTCCGCCGCGTCAAAGTGCGCCAGCTGCTTGATGGCGTGCAGCGGCAGCGTGCCGTATTCCAAAATCACGGCGTAGATCCTCTTTGCCGCGTGGCTGAGCGTGCCGTCGGCATACGCGCTGTCAAACGCGGCGTTTCCCCGCCGCGCGGCGATGAAATGCGGCGCCCAGTCCTTTGTGATATATCCGCTTTTTTTGAAGAATAGCTTGCCGTAGGCGATGTCCGCCCGCTCGTCGAGCACGCGCATCCGCCACTCCCACGGGTCGGTGTCCGGCTCGCCCGTATGCCAGCGCACGGGCGTGTCATACGGGGGCTGCTCGTCCCAGCTCCAGGGAATCAGCGCGAAGATCCCCTCGTCGTTGCCGCCGCCGATAGAAAAGCCAGCATCCAGCAACGCAGCCAAAAAATCCTGATAGTTTTGAATCTGCTCCACCATACCGCCCTCCCTCTTCCGATGGGAAAAGAGGCTCTTTTTTTATCCTGCGATCTTTGCACGCCCCGAGGGAACGTATTTATGCAGCAACGCGCGCAGGGTATTCAGCTCGCCGTCGGCGATCTGCTCCTTTGGGATGACCACCGTGCGGTTTTGCCCCGCGAGCAGATAGATCGCATGGCGCGTTTCGCGCGCGAGCTGGATGTGCTTCCATGCAAAATCCGTATCTCCGCGCTCGCTCTTGACGTGTATGCCGGTCTTATCGACGACGTAGTGCACCGAAAAGTCGCTCATCTTGCCTTCTTTGTAGAGCTTGCCCACGCGCAGCACGACGGACGCCGCATTGACCCCCACCATGAGCACCGTACCCACAAAGGCGACGATCAGCGCACTGACCAGCGAGCTCGTGAGCGGCACGTCTTGCGCATAGCGGATCAGCGCGAGCATGACCGCGAGTATGACGAACGTCATCAGCCCGATGCCGATGAGCTTTCTCTTGATCTTGAAGAAATTGTACTGGATGTTGTCCTGTCTGGTGATGGTAAAGCGTCCCGAATATGTCATGTGCGGCTGCAACGCTCCTTCTGCGAGGATGTACTCATTATACTGTCCCCGTCTGCCGCTGTCAAAGCGCATTGCGCCGCAAAACGCAACGCCCCGCGGGCGCTTCATCCGCGGGGCGTTCGGGGGACCTTCGCCGCAGGCGCGGCGAAAGGATTCTGTCGTTTAGTTGCGCTGCAGCGCCTCGATGGGCGTCATCTTGCTCGCCTTTGCGGCAGGATAGCTGCCAAACGCCACGCCGATGACCACACAGAAGAGCAGGGCGACGATGGCCGCGCGCCACTCGATGGCGATCGTCATGTCCGCAATCATGCCGAAGACGCGCAGGCCCAGCGCGGAAAGCCCGAGCCCGATCAACCCGCCCAGGATGGAGAGCACACAGGCCTCGATGAGGAACTGCATCATGATATGGCTCCTGCGCGCGCCGATGGCTTTCCGGATGCCGATTTCACGCGTGCGCTCCGCAACGGACACAAGCATGATGTTCATGATGCCGATGCCGCCAACCAACAGTGAGATGGCGGCGATGCCGCCGAGCATCAGCGAGAGCGTGCTCATCACGTCGTCCAGCGTATCGAGCAGCTCGCTCATGTTGTAGACGGTGTAGCTATCCTCGTCTCCGGTCAGCAGCAGCATCTGATACTCCGTCTGCGCCTGCGCGACATCCACGGTGTTGGTCGAGGATGCTTTGACATAGGCGGTGGTGATCGCGGTGCTGTCTGCGATGCGCTGCGCCGTCGTCAGCGGAATCAGAATCTGCGAGTCCGTGCTCGATCCCGTTTCGGCAAGCAGGCCGACGATGGTGAACGTATGCCCGCTCATCGTAAACGTGTTTCCCACAACGTCATAGCTTTCATAGAGTTCGCCGGCGACCTCGGTGCCGATTACCGCTGTGTAGGTGCGCCACTCCAGGTCGGAGTTCACGATCGCCCGCCCGGACTCCATATCCTGCCCGGCGATGTCCATGTATTCGTCGGTCACGCCAATGGCGGAGACGCTGGTGTAGTTGGAGCCGCTGCGCGCGGTGCTGCTGACCGTGAGATAAGGGGCGACGCCCGCAACCGCGTCGAAGTCCTCCAACGCGAGAAAATCGTCCGCGTCTAAGGTGATGTCCTCGTCCGTTATGGTGACGGTCAGCAGATCCGAGCCCATCGAGGAGATGGCACTGGTGATGCTGCTCGTCGTGCTCTGCGCGATGGAGACGAGTATGATCACGCTCATCACGCCGATGATGATGCCGAGCATCGTCAGAAACGAGCGCATCTTGTTGGCCAGCGTCGAGCGAACCGCAAGGCGCAGGGAGTTTAAAAACATGGTCATGCGATCCCCGCCTCCTCCTGCGAACGAAACAGCCGCCCGTCGCGCACATAGACCGTGCGCTGCGCCTGCCGCGCGATTTCGTCGTTGTGTGTGATCAGCACGATGGTGTACCCCTCCTCGGAGAGCCTGTGGATCAGCCGCATGATGTCGGTTCCGCTCTTGCTGTCGAGGTTGCCCGTGGGTTCATCCGCGAGGATCACGCGGGAGTTGCTCGCCAGCGCGCGGGCAATCGCCACGCGCTGCTGCTGCCCGCCGGAGAGCTGGCTCGGCCGGTGCTGCATGCGGTTGCCGAGCCCCACCTGCTCGAGCGCGGCTTTCGCGCGCTCAATGCGCTCCTTCTGCGTGTGTTTTTGGTAGATCAGCGGGAGCTCCACGTTTTCCAGCGCGCTCATCGAATCGAGCAGGTTGAACTGCTGAAACACAAAGCCGATCTTCTCGCTGCGAATCAGCGAAAGCTCCTTATCCGTACACTCCGCTATGTTCACGCCGTCCAGGATGTACCGGCCGGAATCCGGCAGGTCAAGACAGCCCATCACGTTCATCAACGTCGTTTTCCCGGAGCCGGAAGGCCCGCAAATGGCCACAAACTCCTTGGGTCTGACGTGCAGCGAGGCGTCGTCCAACGCATGGACCGCTTCGTCGCCTACATAGTAGGTCTTATAGATGTGTTCCAGCAGCAGCATGGCGCGCTCCTTTCCCACACTCTGGCGTTCGTAATTGTCGATGCAGCATAGCGCGCTCCTCAATTGCCGCCCATCGGGCCGCCGCCGCTCATGCCGCCGCCGCTCTGGCCGCCGCTCATGCCGCCGCTGGGCATCTGGAAGTCTCCGCTCTGGCCACTGCTCATGCCACCGCCAAAGCTGAAGGTGGTCACCGTGTCTTCACTCTCCGTATACGTAGCGGTGCTCGTGCGCTCCGGCACCCAGATAACATCGCCCGCCGCAAGGCTCTCTGCGGTAATCGCGATATAGGAGCCGTCCGACATCCCGGTGGTGACGGTGAGCTTGGTGAGCTTGTCGAGATCGAGGCTGTCCGCGTCCGCCGTGGAGCCCGCCTGCGTGTCTGCATCCGCAAGGTATACATACGCCTCGTCGCCATCATACTGTACGGCTGAGACGGATACGATCAGTGTCTCCCCGCTGGTTTCCACCGTGATCTCCGCCGAGACGCTCATGCCGGGATATGCTCCCTCGATGGGCTCGGTGGTGATGGTGGCGGTGTAGCTGGTTACGTAGCTCCCGCTGCCGGAGTAAGAGATATTGGTCACGGTGCCCGTAAACTCGCCCTCCAGCGCATCCAGCGTGATGGTTGCGCTCTGGCCAAGCTTCACGCTCGCGATATCCAGCTCGTCGATGGACAGCGAGATGGTGAAGCCGCCCGTCCCGGTCAGCGTGCAGACCGACGTGCCCGCGGCGACCGTGTCGCCCGCAGCGACGCTGAGCGCGGTGAGCGTGCTGTCCGCATCCGCCTTGACAGTGAGCTGCGCCTCCAGGTCGGCGATCTGCTCAAGCAGATCCGCCTCGGTGGCCTTCAGTGCGGTATAGGTCGAGGTAGGTGCGCCTTCCGCAAGCGTGAACACCGTTGTTCCCTTGCTGACTTTCTGATTGTCGCTCACCGCGACGGTGGCGATCTTGCCCGAGGCCGCGGTGACCTCGACATATTCGTTGACGGTGATCTCGCCCGAACCGAGCGTGTTTCCGCTCTCACTTACGACCGTCGCCGCAGTGCCGATGGGATAGTAGTCATCGGTAAACACCACCGTCGCCTGGCCATCCTCGATCTTGGTGATATAGCCTTCCTGTTCGTCCTCGCCGATGGTGACGGTGACCGCGTCATAGCGCTCCATTCCCTCCGCCGCAGGGATGACGAGCTGCATCTTGCCGTCCGTCGCGATCAGGCAGAGATACTCCATATCGTCCGCAATGCTGCCGATCTGCGCCTGGATATCCTTTATAATGCCGCTTTTGGGGGCTGTGACCTTCAGGTTGGTGAGCAGCTGCTTGGCCGTTGCCAGCGATGCACGCGTATCGCTGAGCTGATCCTTCAGATCGCTCAGGTCGCTCTCCACCTCTGCGGAGGTCATGGTCATGACCACGTCGCCGGCCTTGACCGCGTCGCCCGGCGCAAAGTTGACCGAGGTGACGGTCGCCTCCGCGGCGGTGGTTACGCTCTGCGTCTGCAGGGCTGCGAGCGTGCCGCTACCGCTGATGGTGGAGCTGATCTCGCCGCTTGAGACCGCGCTCGCGCGGTAACTCAGCCGGCTGGTTGCGCCGTTGTCCGCCTTGAGCAGGTTGAGCGCAATGATGGCCCCCGCTACGACGATGACGGCCGCAACGCAGATCAATATGATATTGCGCGCGCGCTTTTGCTTCTTTTTCTTCTGCTTCGCAGCGGTAAACGATGTGTCGAAAGATTCCATATGATTCTATCGCCTCCAAATTCATTCGCCTTTGATCATATGAGCCGGTTGTGACACAAACATGGCAGCGAATCGCTGAAAATATGTACCATTTCGGCACAAGCGGCCGGAATCCGGCCAAATTGCCCATGCGCGATAAAGCGTCGACATTATGCCAAGTTTTTGCCAAGATCGCCCGATAAGATAAGGAAAACCAATCAATACGCCGCGCGCGCTGTGCGCGGCCGCATACAGGGAGAGATTTGGAAGATGAAACGAAACCCAATCGTGAAACCCCGCCGCGTGCTTGCCGCGCTGCTGGCGGCGACGCTGCTGTTTGGCTTGTGCTTTGCGGGCGCGGCCGCCCCTGCAAGCGTCTATGTCGCCAACGCATCGGAACTGGCCGCCGCGCTGAGCGACGCGGCCACCAGCGGCGAC
>JAEWQH010000079.1 GCA_023399275.1 Bacillota bacterium
GATTACAGCAGCGCAAGGATATCCTTTTCAATACTCTCCGGCGTGTCGGCCGGTGCAAAGCGCTTGGCCACGTTGCCCTCGCGATCGATCAGAAACTTGGTGAAATTCCACTTGATCGCGGAGCCGAGCGCGCTTTTCTTTTCCTTTTTGAGAAATTGGTACAACTCGCTGGCATTCCTGCCGTTGACGTCTACCTTTGCAAAGCGGGGAAACGTCGTGCCATAGTTCAGCGTGCAGAAGCTCTGGATCTCGTCTATGGTGCCGGGCGCCTGATTGCCAAACTGGTTGCAGGGGAAATCGAGAATCTCAAACCCCTGATCCTTGTGCGCATCGTAGAGCTTTTGCAGCCCTTCGTACTGCGGCGTAAATCCGCAGCCGGTCGCGGTGTTGACCACGAGAAGCACTTTCCCCTTGTAAGCAGAGAGCGAAACGTCTTCGCCCGATCTGTCCTTGACGGTGATATCATAAAAACGCATTTGTCTAGTCTCCTTTCATTTGTTGCAATTTTATTTTATCCAATATTTATATGTTTGTCAAGAATGATTCTCAAATATATTATTTTTCTGCATAATTCTGAATAGATGCATCGAGATACGCTGTTCCCCCGAAAGCGGCAGTGCGCCATCGGATGGCCGCGCGGGGGGCGGGTTCCCCGCGCCTTCTTTCGGCCGCAAGCGCAAATGGCGGCAGACAAAGAGCGGCTATCCCCGCAAAAAAAGACGATAGACTGCGGGCCGCCATTTCTGGCGGCCCGATTCTGGTTCGGAGGGATATTCCGTTCAGCGTTGTTTTACGCAATCTCCAGCTTGCGGGAAGCCGGTAGCGTTTCCTGCTTCTTGGGCAAGTTGAGCTTGAGGATGCCGTCCTCATACGACGCGGCGATATCCTCGGTGCGGATGCCGGTCATATCGAAGCTGCGGGAGAAGCTGCCGTAGCAGCGCTCGCGCTTGACAAAGTTGTCTTTGCCGTCCTTCTCATCCTTGCTTTCGCTGCGCTCGGCGCGGATGGTCAGCGTATCGCCCTCAAGGTTGACGGCGATGTCTTCCTTCTTGAATCCGGGCAGTTCTGCTTCGAGCATGTAGCTCTCGCCGTTGTCGCGGATATCGGTCTTGAACGCGCGAACCGCGCTCTCTCCAAGGAAGCGACGCTGCATCTCTTCCAGCTCATCGAAGGGATTGTAAAACGTCAGGTTGCGCTTTCTGCTATAAGGTACCAATTCAAACATATCGATCGTCCTCCTTTGGAATGATTGTTGTTGTTTGCGCCGTTTCCCGGCGCCAAGGGGTAGTGTTTCAATGTCTTTCCTTTCGGAACACCTGTATCATACAAAACAATTTTTACAAAAAAACAGACAGCTTGTAATGGAATTGTGAAATTTAAGCACTCGTCTTTCTAGAGTGCTGATTGTGCGGTATGCAATTTTATTTTTTACTTTGTATTGATATGAAAACTTCAAATAAACCGCCGCAAGCGCGACAGTCGGCTACGACAGTCGCATCGCCCTATATGGGCGCGTCGTTTCGCGACTCCCGCCTGATCAGGCGGACGACGAACACATACATCGAAACCACAAACGCCGTAAACAGCAGCGTGGAAAGCACCGTGCCCATCAGCGCGCAGGCATCGTAAAACCCATGCAGCAGCACGGCGACGAGATACGAAGCCCAGAGGTTCCTCCGCCTGCCGCGCACGTCTCCCCCATCCGCGCAGCGCTTGGCCCGCGCGTAAAAGTAGCCCATAAACACCGCAAATCCCATGTGGGCCGGGATGGCGAGCAGCGCGCGCGCCACCGCCGCACTCAGCCCGTAGCCCATCACGTAGCTTACGTTTTCAAACGCAGCAAAGCCGAGGGACACGAACACCGCATACACGATACCATCGAATCGAAAATTGAAGTTCGGATCGCGCCATGTGCGCCAAAACAGGAAGCAAAACTTCGCCCCTTCCTCCACCACAGCCACGACGAGAAACGCCAGCACGATGGTATACGCAGGGTCGTCCTGCTCCAGATAGCGCGAAAGCAGCCCGGAACCCAGTGACTCGAGCACCACCGCCACAAGCGCCGCGGCAACGCCGAGGAACACCAGGCTTATGAGCATGCCCTTCGGTTCCTTTTCGATCGTGTCCTTGCGGTAGATGTAGCGCATCAAAAACAGCGCGGGCAGCAGCGCCGCCAGCAGATATACAGCGATGATCGCTACGGCCGGCAACTTCAGCAGCATAAAAAGGTTCCGCCTTTCATCGTTTTGGGGTGGTACGCGCCGCGCGCGGCGGGCCGTCCCGGTGCAGGCTTATGCGTTCGGATCGCCGAGGTTTCTATGCTTTCCTGTCACCTCGTCGAGTATGATGCGATAGACCGCGGTAACCGCCATCGCCTCGGGCGGGCACGCCGGCGCCTGTACGCCGCAGTGCGCAAGCAGCCGATCCAGCCCGCGCCGCGCCGCTTCGCCCTCCAATTCTTCGGCAAACCCCCAGCCGATCACGCTCTCATAGTCACAGGTTATGCCACCGCGCCCGTTCTCCGGAAACCCGTGGCACAGATCCGCCTCCACGCACACGCGCGGACGTGTTTGGAGCAGTTCTGCTTTCCGGCCCGCCTTCGCGCCGTGAAAATACACTGCGATGCTGCCGCCGTCCGCCTCAAAGCCAAACGAAAGCGGCACGACGTATGGCGTACCCCCGTCGCAAATGCCGAGGCGCATGGTATCGCAGCGGGAAAGCACGTCCAAAATTTCGCCAAACTCCCTGATCTCGCGTCCCGCTTTTCGCATATCGTTCTCCCCCGCTCGTATTCTTTCTATGAGAATACCACAAACCGCCCGCGTACAACAGACAGTAAATATCGCTTTTTACCGCCTTTTTCCCTGCGTGTGCCCCCCCGATGTGGACGGCTGCCGTCGATCCGCCTCTTGACGTGCGACGCAAAAATCGGTACGATTTCAAGCATAGGGCGGCGCGGTTTTTCTTGCATACCACTCTATGAAATTCAACAGGAATAGGACGGTGAATGATATGGGTCAGGCACTGCTTTACGCATCGGCCGGTACTGGTTTTACGTTTTTGATGACGACGCTCGGCGCTGCCATGGTGTTTCTCTTTCGCAAGCAGATGAGCGGAAACATACAGAAGATTTTCCTCGGCTTTGCCGCGGGCGTTATGATCGCAGCCTCGGTTTGGAGCCTGCTGATTCCCGCCATCGAGGAGGCCGAAGCCGCCGGTGGCATCGGGTGGATCCCTGCGGCGGGCGGATTTCTGCTCGGCGTAGCATTCCTGCTCGGGCTTGACCAGTTGATCCCGCACCTTCACCCCGGCTCGAAGGTGGCGGAGGGGCCAAGTTCCAAGATGAAGCGCACCTCTCTGCTGGTTATGGCAGTGACGCTCCACAACATCCCGGAGGGTATGGCGGTTGGTCTCGCGTTTGCGCTTGCGGCGCAGCACGGCGCGGCCACCCCCGCGGCCTTTGCGCCTGCGATCGCTCTCGCACTTGGCATCGGCATCCAAAATTTCCCTGAGGGCGCGGCGATCTCCCTCCCGCTCCGGCAGGAGGGCATGAGCGTAAGCAAATCGTTTGTCAGCGGAATGCTCAGCGGTATCGTAGAACCGATCTTTGGCATCCTCACCGTGCTTGTCTCTGCGTTTATCGCTCCATACATGCCTTGGATGCTCGCGTTTGCCGCAGGCGCCATGATGTACGTCGTGGTCGAGGAACTCATTCCGGAGGCGCACCTTGGTGAACACTCCAACATCGGCACGCTCGGCGTGATGAGCGGGTTTTTGATCATGATGATACTCGATGTGGCGCTCGGCTGACTGGGCGGACGCTCTTGCTGCAAAGGAACCGTTTTCCGCATACTCCCGTCACCCCCTATAAAAGGGGTGACGACCAGAGGGCGCCGATCCGGCGCCCTCTTTTCATCTCAAATGCGATTGATCACGGGTTTGTCGATGGGGATGTGCTCGGGTTTGTGGTCGTCACCCCAGCCGATGTGCTCGGCGAAGGCGTCCTCGCGGCATAACTCGCCTTCCCGGCCGTCGCAGTCATCGCCGCGTCGGTGTAGATGAGATTGAGCGTCTCTTGCCCGGCAATGCCGTCGTTATCAAGCCCATGGTACTGCTGGAAGGTCTGCACCGCCTGAACGGTGGTTGCGCCATACAACCCCGTCGCGCCGCCGGTCAGGTATCCGAGTTCAATGAGGCGGTTTTGCAGTTTTGTAACATCCTCTACCAGTTTGGTGATGGCCTTCGTGCGATCGTCTCCGTCACCGCGCGCAAGATAGTACGATTTCGCTTGGTCGCTCATCAGCAGGTTATAGGTGTCTTGGCCAATGATGCCGTCCCAATCGTGATAATCGGTTATGTTCTTCACCTGAAAGAGGCGGATGGCCGTCCGCGTAGCAGGGCCGTATTTATTGGTATATCCGCCTTCCGGCTCTTCCATATAACCCAACTCGACGAGACGCGCCTGAATATCCGGCATCAGATCGCTGGTCA
Organism: Bacillota bacterium; assembly: GCA_023399275.1. GTDB lineage: Bacteria > Bacillota > Clostridia > Christensenellales > CAG-138 > UBA7703. The sequence goes on from JAEWQH010000079.1 coordinate 4,492, forward strand.
TATTGAGTTTGATGTTATCCGTCAGCGTCTGAATCTCCGCGGAAGGGGACGCTGCTTCGGTCGGCGTGGGCGTATCGGTCGGCACGAGCGAAGGCGTAATCGTAACGTCCGTCAGCGAAATCTGCCCGTCTTCATTGGTCTGGTCGGCGCGGTCACTCTTTGGCAAGAGCACCGCCAGCAGAACCACGGTAACGAGCACCACGGCGAATATGCCGCCAACGACGATCAACGTCTGCGAAGGCAGCTGCGCCAAATACAGGCCGAGCGCATGCATGAACTTGCCAAATTTGGTGCGCTTCTTTTTGCCGGAGCGCGGCCGCTCGTAACCTTCGTCCTCGTCGTCCGCCCCCCTCTCATATCGCTCATCCGACTGCGGTCTGCGAATCCGCGCGCTGTCTAAGCGGTCGGCATAGGCATACTCGTCTTCCGGCATACGCGTGCGTGCGGTCTGGCCGCGCGGAATGTACTCCTCCGCGTCCCGCGGCATCTGCGTGCGCGCGGTGCTGCTCCGCCCGGTGTAGCCGTAGCCGTCGGATGCACGCGGCACGGTGGTGCGCCCGGTTGCGCTGCGCTGGGAATAGTCCGTCATCTGCAGGCGCGTGGCATACGCGCTGTCCGGATTGTTGTAGATCCGCCCGGTGTTGCCGCGCGGCGCGTATGCGTCCTCGGAAGGCTGCTGTGCATACGGATCTGCCGGAGGCTGCTGCGGATAAGCACCCGCGGGGGGCTGCTCGGAGTAATGCCCCTGCGGATTGCCGTAGTAGGCGTTATCCTGCGGATATTGGTAAGCGTAATTCGGGTCGATCGGACGCGGCGCATAAGGATTCTCGGGATCCGCATAGCCGCCGGGCGCCTGCTGGGCGCCGTAGCTACCGTCCGCATAGCCCGTCTGCCCGCCATAGGCGGGGTCGTAGGCCGCGTTTGGGTCATACTGCTGCGCAGAATCCGTTCCATATGCGGCAGGATCATCGTGCTGATACCCGCGCGGCGCACCGGACCCCTGCCCGGACGCGCGGGGGTCTTCTTCGTAGGGCGGATATCCGTAACCGCCGTCGTGTTGATCCATATGATTCACGCTCCTCGTTGAGAATCGGCTTGGTTCAGTTCGCCGGAAGGATCTCGGTGCCTGCCGCACAGACACCTGCCTCCAATTTGCCCCGGCCATAGATGGCATAAGGCGTACATTGGTTACATGCTGAAAAAATCCCCATTCCAATGCAACTATAGTTTACCATAGGATATGGGGGGGAATGATCGGGGTTATTGTGAAGAATCTATGGATAAATTGTTAATCCTTTCACAGTTCCGGCACGCAAAGTGGGGAATAAGGTGTAAAAAAAGGGGCGAAACACCGTTTTTCGGCAGTCGCCCCTCTTATTTTTAACAGTTTTATCTTGTAATTTGTGAACGCGCGCACCCTCACTCCATGATCTTCTTCGTGGAGCTGCAGCCGATCCGGCTCGCGCCGGCTTCGATCATGGCGAGCGCCTGCTCGCGCGTGCGCACACCTCCGCTGGCCTTGACGCCCATCTCGGATCCGACGGTCTTTCGCATGAGCGCGATGTCCTCCGCCGTTGCGCCGCCGGTAGAAAACCCGGTAGAGGTTTTTACAAACGCCGCTCCGGCCGCCTTGGCGGCCAGGCACGCAGCGATCTTCTCCTCGCGCGTCAACAGACAAGTTTCGATGATGACCTTGACGATGGCGGGCTTTGCCGCGGTTGCCACGGCCGCAATATCCGCCTGCACGCTCCCCCAGTCCCCCGCCTTCGCGGCGCCGATGTTCATGACCATATCGATTTCCTGCGCACCGTCCCGCACGGCAAGCGCCGCCTCAACAGCCTTTGCGCCGCTGGACATCGCACCGAGCGGGAAGCCTACGACCACGCAGGTCTTCACGCCGCTTCCCTCCAGCGCCTGCGCAACGGCAGCGGCATAGCAGCTGTTGACGCAAACGCTCGCCGTATGGTATGCCTTCGCCTCCGCAGTGACGGCGAGGATATCCGCCTTCGTCGCGTCCGCCTTGAGCAGGGTGTGGTCGAGATATGTATTGAGCGGATTCATTCGAAATACCTCCTGAGCAGCCCTTCAAACCCCTTGCCATGGCGCGCCTCGTCGCGCGCCATCTCGTGCACGGTGTCGTGGATTGCGTCGTAGTTGAGTTCCTTGGCGCGCTTTGCAAGCTGCGTCTTCCCTTCGCAGGCGCCATACTCCGCCGCGGCGCGCAGCTCGAGGTTTTTCTTGGTCGAGGTGGTGATCACTTCGCCGAGCAATTCGGCAAAGCGGGCGGCATGGTCCGCCTCCTCAAAGGCATACCGTTTGAAGGCCTCGGCCACCTCGGGGTATCCCTCCCGCTCGGCGACGCGCGCCATAGCGAGATACATCCCCACCTCGGTGCACTCTCCCGAAAAATTCATGCGCAGGCCGTCAAGCACCTCGGCATCCACGCCGGCCGCAATGCCTACGACATGCTCCGCGGCATACTGCTTCGACTGCTGTGAAACCTCGATAAAAGAGTCCCCCGGCGCCTTGCAAACCGGGCAAAAGTCGGGTGGAACATCCCCAGTGTGGACATACCCGCAAACGGGGCAACGAAACTGTTTTGTCATCTGAAACGACTCCTTCCGGGGATCTCCCCTCACGTGTTGCGCAAAAAAACGCAGGCGCGCCGCAAGCGGCGGCCCTTCTTACCAGTATAGCCGCAGGAATGTTAACAATCAATCACAAAAGCGCGAACCCCCTACCAAATCGAAGGTTCCTTTGCTATACTGCAAGACGATGATCACTCGATACGGGAGACTGGAATGAAACGATTTCTCAGCGTTTTGCTGGTTTTTACAATCTTATTCATGCCCGCGGCGGCACTCGCAGACTACGACTACGATTCGGTTCCGACGCCCAATATGATCGTTATAGACGGCGACGATCCAAGCGTCGTGTTCTTTGAGCGCAAGGCGGATCAGCGGGTGTATCCGGCGAGCACGACCAAGATCATGACCACGCTCGTCGCGCTGGCAAACGGCAATCTCGACGATTCCGTCACCGTCGGCGACGAAGTTCTGGGCACCACGATCAAGTTTACGAAGTATTCCTCTCTCATGGGCCTCGTGCCGGGCGAGACGTTGACGCTGCGCGACCTCGTCTACGGGCTGATGCTCGTCTCGGGCAACGACGCCGGCGAAGCGATCGCCAAGCACGTTGCAGGCAGCGTCGACGCTTTCGTCTCGCTGATGAACCAGAAGGCGCAGGAGCTCGGCATGAGCAATACGCACTTTACGAATCCCCACGGCGTGCAGAACGAGGATCACTACACCACCGCGCGTGACATGGCTAAGCTCATGGCTTATGCGCTGAAAAACGAAGCGTTCGTAGAAATCGCAAGCTGCAAAACCTACACGGTGCCCGCCAACAACGTCCGCACAACAGAGCTTACGCTCGTGAATACCGACCGGCTGCTCAACGCAGTCGCAGGCGACCCGGTCAGCACGGTGTACCCCTACGCCATCGGCGGTAAAACCGGCGATACGGACGCCGCGGGCAAGTGCCTCGTGGCCGCCGCGGAGAAGGATGGCGCGCGCGTTATCATCGCCATGTTTGGCGACAAGGCCGATCTGTACGGCGGCGACACAGTCACCACCAACCTCGCGCGGTTCGTCAACGCCGCGGCGATCTTCGAATACGTATTTGCAAACGGCTATCAAACCATCTCGGCGGCCGAGCTCGGTTTGCCCGCCTCCTTCAGCACGGGGGTGGTCAACGCGGAACCCGCGGATCTGCAGGACGGACAGCTGACCCTGACCGCAACGCTCGAGAGCGTAACCATCCGCGCAACGCCCGAGCGAATCGGCGTGATCAAAGCCGGCGCGAGCTCGGTTACGACCACCATCGCGCTGACGACGGAGGCGCAGGCGCCGATATCCGCGGGGCAGAGCATGGGCACCGTCGAGTATAAGCTCGGCGACACCGTCCTCTGTACCGCGCCGCTGATCGCAGCCTTTGCAGTGGGCCAATCCTCGGATGCACAGTCCGCGCAGCCGCAGGAGACCGCCGTGGTCACCGCCGAACCGGGCAGCACACCGCTGATCGACAAGGGCCGCAAGGACTGGAGCACGGCGGACACGCTGACGTTGACGTTCATCTTGCTGGCGGTGCTGCTCGTTGCACTGATCGTTATCTTCATCCTGTCGGAGCGCAAGCGCCGCTATGAGCGCAAGCGCCGCGCCCGCGCAAAGCAGCGCAGGCAGCAATACTACGAATAACCGCAACAGCCGCTGCATGATCGCAGCGGCTGTTTTTCTCTGTTTCAAATGCTCTTCTGGCGGGATGTCCACGCTTTCCCTGTCCCTCTTTGGATGCCCGCGCGACAAAGCCGGCCCCGCCGGACGGTGCGGGCGAAGAGTTCGGCGTTGCCGCCCTTAGCCTTCCCAACGTTTCTGGAGCATGCCGAAAGGCGAATGTCAGCGAATCCCCAGCGCCCGATCGAGAAACCGCGCAACACAGCTTTCGTTGTTATCCGCATCGAGCACGAAATCTGCGGCAGCCTTCACCTCATCTATCGCGTTGGCCGGCGCGCCGCCGATATCCGCAAAGGCGACCATCTCCAGGTCGTTGTTGTAGTCCCCGATGGCAAGGATCTTCTTTACGTCGCCGCAGCGCGCGCGAACATCCGCCAGTGCCGCGCCTTTGTTGACGCCCGCCGCAACGAACTCCAGATACCAGTCCGCTGTGCGAAACACCGAGAACCCGCCAATATACGGTTCCTCCATCACCTCGGCCTGAATCGCATCGAGATTGGGAGACGTGTGCGCGATAAGCAGCTTGAGCGGCTCCTGGCGGATCTGCCCCATCGGCAGACTCGTCACAGGAAGGCCTTCGCTCACGGTGTGCGGATCGTCCCGCTGATTTGGGTTGGTTTCGTAGATCGTCGTCTCCGTAAAAACCTGCACGCAGGCATTCTGGCGCACGCGCGTCACGCGGACGGAAACGCGCTCGAGCAGGTCAAACGCGAGCGGGTGCGTCGCAAGAAAGCGCTTTTCACGCAGGTCGTACACCCCCGCTCCGTTGAGCAGGATACACGGTGCGTTGACCGGAAGCTCACGCTCGATCGCACCGATGATAAACGGCGCGCGCCCGGTCGCAACCCCGAATCGCCCACCTTGCCGAACGAAGGTTTCGATCGCGGCATGGTTCTGCGCGGAAACACGCTTCTCGTCGTCAAAAAGCGTGCCATCCAGATCACAATAGAGATAGTAGCCGTCAAAGGCGCCCATTTGGCCTCCCAGTATCGCAGCACCGCAGAAACCCTGCGGCATAATCTTGTATATTCTAACCGACACAGACAGAAAACGCAACCTTTTGCGCCCGCGCCACGGGTTTCTGCGTGCGCATGAAACGTCAGGCACGTCGGCACGCTTGAAAACAAACGGGCGGACGAGTATACTGGTATGCGTGACGCAAGCGCGGCCATGTGCCGGTTGTATGCCCAAAATACACATCCAGGGGGTGCGCGCATGAGCGAGCAAAACCGAATCAGGGTCGTCGGCGTGGGCGCAGCCAATGTGGATGTACACGGGCAAAGCCGCCGGGCCATCGTCATGCGCGACTCGAACCCCGGCTACATGGCGACCTCGGTCGGCGGGGTTACGCGCAACATCCTGGAAAACCTCGCACGTCAGGGATTAAGCGTCGCGCTGCTCTCCGCCGTTGGGGACGACCTCTACGGCGACAAGATCGTGCGCGACAGCGCCTCTGCCGGCATCGACATGACACACGTCCGCCACCGGCCCGGCGCGGTCTCCTCAAGCTATATCGCCATTCTCGACGAGCAGGGAGATATGCTGCTCGGCATGTCGGATATGCGTATCATCGAAAACCTGCCGGCTGCGTATCTGGACGAAAACAGCGCGCTGCTGCGTGCTGCAGAGGCGATCGTCTGCGACGCATGCCTGCCGCTGCCCCTGCTCGACCACCTCGTCTCCGAGGCGGCGGGCGGCACGCCGGTGCTGATCGACCCCGTTTCGACCGCGTATGCGCGGCAGATGGCGCCCATCGCAGGCAAATTCTACGCCATGAAACCAAATGTCATGGAACTTGGCGTCCTCTCCGGCCTGCCGACGCAGACGGAGGCACAGATCGAGCGCGCCTGCGAGGCGTTGCTTGCGCGCGGCGTGCAGCGCATCGCCGTCAGCCGGGGCGAGAAAGGCTGCTATTATGCAGACGCGGAGGGGAAACGCCTCTTTCGCTCACTGCGCCCCGTTTTGCAGATGGTGAACGCAACCGGCGCGGGAGATGCGTTTATGGCGGGCTTCACACACGGGCTGGTGGATGGCATGCCGGTTGAGCAGATGCTCGACTACGCGCTGGCCTCCGGCATCACCGCCATTGAGAGTATGACAACGATCAACCCTGCAATGAGCGATGCGCTCGTGCAGGAAAACGAAAAACGATATCGACTGTAAGGGCCCCCTGCCCGAAAGGAGCGAAACAAGATGCAGATGAAACAATATCTCGATGTGTTGCCGGAGATTCAGGATGCGCTGGATCACAACAAACCCGTAGTCGCGCTGGAGAGCACGATTTTAAGCCACGGCATGCCATATCCCGAAAACGTCGGCTTTGCGGCCGAGGTAGAGAAGGTCGTGCGCGCGGAGGGCGCGGTGCCGGCAACAACCGCATTGATCGGCGGGCGCATCAAGGTCGGCCTCACGCCTGCCGAGCTGGAGGTCATGTGCCGTGCAGAGCTCGTCGGCAAAGTGAGCCGCCGCGATATGGCCACGTATCTTGCGGTCGGCAAAAACGGCGCAACCACCGTGGCTACCACCATGATCTGCGCCGCGATGGCCGGCGTGCAGGTATTCGCCACCGGCGGTATCGGTGGCGTGCACCGCGGCGGCGAGATCACGATGGACGTTTCCGCCGACCTGCAAGAGCTCAAGCAAACGCCTGTTGCGGTGGTCTGCGCGGGCGCAAAGCAAATTCTCGACATCGGACGCACGCTGGAATACCTCGAGACCATGGGCGTGCCCGTCATCGGCAATGCAACGGCAGACTTCCCCGCGTTTTACTGCCGCAAGAGCGGTTACGGCGTAGATTACGCCGCAAAGGACGAGGCGGAGATCGCCGCCATCATCCGCACCAAGTGGAATCTGGGGCTGGAGGGCGGCGTACTCATCGGCAACCCGATCCCGCAAGAGTACGAGCTCGACTTCGACTATATGGAGCGCGTGATCAATGAGGCGCTCGCCGAGGCGGATGAAAAGGGTGTGCGCGGCAAGAACATCACCCCCTTCCTGCTGGCAAAGATCAAGGAGATCACCAAAGGCGTGTCGTTTGCCTCCAATGTGCAGTTGGCCTACAACAACGCGCGCGTCGCGGCAAAGATCGCAAAGGAGCTGTGCAAGCTATCCTAACGCCAATATCGCTGTAAAAGAGCGCGCAGGTTTGTATCCTGCGCGCTCTTTTTCGGCGGCCGGTGTACATTGGGAACAAGGGCTACGATTCATCCTGCAAAAACGCATCCAACGCCGCCGCCGGCACGCCCATACGAACGGCCGCCTGCTCGTGCGTCATGCCCGCGCAGAGCATCCGGCGCGCCACGTCGCCCATGTGCTCCCCCACCTCTACGATATGGCCATCCATATCGTAAAAACGCACAACACGCTGCCCCCAGTCATGCTCGATCAACCCGTGGATCGGCTCCACGTCAAATACGCGAAGGCGGACGCAGAACGACTCGATCTCATGCTCCTCAAAATAGAGCTCCATATCGTTTCCCCGGTAGGCAATATCCCCTGCATCCTTGTCGATAAACGAACGCCACGTCTCCTCTTGCTGCAAAGCAATGCCGTTCGTGTAGGCGATATACGCGCCGAGATCCATGGCGATCTTGCAGCCAAGCAGGCCTTCGTAGAGCTTTCTTGCACGGTCGATGTCGCGCACGGAAAGCAGCGTCCCCGCGTATTTCATACATAACCTCCTGCGGCTTCGGGCTGTCGCCCCCTTTGCTCTATCCTACCATATTTTGCTCGTCAAAAAACGTTTTTTAGTGACCGAACGCCCCCACATTACCGCGGGGGCGTTCGGTGTTTCCCTTCGGATGCTTCTTTTTCAAGCACCCCGCTGATCGTTTTCCAGCTTATTTCATGGTGCCGGCAAAGAGAATCGGCTCAGCCTGGTAGAGCAGGGTATCGCGCTCCACGCCGCCAGGCAGCTTCTTGGCTTCGGCGATCAGGTTGGTGTATTCGTCGCTGACCCACTCACCGTAGTTATAGGGGTTACCGTTGACGAATAGCTCAAGATAGGTAACCGGATCGTTATAATCCGCGATCCAGCCAAGGCGGGCAAGACCAAAGGTGTCTTCCGAAAGGCCGGATGTGTAGACGTTCCAATCCTGGTTGGCCAGCTCGAGGTTAAGGCCGAGGACGGACTTCACGTCGCTCTGGACGGCTTCGGCGATGGCCTGATGCGTCTCGGAGGTGTTGAAGTTGTAGTAGATGGTCGCAGCGGTATCGTAACCGTCGGCGGCCGCTTGCTCGACGAGGTACTCGGCGAGTTCACAGCGGTCATCGTAGCTGTTCAGATCCAGCTCGAGCGCATCGCCGAGATTCGCCTGCAGCCAGGCCCACATCACCGGCAGATCGGCGGAGACGGTGTTGGCAAAGTTATTGCCTTCGCTGTCCTTGATGCCGGCGGCAGTCAGACCTGTTGCGGGCACTTGGCCCCCCTGGGTGACGTTCGTCACGATGTTGTCGCGGTCGATCACCAGCGTGATCGCAGCGCGAATACGCCAGTCGGGAATGTTCTTGGCGCTCAGATAGAGGTAATACGTTCCAACGTAGTCGTTGATGTAGCAGTCTCCGCTGGCTTTGAGAGACTCGACCATATCCGCCGGGAAGTTCTCGATGAAGTCGTATTCACCGGCCTGATAGGCGGAAAGGATCGCGGTCTCGCTGTCGCTGAGGTAGAAGGTGATGGTCTCGGGGCCGGTCACGTTTGCCGCATCATAGTATTCCTCGTTCTTCGCAAACTTAATGTAGCTGTCGTGCACCCACTCGGTCATCTTGTACGGGCCGTTGACGACGATGGTCGCCGGATCGGTCCAGTTTGCGCCTGCGCTCACAACGTCCTCACGCAGAGGCATAAGGCTGGCAAACGCGCAGAGCTCGAGGAAGTACGGGCACTCCGCAACGAGCTTGACCTCGAAGGTCTTGTCGTCGATCGCGGCGATTCCGAGCTGGTCGGTCGTGAGTTCACCGCTGTTGACTTCGGTTGCGTTCACAACGATGCCGTCGAGGATGTAGCCGTAGTCGCTCGCGGTGGCCGGATCAACCAGACGGCGCCAGCCATAGACGAAATCGTTCGCGGTGACAGGCTGACCGTCGCTCCAGTTGGCGTCGCGCAGCGTGAAGGTGTAGGTTACGGTACCGTCGTCATTGACCACGGAGGTGTAGGACTCGGCCATGCCGTTGACGATCTCCGTGTTCAGCACGGACGGGTCGTCCTGATACTGCGTGCCGGTGGTGGCATACTTCATCAGCGTTTCAAACTGATGGTTCGTGTACGTCGCGCCGTCGACCGAGCTGATCTGGCCCGGATCCATGGTTTCCGGTTCGGATGCGATGCAGGCGGTAACGTCCGTTTTGCCCGTCACGCCGGTGAAGAAGTAGTAGCCAAACGGCGTGTACCAAACGTTCTCTACGCCATCCTGCAGGCAATACATATTGGTGTAGAAATACAGCGGGGAGACGGGGAATCCGCCGCCCTCGCCGGACGTCTCCGGCGCTTCAGCCTCTTCAGTTTCGGGCGTCGCCGTCACTTCAGCCGCGGGGGCTTCCGTCGCTTCGGGCGTCGTCGTCTGGGCGCAGGCACTCAGCAGGCTGAGGGCCATCAGCAGACTCAACAGAATTGCGATAGTCTTTTTCATTTGTTTCCTCCTCATAGATTGTTTGGGGCTCTATTTACAAACCGCTGCGGTTCCGTGTTTGCCTGAACCGAAACCGCAGAGCGGTGTTGTAACGTCTATTGCTCCATCTCGAGCTTATGGCAGGCTGCGAAATGGCCGGTCGAATACTCCTTAAACACCGGCTCCTGCTCGCTGCAGACCGGCATGGCATACGGACAGCGCGTGTGAAAACGGCAGCCGGACGGCGGATTGAGCGGGCTGGGGATATCCCCCTCGAGCAGGATGCGCTTTCTTTTTTTGTTCTTCTCCGGATCCGGCAGCGGCACGGCGGAGAGCAGTGTCTGGCTGTAAGGATGGATCGGCTTGTTGCAGAGCTCATAGCTCTCCGCAAGCTCCACCATGCAGCCGAGGTACATCACTCCTATTCGATCGGAGATATGGCGCACTACAGAAAGATCGTGCGCAATGAACAGGTAGGTCAGCCCGCGCTCTTTCTGCAGGTCCTCCAGCATATTGATGACCTGAGACTGGATGGAGACGTCCAGCGCGCTGATCGGCTCATCGCAAACGATAAACTCCGGCTCAACAGCCAACGCGCGGGCGATACCAATGCGCTGCTGCTGGCCGCCCGAAAACTCGTGAGGGAAACGGTTGGAGTGCTCAGAATTCAGCCCGACGTCTTCCAGCAGCTTGGCAATGCGCGCGCTGCGATCCGCTCTGCCAGAGGTGAGTTTATGAATGTCCAGCGCCTCGCCGATGATCTCGCCGACCGTCATGCGCGGGTCAAGCGAGGCCGACGGGTCCTGAAAGATAAGCTGGATCTTCCGGCGATAGGGCAACATATTGACCGCAATCTTCTTCTCATCGTCGAAGATGGTCTTTCCGTTGTATATGATCTTGCCGCTGGTCGGCTCGTAGAGGCGAAGGATGGTTCTGCCGAGCGTGGTCTTGCCGCAGCCGGATTCGCCGACGATGCCGAGCGTCTCCCCCTGATAGATATGCAGCGAGACGTCCTGTACCGCCTGCACATAGTCTTTGCGCATAAACCCGGTCTTGACCGGAAAATATTTGCGGAGTTTATCGATCTCCAGCAGTTTGACGCGTTCCTGCTCCATCTTACCTCGCCTCCTTTTGCTGCGCGGCCTGGCGCACATGCAACCAGCAGGCGGAGACATGCCCATCTCCGACCTCCACCAGTGGCGGAACGTTGCGAAGGCAGATCTTCATGCACTGTTCGCAACGCGGACCGAAGCTGCAGCCTCTGGGCGGGTCGAGCAGATCGACCGGCGTGCCTTCGATAGGGATCATGCGCTCTTGACTCTCGGAATCGAGCCGAGGCATCGACCGCAGCAGGCCGCGGGTATATGGATGCTGTGGGTTGTAGAAGATATCATTTACGGCGCCTTGCTCCATCACATGGCCGGCGTACATAACGGTCACCTTATCGCAGATCTCAGCGACGACGCCAAGGTTATGCGTGATAAACACGATGGACATATCCGTCTTCTTCTGCAGATCCTTCATCAACTCGATGATCTGAGCCTGAATGGTCACATCCAGCGCCGTGGTCGGCTCATCCGCAATCAGCAGCTTGGGATTGCAAATCAACGCCATCGCGATCATCGCGCGCTGGCGCATGCCGCCGGAAAATTCATGCGGATACTGCGAAAAACGCTTCTCAGCGTTGTTGATGCCGACGAGCTCGAGCATTTCGATCGCGCGCGCCTTGGCGGCCGCCTTGGAGATGCTTCTATCGTGACAGGTCAGCGCCTCGACCAGCTGATCTCCGATCGTATAGACGGGGTTGAGGCAGGTCATCGGGTTTTGGAAGATCATGCTGATCTTGTTGCCACGGATGTCCGTCATCTTCTTGGTGTCGTAGGTGAGGATATCCTCCCCTTCGAGCAACACGCTTCCGCCAATCACGCGGCCCGGGCTCTGCAAAAGGCCCATGATGGCGTAAGCCTCCACGCTCTTGCCGGAACCGGACTCGCCCACAATCCCCATCACCTCGTTATAGCCGAGTGCATAATCGATGCCGTTCACCGCCTTCACCTCCCCGACGGGGGTGAAGAAGGAAACTTGCAGATTTTTGATTTCGAGTAGCTTTCCGTTCATGCCGTTCCCCTTCCTATTTCTTCAGCCGTGGATCCAGCGCATCCCGCATGCCGTCGCCGACGAGATTGAGCGAAAGCACGAGCAGGCTGAGGATGATCGCCGGAAACAGCAGCCGGTAAGGGTAGACCGTTATGGTGTCGATGGCGTCGGAACACATGGAGCCGAGGCTCGACATCGGCGCCGAGATACCCAGCCCGAGGAACGAAAGAAACGACTCCAGAAAAATGGCGGAAGGAATCTGCAGGCACGTGGTGACCACGAGCTGCCCGATGCTGTTTGGCAGCAGATGCTTGCGGATGATGCGGCTGTTGGAGGCGCCAAGCACGGTCGCCGCCGTGACGTATTCCTGCTTTTTGAGCATGAGCACCTGGCCGCGAATGATGCGCGCCATGCTGACCCAGTAGAGCAGCGCAAACGTGATAAAGATGCTCACAATGCCGACGCCGAGCGTGCTCAGCGCACGCACAAACGGTACCGAGGAGGTATCAAACCATGTCTGCAGCGGTGTTTGCAACACAACCTGAAGCAGCAACACGATCAGCACATCCGGCACCGAATAAATCAGTTCGACGATGCGCATCATGATGAAGTCTACCTTGCCGCCGAGCAGGCCGGATACTGCGCCGTAGATCGAGCCGATCACCAGCACGATCAGGCTCGCAATCACGCCTACAAGCAGCGATACGCGCGCACCGTACATCGTTCGGGACATGATGTCTCGGCCCGCGGAGTCCGTACCAAATACATGCGGAAAAATGTTTCTGCTCAGTTTGATGACGCTCACGTTTTCGTCCGTCGGCTTGCCGCCGATGACAGTGAACTCCACAGCGGTCTTGTCGTAGTCTCCGCCGGCTACGAAGTCGTCTTCCTTAACGCTGAAGAGCTGCGGCGTATCTCCCGCCTCATACATCAGATACCCCGAACGCAGCGTTTTCTTGAGCGTAAACGCATACCACTTCCCCTGATACCAGAATGCGTAGTCACCCTTCTTGAGCGATGTGAGCGATCCTTGCATCAACGCGGTCGCAAAGATCGCATCCGCGTCCTCGAGCGCCTTCTGCGCAAGCTGCTCGCTCTCGGAGTATTCAAACGGGCCGAGCTTCATCGAGCCGCGATACTGCTCCTCGTAAGAATACGGTATCATATATGGCCCAGCAAAAGCAAAGATGGTCAGCAGGATCACAACCGTCAGCGCAACCATCGACACACTGTTGCTCTTGAAGCGCCTCACTGCATCTTTCCAATAGGAGACGCTCTTGTGCTGCTCCACCATGGATTCTTTCTCCTGCGCGGTGGCGCTTTCAAAGTCCGCGCCAGAGAAGTCGTTCATCGCGAGGATGTCGTCCGCCTTCATATGGAAGATGTTGAACTTGATCGTCTTTTTTTCCATCGCTCACTCGTCCCCCTTCGAAAGGCTGATCCTTGGGTCAACGATCTTGTAAGCGATATCGACCAACAGATTCATGATGATGATCAGCGCGGCCAGCACGATCGTGGTTCCCATGATGATCGGATAGTCGCGATTGAGGATGCTTGAGATGAAATATTTACCCAAGCCGGGGATGCTGAACGTCGTCTCCACGACAAATCCGCCGGTGATGACATAAGCGGTCAGCGGCCCGAGATATGTGATGACCGGAATCAGGGAGTTGCGCAGCGCGTGCTTGAAGATGACCTTTCCGGTCTTGAGGCCCTTGGCGCGCGCGGTGCGGATATAATCCTGATTGATCGCGTCAAGCATGCTCGCGCGCGTCAGTTTTGCGATGTAGCATGAAGGATAAAACGCCAGTGCAAACACAGGCAGTATGAACGACTGCGCTGTCTCCAGGCTGCCGGAGCGCACCGGCAACCAATGCAGTTGCACCCCGAAAAGCACGAGCAACGTCGTCGCTACAACAAACCCCGGTATCGCGACGCCAATGGTCGTCACCACGCGCAAAAGCCCGTCGATCCAATTGCCGCGATTATAGGCTGCGATGCACCCGAACGGTACCCCAAGCAGAACCGAAAGCAACAACGCATACGCGCCGACGCGGCTCGAGAGCGTAAGCTTATTCTGGTTGAATATGATTTGGGCGACGCTGGTGTCCTGCTGCATCTTCAGCGAGACGCC
>JAEWQH010000081.1 GCA_023399275.1 Bacillota bacterium
GTCGCCAAGGCCGCTCGCGCCGAGCAGCGCGTCTATGATCGCGTGAGAAAGCACATCCGCGTCCGAGTGGCCCAGCAGCCCTTTTTCAAACGGGATCTCCACCCCGCCAAGGATCAACCGCCGTCCCTCGGCGAGGCGATGCGTGTCAAACCCCGTGCCAAAGCGCGCATGGATCGCCAAGGCGTGCTGCCAGTCCTCGCCGGTGGTGAGCTTGCGGTTTGCCTGCTCGCCCCCGGTGAGTACAAACCTCGGTTCATATCCCGCCGCGATGTACAGAGCGCAGTCGTCGGTCACGCCGGAAAGATCGCCGTTTTCATACGCCTGGCGGATGCGATCGAAGCGAAAGGTCTGCGGCGTCTGCATGCGCAGCAGTTTCTCGCGGTCGAGCGTCTCGGCGGCGCCGTCGAGACAGACGATGGTGTCCGTCACCTTGCCCGCGGCAACGCCGCTGCCGAATTCCTTCGCGCTTTGAATGGTTTGCCGCACCGTCTCTGGCGAGACCATGCATCGCGCCGCGTCGTGAATGGCGACGATATCGGCGGCTTCGACGGCATCCAGCGCATGCTTGACCGACTGCGCGCGCGTCTCCCCGCCCGCGACAATCCGCCGGGGTACGGGGCAGGACATCCGCTCGACAAACGCGCGCGTCGCGTCGGATACGGCGAAGACGATCTCCTCCGCGCCGCCGAGGAGGAGCGCATCCATGGAGCGCTCGATGGCGGTCTTCCCCGCGATGGGCGTGAGGAGCTTGTCGAACCCCATCCGGAAGGAGCCGCCCGCGCAGAGCAGCACGGCGACGGTGCGGCTCATTGCTCCGCGTCCCCGCCGAGCACGGTATACATGCCGGCCGCGTCCTCTTTGCGCACGCTCTCCTTCAGGCTCTCGACGCGCACGAGCAGATGCCGCCCGCCGAGCAGCAGGTCGAGCGTATCCCCCTCCTTCACTTCGGAGGAGGGCTTGGCGACTTTGCCGTTGATGCTTACGCGGCCTGCGCCGGCCGCCTCGTTTGCGACGGTGCGCCGCTTGATGATGCGCGAAACCTTCAGATATTTATCCAGACGCATGATGCTTTTTCACTTTCCGTGTCGATTTTTTGGCAATACAAAATTATGTTACGTTGGAAGACTTTCTTTGTCAAGATTGACAAAGCCCGCAAAAGCGTGTATCCTGATGGGCATCACGGGGGCGTCCGGAGAACAGCCGGACTGAGAAGCACCCTTGGAACCTGTTGGGTCATGCCATCGAAGGAAAGTGATACATATCGCAGCTTCTTTTTGATGGTCGTCTCACTGGCGGCTATTTTTTATGGGAAAAAGGAGAAAAGAAAATGGAATTCAAACTGTTCAGCAAACTCGCCTCGCTCGAAGGAATCGAGCTGTACATGCTGCTTGGCGCGCTCATCGTGCTGGGCCTCCTGATCTGGGCGGTCGCGTCGTATGCAAAGCACGCGAGGGCGAAGGCCGCGGCGCCGCAGGATACGGCAGGGAAGCCGAGCCGTACGCAGATCCTCGTCTACGGCGCGCTCTCCATCACGCTGGCATTCGTGCTGAGCTACTTCAAGCTCTTCTCGCTGCCCTTCGGCGGGACGGTTACGCTGCTCTCCATGCTGCCGATCTTTGCCTACGCCGCGTATTTCGGCCCGGCATACGGCTTTACCGCGGCATTTGCGTTTTCGCTGCTGCAGGTGGTGCAGGGGGCGTATATCGTGCATCCCGTGCAGTTCATTCTCGACTATTTCGTAGCGTTTACACTGCTCGGCACGGCGGCGTTTTTTCCGAAAAACCTGCCCGTCGGCGCGGCGGTCGCCGGCTTTTTGCGGATGATGGCGAGCACGGTCTCGGGCGCGATCTTCTTTGCGGACTCCGGGTTTGAATACGGCTTTACCAATCCGTGGGTCTATTCGCTGATCTACAACTTCCTCACCATCGGCGTCGATACGATTCTGTGCGTCGCCGTCGCTGCGCTGCCGCCGGTGCAGCGGCTGTTTCAGAGGGTGTTTCGCAAGGGGTAAAGGATCCCCTGCCGGATCAAGCGAAAGCGGGAGGCGACCGCCTCCCGCTTTCCTTTTCTCTTGGGGTCACAGCGTTTTGAGCTTGCTCGTCTCCAGCTTGTTATACCCGCGCAGAAATGCGTAGAGTTTTTGCGCGATCTGATGCACGCCGCCGGGGGAGTTGCTCTCGATGTTCAGCGGCATGAGCGGGTCGTGCAGCGACATGCGCAACAGGAACCACCCGTCGCCCTCGCCCGCGCCGAAGGAGACGCGCAGGCCCTCGTAGTTCTCCTTGGCCACGTCCCAACTCTGCTTTGCCGCGTGGTCCGCGAGGTCTTTGAGTATGCCGGCGCCGTAGGCCGCAAACTCCGGCACGAGGATGTTCATGCGCACTTCTACGCTCTCCGCGGGTTCCGCGAGGCTGTCGATGAGCGAAAACAGCGTGCGGTTCTCCTTTTTGAGCTGCGCCATCTTGATGAGCAGCTTGGTGATGAGATACGCGCCGTCGTCGAGGAAATAGTTTTCCTTCAGCGCGCCGTGACCCGAGGTCTCGATGGCGAGCTGGCTGTCCCTGCCGCTGCGGTTGATGCGGATGGACTCGTCGATGACGTTTTTATATCCGCGTTTGAAGCGGTGATGCACGCCGCCCTTTTGCGCGATGAACGCGGCGAGCCCGCTGGAGGTGATCGAATCCGTAACGATGGTTGTGCCCGGGTGCTCCTCGAGCAGCACGGCGGAGATGAGCGCGATCAGGCGGTTTCGGTTGATCTCCTTGCCGTCGCTTGCAACGGCGCCCGCGCGGTCCACGTCCGTATCGAAGATGATGCCCATATCGGCCCTGTTTTGCAGCACACACTGCGCGATGGAGTCCATCGCGGCTTTGTCCTCGGGGTTGGGCCGATGGTTGGGGAACCGCCCGTCCGGCTCGAGAAACTGGCTGCCGGCCGTGTCTGCGCCGAGCGGCTGCAGCACGTGGTCCACAAAGAAGCCGCCCGCGCCGTTGCCCGCGTCTACCACGATGTGAAACCCCTTGAGAGGATGGGCGTAGTCTCCGGCGGAGACGCCGCTGCGGATGCGCTCGACCAGCCCCGCTGCGTAGACCGAGAGGAAGTCTACCTGCGTCAGCCGGCCCCGCTCCTGCGCGGGGATGAACGCGTCCGCCTGCGCGCTGGCGAGGATGGCGGCGATGTCGCTCTTTTCCAGCCCGCCGTCTTTGGTGAAGAACTTCATGCCGTTGCGGTTCCAGGGCAGGTGGCTCGCGGTGAGCATGATCGCGCCGTCGTATTCGTAGCCTTTCGTCACGGTGCTCATAAACATGCTCGGCGTGCTGGCCAGGCCAAAGTCCGCCGCATCCGCGCCCATGGCGAGGATGCCCTCCGCGGCGGCGGCGAGCAGCGCTTCGCCGGAGAGGCGAGAGTCCCGCCCGATCGAGAGCCGCAGTTCGCTCTTGCCCGTACGCTCCTGTAGAAACAGCACAAACGCCTTGGCGATGTTGGTCACGGCCTCGGCGGTCAGCGTGACGCTCTGGCCTTCGATGCCCTCCATCGCGACGCCGCGGATGTCGCTTCCGTTTTGCAGTTTTTTGTATTCGGTCTCCATGATGTGCCCCGCTTTCCGATTTGTCGTCCGCCCGAAAATCCGCGGCTGTTTTTGCCGCGCACATGCGGGCTTGCTGAATATTTTTACGCGTTTATTGTCGCATTCCGCTTTGCGTTTGTCAATTGCGCGCGGCTGGACTGGCGGTGAAAACCGCTCTTTTACCGCGCGGGAAAACATGGTATTCTAGTGGTGATACTTCTGCCACCGGCAGGGACACAAGGGGGCAAGCGGACGGCAATCATGCGAATCGGACTGCTCGGCGGCACATTCAACCCCATCCATCTGGCGCACGTGCAGATGGCGCGCATCGCGCGGGACGAGGCTGCGCTGGATTGCGTGCTGCTCATGGTCGCCGCCGATCCGCCGCACAAG
>JAEWQH010000087.1 GCA_023399275.1 Bacillota bacterium
GATTCACCCTGCGCCGTGCCTATGCGCAGAGCCGGACGGAAGGTGCTGCGCTGCCGATTATTTCGGCGGTGCTTCTGGCGCTCTCCGTGCTGCTGCCGTCGCTGTTTGCCGCCAGCGAATCCGGCCCCGGCTCCATGCACGCGCCGATTCTGATCGCCCTCGGCGTCGGTCTTGTGGTCGGCGGCCTTTGCCAGCGCTCGCGCTTCTGCACCGCGGCCGCGAGCCGGGATGCGATTCTGTTTGGCGACTTTTCGATGGTCTGGGGCTTTGCCGCCGTCATCGTGACTACGATCGTGGGCAATCTGATCCTGGGCAAGTTTCATCTGTCCTTTGCCGATCAACCGGTTGCACACACGGACGGACTCTGGAATTTCCTCGGCATGGCGCTCGTCGGCTGGGGTAGCGTTTTGCTCGGCGGATGCCCGCTGCGGCAGGTCATACTTGCTGGCGAAGGCAACTCCGATGCGGCGATCACCGTGGTCGGCTTCGTCTTCGGCGCGGCGATCTGCCATAATTTCGGCCTAGCCGCCTCGGCAAACGGCCCGACGGTAAACGGCATGATCGCGGTCGCTGCGGGGTTTGTGATCCTCACGCTCATCGGTATCTTTAACCGGGAAAAAGCGTAGCGCCTACGTGCAATCGGACGATATAGAAAGGAAGACAATGCAATGATGACCATAGATGCAAGGGGGCTGCTGTGCCCTGAGCCCGTCGTGCTTACGCAGCGCGCGGTGAAGGACGGTCCGAGCGAGCTGACGGTGCTGGTGGATGCGGAGGCGGCGAAGGAAAACGTCTCCCGGTTTGCGGCATCGCGCGGATACACCGTGTCCATCCGCCAGGATGGCGAGGACTATGCGCTTTTGCTGAGCCGCGCATGAAGGAGTATGTCGCAACGTTTCATACGCATCTTTCGGCCATGCGTACCCAGCGTGCACTTGCGCGGGAAGGCGTCGCCGCGCGGCTTTCGCCGGTTCCGCGGTTTTTGAGTGCCAGTTGCGGAACCTGCGTGATCTACAGCGCGGAGGAGCCGCATCTTTCCAGTATGGATGCGGATGTGGAGCGGGTTGTGGAACGTATGGGCGAGAACAACGCGTTTCGAGAACTGCTGTTTCGCGCATAGCTGCAAAAAAAATCGCAAAACAGATGGGGGCAGGGGTGAATTCCCTGCCCCTGTTTTGCGTTGCGTTTTGCAAAATCTGTTGTTCGCTCGTGCGAAATCATGTATGATAGATGTATATTTTTCGAAGGCTGAGGGGGTCTGGGATGATGAAGAGACGATTCCGGCATGGGTTGATCCTGGCGGCGGTGCTGATCTGCTGCCTCACGCTGGGGGCGTATTCTCTTGCGGACGCGGGAAATTTTTCCGGCGGTTCCGACTGGGGCGGCGGCGGCTCAAGTTGGGACTCCGGCTCCAGCTGGGATTCCGGCTCCAGCTGGGATTCCGGTTCGAGTTGGAGCAGCGGCTCCTCGTATGACGACGATACCTATACCGGCCTTGGCACGCTCGGCGCAGTTGGCTGCCTCGGCGGCAATCTCTTTACGGTGGTCATCGTCGTGATCGTTGTGATCATCGTGCTGCGCTACCTGCGCTCCGGCCACCAGAGCGGGGGGCAAAACGTATACACGGCTGCGCAAGAAGAACCAGGGCTTTCGCTGGACACGCTCAAACAGAAGGACCCGAACTTCAACGAACAGGCGCTGCTTGAAAAGGTTGGCAACCAGTATGTCCAGATGCAGAATGCCTGGCAGGAGAAAAAATGGGAGCCGATGCGCGCCATCATGACGGATGCGCTGTACAACCAGATGGCGCGGCAGCTGCAGGCGCTCATCGATGCGAAACAGACCAACTATGTTGAGCGTATCGCCGTGCTTGAGACGCGGATCGTGCGCTACGCGGTGGAGGGCGACAACGACGTGCTCGTGGTCCGGCTTTCGACGCGTATCACGGATTACACGACGGATGATCGCACGGGTGAAGTTGTCAGCGGCAGCAAGACGCGCGAGCTGTTTATGGTCTACGACTGGAAACTCATCCGTCAGAAGGACAAAAAGACGCTGGCCCAGCCGAGCGTCACGCAGATCAGCTGCCCGAACTGCGGCGCGCCACTGGATATCAACCACACCGGCAAGTGCCCGTATTGCGGCACTGTGGTCACCCTGGGAGACCACGACTGGGCCCTCTCCGTCATCAAGGGGATCTCCCAGCGAACGGCCGGGAACTGAACGCCTGCCGGCAAACAACAACCGCCGCCTGATTGGATGTCAGGCGGCGGTTGTTCGAGGCTAGGATCGGCCGGATTACGGCTGGTTGGCCGCGATATGGACGATGGATTCGTGCTCCGCATCCGGTATGCCGTTGATGCCCGAGCGGGAGCCGGAAAAATACAGCGCATACTCCGGCAGGATGGATTCATCCGCACCCGGCGCGGCCTGCTGGATCGACGCCGCGATCAGTACACCATCGACCGTGATCACGACCGGCTGCTTCTCCGCGCTGCTGCCGGTGAAAAAGAAGCCGCGGAGCGTCGCCTCGTCCCAATCCAGCTCGGGCCGCATCTTCGCGTGGCTGGCAACGAGCGTGCAGACCATATGAAGCGTAATGCCAGAATAGCAGCTGGTCACGTCGTAGGCATTTTCCTCGGAAATCAGCTTCAAAACATCCTCCCAGGGCATCAGCGTGCCATAGGTGATGAGGGACGTCTGTTCCGAGACGGCGGAGACTATGGCAGGCGCAGAAAGAGCCTCCGCGAGAAAAAGCCGGTCGCCCGCCGAATAGACGGTCACTCCGTTTGCCGCGGCGAAAGCCGCAAGCGCGTCTGCATCCGCTTGCTCCCAGCGGCCGTTTGGCACCGCAGTGAGGTATCCGAGGTCAGAGAGGCGGAGTTCGACGCGCAGAACGTCGTCCGACCGGTCTCCGATCTGGAATCGGTAGCCAGCCGCATGGGCGGCGCCTGGAGCGGCTGAGAGCAGCAAAAGCAAAAGCACAGCCGCTGTGCCCCGACGGGAGATGGAAGAAAGATGTCGAACCAGCCGAGATTTCATAACGGAGAGATTATAACACAAACGCAAGAGCATTTCCATGCATGGATCGCAAAAGCTGCACCGTGCCGATCGAGGCAAAACGTGGTAAAATGATACGGAAGGAAAGGGGGCGGTTTTATGCGGTGTTCCTGCCAAAACTGCGGCGCATACATGGTGCAGGATGAAAAAGGCCTCGGCAGCCGCTGCATCTGCCCGGAGTGCTTTGCCACCTGCAGCGCCTGCATGGGTACGCGTCAAACGCCGATGGGGTCGGATGCGCTCCGGCAAATGCTGCTCCAACGCGAGCGGTACGACGCGGAGCACGAGGCGGACGATTGAAGCGGACAATGATAACGCAAAAGGGAGAAGACAAACGAGCTTCTCCCTTTTTCATGTTCGATTAAGGTATGGATTCCGGCGCGGTGGGAACCGGTGTATCGGCCGGCAACGGTTCAGGCGTAATATCGAAGTAGGTTGGCGTCGGCGTCTCTGCGGATGGGCAGATCCAGATCTCGCCCTGATACGCTTTGTAGGTGGACACAGCGAGTTTTTCCGAGCGGACAAGCGTACCCGCCTTGTAGTAGTTTTTATAGCTTTGGTAGACATAGCCCTTTCTGGGCGTAACGGCGATATAGGTTTCGCCTGCGACCATCAGAGAGCCATCCGCCTTTTCGGTGCCTACGGCAACCTGAATCTCGACCGGATCACCGCCTGCGCTGGTAGTGGAGACGCGTTCACTCGAGAGCTTGATCTCGTCGTACTCCGTCGTGCTAAAGGGCAGGCCCCAGACCTCAAAGGTGAGCTTGTTGCCGTTTGTGTAGCCGATGATGACGATATCTGCCGTCGTGTTGTTTTTGAATTTGAAGTCGATGATGTTGCCTACGGAGTTGATCGTCGCATCCAACCCTTCTTTGATATAGGCAACCGGCATTGAGTGGTTGCGGCGGTAGACGATCTCCAGGTCGCCCTTTACCACGGCGTTGTAGAGCGTACTCGAGAGCTGGCAGACGCCGCCGCCGACCTGCGGCACGACCGCGCCGCTTTCGTAAGCGTTGGCGACCTTCCAGCCGTTGCTGCTGTTGCGCACGCCGAGCGTGTCGTTGGTGGAGAAGACCTCATCCGGTTTCAGCACGGTACCGTTGATCATCTCCGCGCCCTTGCGCACATTATATTTGCGCGCGCTGGTGCTGGAGGAGAAGTCGGTCGTCGCGCTTGCGCGAAGGACATACTGCCCCTGCAGTTCGTCCGCGGTGATCGATGGCTGCGTCTCGACGACGGGGATGTTGATCGGCGCGGTAGAGCCGCTGAGGATCGCATCCGAAATCAGCCCGGTCAGAGCGGTTTGATCAACGACATAACCGGTCACCTCGCTCGTGATCTCCAGCGCGTGTGTTTCCGTGTTGATGCCGCTGACCCGCGCGTCC
>JAEWQH010000106.1 GCA_023399275.1 Bacillota bacterium
GACAGGTGCTGCACGGCGTACACTTCACGTTCCGACAGGGAACGGTCAACGCGCTGGTCGGTCCATCCGGCAGCGGCAAGTCCACCATTGCGCGGCTGATCGCCTCCATGTGGGATGTTGACGGCGGTTGCATCTCCATCGGCGGAGTGGATATTCGAAACATCCCACTGCGGCAGCTCAACGATACGATCGCCTATGTCTCCCAGGAGAACTTCCTCTTCAACGAAACGGTGCGCGAAAATATCCGAAAAGGCCGCCCCGACGCGTCGGATGCCGAGGTGGAGGATATCGCAAAAGCCGCCGGCTGCCACGACTTCATCCTGCAGCTCGAAAACGGCTACGACACCGTCGCGGGCAGCGCGGGCGGGCATCTTTCCGGCGGCGAGCGGCAGCGCCTGAGCATCGCCCGGGCAATGCTGAAAAACGCGCCCGTCATCATACTCGACGAGGCGACCGCCTATACCGACCCGGAAAACGAGGCGCTTATCCAAAGCGCGGTCGCAAAGCTCGTGGCGGGCAAAACGTTGATCGTCGTGGCACACCGCCTGTCCACCATAACCGATTCCGATCAGATCGTGGTGGTGGATCGCGGCGAAATCACAGCCGCCGGAACGCACAATACGCTGCTGGAAAGCTGCTCGCTGTATCGCGAGCTTTGGCAGGCGCATATCGGCGCAAAAGATGCTTTGGAGGTGCAGTGATGTTTCTCTATATCAAAAAATTCCTCGATTTTGCGGGCGAGCAGCGGGCGCGGATGGCGGGCGCGTTGGCGCTCGGCTTCCTACAGAGCCTGTTCGGCGCGTTCAGCCTGCTGGCGGCATCCTACGTGCTGGGGGCGATTTTGGATGGCAGCGTGCGCACCCGGACCGCATGGATCTCCATGGGCATTGTGCTTCTCGGCATAATCGGCGCGTACTTTTGCAACTATTTCTCGACTCAACTGCAGACCAAGGCGGGCTATACCACCGCCGCCGGCGCGCGTATCCGCATTGCGGAGCGCCTGCGCTACGCCCCGATGGGCTACTTTAACCAGCGCAATCTGGGGCAGATCACCAACGTTGCCACGAACACCGCGGAGAGCCTCCAGGAGACCCTTACGCGCTGCATGCTTCTGTCGGTGCAGGGCGTTTTAACGACGGCTGCCATCACGATCATGTTGTTTTTCTTCGACTGGCGCATCGGCCTTGTCACGCTGGGCGGATTTCTGCTTTTCTTGATCGTGAACAACCGCATGCATAAGGCGGGCGAAACGATGTCCGCACGCAAGATACGCTCGGTTGAAAGCGCGGTGGAAGCGATTTTAGAGTACGTGCAAGGCATCGCCGTCATCAAATCCTACAACCTGACCGGCGACGCGAATCAGAAGGTATCGGACGCCATTGCGGAGGAAAACAAGGTCTCCTATGGGATGGAGCGCGCATTTATTCCGACGATGTCGCTGCAGGGCATCGTAACAAAGGTGGCGGGGCTCGCCATCGTCGCCTGCGCGGTTGTTTTCTGCATCGGCGGCACGATGGAACTCAAGAACGCCCTCATGGTATGCATCGCCTCCTTTATGGTCTACAATGAGCTGGCGGTCGGCGGAAACATGTCCGCGCTGATGCGAACCGCGGCGCTGGCGATCGACAACATCAACACCACGCTGAATATGCCCGTCATGGACGAAGACGGCGCGGATATCCGGCCGGAGAATACAGACCTCCGCGTTGAAGGCGTCAGTTTTTCCTATGACAAGCGCAAGATCATCGACGATGTGAGCGTGGATATCCCGGCGGGAACCACGCTGGCCATCGTCGGCGGTTCCGGCGGCGGCAAGACGACCCTGTGCAACCTGATCATCCGTTTTTGGGATGTGGACGCGGGCGCCATTCGCCTCGGAGGCCACGATGTGCGCGCGTATACGCTCGACAGCCTGCTGAAGAACTACAGCATGGTGTTTCAAAACGTCTATCTTTTCAACGACACGGTCATCAACAACATTCGCTTCGGAAAGCCGGATGCATCGCTTGAGGAGGTGCGCGCCGCCGCGCGCCGCGCATGCTGCGACGCGTTCATCATGGCGCTGCCAAACGGATATGACACGATCATCGGCGAAGGCGGCGCCAGCATCTCCGGCGGGGAAAAACAACGCATCGCCATCGCCCGCGCGATGATCAAGGACAGCCCCATCATCATTCTGGATGAGGCGACCGCCAATGTTGACCCGGAGAACGAGTGGATGCTGCAGAGGGCAATTGCGGAGCTGACCCGTTCGAAGACCGTTATTATGATTGCGCACCGGCTCAAGACCGTTCGCAACGCAAACAAGATCATCGTGGTGGAAAACGGACGTATCGCGCAGCAAGGTACGCATGCCGAGCTGCTGGCGCAGGGCGGGCGATACGCAGACTTTATCGGCATGCGTGAGCAATCCATCGGCTGGAAGCTCGGCGCGCGCACCGCGGCCGATCCGCGCGCCTGATGTTGAAAGAAGCGGGCGGATTGCTTCCGGGCGCGTAGACAGCGAGATCGAGAGCCGATCAAGCGATCGCCACACGCCGCACCGCCAACGTATGAGGGAGCCGGACGCTTTTGCGTCCGGCTCCCTTTGTTTCCGCGCATCTGCCGCTTGATCAAAGTGATGAAAGGCTTACCGATTTTGCCGCGAACCCGAGCCATCGGCAAAGCGCAAGCTTCGCCGATGCAGATGCCTTGGGGAAACCCGTTCGCTAATCGTCCGCGCCCTGCAGGGCTTCCAGCTTAGACTGGGGCTTGCCGGGCTTGCTGTCGCCGTGCTTGGCAAGCGAGATCGGAAGGATCGCCAGCGCGATGAAGACGGCGGCATAGGGGAAGAGCGTATCATAGCCGACATATTGCAGCAGGTAGCCGGAGACGATCGGGGTGACCACCTGCGCCGCCATAGAGCAGGTGTAGTAAAACCCGGTATACTTCCCTACGTTGCCGTAACGGGAGATCTCCCATACCATCGGGAAGGTATTGACCGTGACCGCCGCCTGCGCAAAACCGATGGCTGCAAACATGACGTAGAGCAACGGGGAAAACGTGCGCGCGCCGACCGCGCCGAAGATAAAGCAGGCCAACGCCACGATCAGGCCGATGACGATGGTTTTCTTACGCCCGATACGGGAGGCCAGAAAGCCGATCGGCAGATAGGAGAGGATCGCCACGCCCGTCGCCACGAGCAAGCAGGTGGAGACATGGTTGAGCCCGGCTGACCACATCTTGGTGGCATACTTGCTAAACGCCGTCGTGACCGCGTTGTAGCCCAGAAACCACAGCGTGATGGTCGCGAGGATGAGGATAAGGCTCCGAAGCACATCCGGCGGAAGTTTCTGCTTGCCGTCCACCTCGATGGACTTGCTCTGATCCTCCTCTTCCGAGACGCCATAGTTGATGTCCTTCATCTGCTGAACGAGCTTACGCTCCGGCACGAAAAAGAGCACCGTCAGCGCCGCGAGCACCATCAGTATACCGACCGCGAGGAAGAGATACAGGTAGTTTGAGCGACCGTTTGCGCCGTCGAACACCAGCAGCTTCATGACCACGAGCGTAAACGCGCCGCCGACCGCGCCCATGAGGTTGATGACCGCGTTCCCCTTGCTGCGCACCGGCTTAGGGGTGACATCCGGCATCAGCGCGACCGCGGGAGAGCGATAGGTACCCATCGCCAGCAGCAGCGCGCCGAGCACGATGATGAACACGATCAGCGAGGCGGATGGCGGCCAGGCGCCATAGGCGTTATCCAGAATTGGAATGAGCATCAGTAGCACGACCGCGGTGAACGTGCCGCCTACGATAAACGGGATGCGCCGGCCGACTTTGTCGCTCAGCGCGCCGAAGAGCGGCAGCAAAAACAGCGCGACTATGTTGTCCAGACTCATGATGATGCCGGCCGGCCCATCGCCCAGCTGATAGGTATCGCGCATGATCAGCGGTATGATGGTGTCGTACATCTGCCAGAATGCGCTGATTGAGAGAAACGCAAAACCGACGAGGAACGTGCGCTTGTAGTTCAATTTCATGTAGTTTTCTCCGATTGCTATAAGATCAGTCCTGTGTCTATCGGCGCTCCGCGCCGCGGTGTTATATACATGGTATCGCAATTATCGTATAATAACAATACAAATTCATGTAAAAACCAACCGGAGGATGGATATCATGTGGATCTTGCTTGCCGTGCTGCTCTTGCTCGCCATGCTCTGGCTCGTGCTGATCATGCCCGCGCGCAGCTCAAGCGCGCAGCGCGCGCCGTTTTGCAGGAGGACCTTTGCGCACCGCGGCCTGTTTTCCGCCGATCAGAGCGTGCCGGAGAACTCGCTTGCCGCGTTTCGCGCGGCCGTGGACGCAGGCTATGGCGTGGAGCTCGACGTGCAGCTTACGCGCGACAAGCAGGTGGTCGTGTTTCACGACGACGACCTCAAGCGGGTCTGCGGCGTGGACGCGCGCGTGGACGCATACAGCTACGCGGAATTGCAGGCGCTTCCGCTCTTTGGCACGGCGGAGCGCATCCCGCTGTTTGCCGATGTGCTCGATATGATCGATGGGAAGATCCCGATGATCGTCGAGCTCAAGAGCGGCGGGGACTGGAGAGCACTCTGCCCCAAGGTGCTGGCGTTGCTGCGCGCATACCGGGGCGATTACTGCGTGGAGAGCTTTCATCCGCTGCTTGTGCGCTGGTTTTATCAAAACGCGCCGGAGATCCTGCGCGGGCAGCTTTCCGAGGCGGCGCGTTATTCGCGCAGATGGGTTCCGCTCTATCAGGCCATTGTCATGAGCCGGCTTCTGACCAACGTCATGACGCATCCGCAGTTTATCGCGTACCGAATCGGGCCGAAGTGCCTCTCGGTGCGCATCTGCGAGCGCTTGGGAGCCATGCGCGTGGCATGGACGGCACGCCCGTCGGACGACCGCGCAAAACTGATCCGCCACAGCGATGCGATCATATTCGAGCATGATCGACCGGATCCGCGCTTTTAAGCCGCGCTAGGCCCGCTCCCGATAGCAGGATCGCCATGTGCGCCGGAGTCGGTGCGCGCGGAGCCATCCCAATCAAAAGCCCCTATCCTTGCGAATAGGGGCTTTTGATTGGGATGGGATGGGAGGTAATATTGGGGGTCTGTCAGTCTTGTCCTTGCTCTGATGATAATGTACCCCATGCTTGTGGAATGGCAATGGATAGAAAGTGAACTTCCTGTTACACGGGAAAGCAGGCAGCGCGATGGCTATGGCTCGGCGCAATATGGGTTAAAACGGCCCGTTTTCTGCAGCTATCCTGCATAGCGGCCGCTTTTCCGCAGGTGAAACGGGGCGCACGAATTGCTTGCCGGTCCGGCTCGCCCCCACACGCCGCATGGGTGGCGAAACCGGGTCCATCTCTCCGTAAAACAGGAGGCGGACTCGTTTCGGGAAGAATATCACTGTGCCTGCAGTCGGGAGGCTGTTCAACGCCGTTATCTTTTGCTAGAATAAAGATGGAAACAGCCGGCGCGGCCGGTTTCGGAAAGGGGTATGCAATATGCAGATCGACGCGAGGGGCAAGGCGTGCCCACAGCCCGTCATGTTGGCAAAAAAGGAAATCGACGGCGGGTGCAGCGACCTGACCGTACTGGTCGATAACCGTGCGGCGGTGGAGAATCTCACGCGGCTGGGCAACGCTGCCGGCATGGACGTTTCCGCCGGAGAGAATGCGGATGGATATTTCGTTCGCCTGACAGGCGAGGGCAAGATCGAGCAAGATCCGGTGATCGCCTGCCCGGCAGGCGAAAACGGGTACGCCGTCTTCATCGGAAAGGATGTTCTTGGCGCTGGCGACCCCACGCTGGGTTCCAATCTGCTTAAGATGGCGCTCTACACGCTCGCGCAGGGAGAGAGCCTCCCTGCATATATCCTTTTTATGAACGACGGCGTCAAACTCCCCGCGGGCGATGATGCGCAGGTGATCGACAGCATTGCGGCGCTGATCCGGCGTGGCTGTATCGCACTGGTCTGCGGCACCTGCCTCAACTATTACGGCCTGACGGAAAGCCTGAAAACAGGCACCGTAAGCAACATGTACGACATGCTCGGCGCCATGCAGCGCGTGGACAAGGTGATCTCGCTTTGAGCGAAAGCTACTGGCTTTTTGCATTTGAATCGCCGCACGCCGCATTTGCCGCGCAGCAGCTGCTCTCCGGCTGCAAAGCGGCAGTAACGCCGACGCTTCGAAGCATCAGCGCCAGCTGCGGCATCTCCCTTCGCCTGCCGGATGAAACAATTGAGCCGGCGAAGCAGCTTCTGCGCGCATCGTCTATTTCTCCAGCGCTCTACAAGCTCTATCGCATCCGGCGCGAAGGCAAGCAAACGTATGTAGCCTTGGTGGACGGCTGAATGCATCCGGCCGGCGACGGCTGATTTGGGTACCGCCTGCTTTGCGCACCGCGGGGAAGGAGACGTGCGCGTTCTGCGCAGACCACCGGGCTGCCTGCTCCTAGCGGCAATGTGCAAGCAAGCCAAAGAGCGGCTTATGTAAATGTTCACCCTTGGGGTTGACTGAACGGACGATGTGTGGTATATTACTTTTTGCACGTCGAAAGACGCCGTCGCGGGGTAGAGCAGTTGGTAGCTCGTCGGGCTCATAACCCGGAGGTCGTTGGTTCAAGTCCATCCCCCGCAACCAGTAAAAAACCGCCCATTTCGGGCGGTTTTTGCGTATTTAAATAATCATTATCGAACACATATTAGCCCCAAAACCTACAAGTTGTTGTTTATTTGATGTTTGTTGGGATGAGTTACGACTTCAAAAAACAAGCAATTATGAAAAGTTAATTCGTCTTTCTACTAATTGCTAATCGAATATTTGTACTGGTTGATTCTTTATTACCGCACATATGAGTTAGCTAAGAAACGTAGAGAAAATTTATCTGTTAACGCTTACTCATCATCCTCAGCATCACCAAGATCAAAGTCAGTTGAATAACCTTCGTCTGAGGAAAGAGACTGACGGAATTCAGTTGCGACCATTGTCTTGTTGAAAGCAGCCGTTGGTTCAAGATCGTTTACAATTTGTTCTAACTCATCAAGTGATACACGGAAGAACTCTTTACGAATATTGACTTTATTCATTCGACGATTGGTTAGAAGCGCATGAATACGGCTTTCGAGGGATACTGCGTCTGCTGAAAAAATGAAGCTGTGAACGTCGAACCGGAAAGGAACGCTTGCATCACCAAGTTCATTAATTCTGTCCTGCGGATCTTGACGACGCGTCATTCCGATTTTGAACACATCTTCTCCAAATGAACCTAGGTTACTGATGACATATACAGTACCGGCCTTGCCGTTTTGCAAGTTGATGATCTCTTCTTTCTTTACAATTACATCAGTCAGCATACTTTCGAGTTGTAAAATTCGTGTACTCAGCTTTTCCGATTCTTCAGCACTTTCAGCATGCGAAAGCTGTTCCTGGATCTTAGACAACTCATTGTGATACTTTTGTTCTTCAGCCTCAACTTTTTTACGTTCGAGTTCGAGTGCCTTTCTCTCTTCTGTTTCTTGACGCATCTGCTCTCGAATCGCAAGTTGTTCTTGACGAACCTGCTCTTTTTTAACGTAATAGTTATATTCAATTTTTACTGCATTAATAAAGAGATATTCAATCTCCCCAATGAATCTCGTTAACGTTGCGATGATTGTTTGATTCCCATTCCCGGCGATATCTAGATATTTTCGCGTCATTTCTTTTACTGAATTGACAGCATCATCGAGCTTCTCATATTTCATTTGCGTTAGGATATTTTGAAGCTCTGCCATTAATGCAATTACCATCAGGTTATAGATCGCAACATTGCCTTTTGTAGTGTAGCGAGAAGAATAACGCTCAAGCAAAGACTTGATTTGCTTATCGTTATCAAGAAATGCTCTGCGCAAATCTTTAATATCCATACAGTTCAACTTCAGTATTACTGACGGGCAAAGTTCCTCATAAGAAATCGAGTCGAGATTAAGCAGCATTGTCTCGTTTTCAAGTGCGTATTGAACGGCCTTATACAGTTCTTTCATTCCAGAGAGTTTTTTCTGTTGGCTATTGATTTGTTTCTCGAATGTGTCTGCTTTTGTACTCAAACGAGCAATCTCTGCGATAAGTTGTTGAACGGAATCGCTTTTTGATGAAATTAGTTGGCTAAGATTATCAAGCTCTTGGTTAGCAGCATCGACTTTAATAGTAACCTCATCATAACGTTCAGCCCCGATGTCCGCATAACGTTTCTTGAGATCTTTATATAAAGCAGCTTGACGGTTAAAGCGAACTGTTTTCTTAACATTTAACTTAAGTTGCAGTATTAAAAGAATAATGCCAATAATCGGCAAGATGATCAATGGAAGAAATAAAGTCGTAATTGGCCACAGCGCAATTAACAATGCAATGAACCAAGTTTGAAGATAGAATTTCTTTTCCATAATCTGCCCTTTCGGCTCAAATTTGTTTAATCAGCAAAGAACAGTATGTGTCGTGATCTGATAGACCAGAATTAATATTAAGCTACACTTGTTTGAATTTCGAAGAGATATCCAAATGATTGTTGATACGCCGTTTCTGAATGTAGTAGTAAAAACAATTGGAGTCAATCATTCGCCTGTTATTACAATTCCTTCCAGCACCTCCGCCGCCTTCATATCCGCCGTGATCAATGAATTTGCAGTTTGCAACCAAACCAGAACATTGGGGTCCACTTCTTATGCGATGAATAATTCATATTAATGATCTGCGCATCTTTTTGCAGTGGCAATGTCGCCGCCTCTGAAGAGAAGATCGACAAATCGGGTGACTGTACAGGTTCTGCAAATGCTGCTGAAATCGCGCATGCTTTGCTTTCGAACATCCAATCACGCCCATTGTTGACGACCTCGATCGTTAATACAATCAATGCGCTCAAATAAATAGTCAAAAACAATAAAACGATACATAGGAGTATGCGCAACCAAGTCTGTTTACGTCTTTTTACCGTTTGTGTCATGCCATTCATGCCTTCACTTACGCTCATCGACCATCTCGGAACCACATTTTCTTATTCTAGCAATAGTTTTATCTTTTCATTCAAGTTCATTGTGGCAATCATCGATCATCGCATCTATTCTTTCAAAATTTATAATTACTCGGTTAGTAAAAAATTAAAATCTCAGAGACGCGTGTTTTGCACATATTCATCAGCGTGCAAAAAAAGTGTTGTTAGGTTTCCACGCTTCAAGCTATTTGGGCACAATGAATAAGTCCCACAGAGGTTTTCGCAATACAAATAAAAGAAACACCACGATAACAGAGAACACTGCATTTAGCATGATGGAGATGCGCGCGGATTTTTTAGTGTACGCTGAACCTAGAATCAGATCGCGAAAAGAGTAGGCGCGGTGCAAACCGGGGATTTTTATAAAAATCGATAGCAAAAGCACGAACAACTTCACTGGAAGCCCGATCAACCACATTATTATTAAGAGGATATCGCGAATTTGTAATCCATGACGATCGATGTCGGTGCAAAGCATATCCGCTTTTAATAACGCTGCGTCGCAGTTTGGGCACTTATCCCCATCCATCTTCGCACCACAATGAGCGCAATATATCGGCAATCCTCTTCGCACCCCTTTTAGAAAGATAG
Source organism: Bacillota bacterium (assembly GCA_023399275.1). Taxonomy (GTDB): domain Bacteria; phylum Bacillota; class Clostridia; order Christensenellales; family CAG-138; genus UBA7703. Next base: position 9,633 of record JAEWQH010000106.1, read on the forward strand.
TTGTTTAGCTGGGTCTTAAACGATTTTAATGCCACCTTGCTAATTGAATATTACTGTATGTAATTGTACTATTAGGTAATCATTGAGTCAATCCAATATCCGATCTATTTCACTAAATCCTCAAGCACCTCCGCCGCCTTCTCATCCGCAGTCCTGATTGCATGCGAGTAGATGTTCGCAGTGGTCGATGTCTGAGCGTGTCCCGCGCGGTAACTCACCGTCTTCAGCGGGATTCCCGCCGCAAGCAAGAGCGTGATGTTCGTGTGCCTCAAAGAATGTATCGAGATCTGCGGCAAATCGGTACGCGAGATGAAATCGTGGAACCAGCCCGTTATGCTGTCCGGATGAACAGGCGAACCATCGTCCTGAACAAAAATCCGGTCGCTGTCAACCCAACGATCGCCCATAGCGATTCGCTTCTTTCGCTGCCATTTGCGATGCTCCTTTAGCAGGTCAAACGCCTGCTCCGGCAGTTTGATCGAGCGGACGGAGGAATCCGTCTTTGTGCCTTTTGTAAATACACCTTTTTCTGGTAGATACTGTGACGTCCGGCAAACCGTGATCATGTTGTTCTTGAAGTCAATATCCTTCCATTCGAGGCCGCACAGCTCACCGCGCCGTACACCGCTAAGCAGGAAGAACCGAATCATCACCTGATTCTGGTACGGTTCGTTATCCAGCAGGCGAAGAAGCGCCGCGGTCTGTTCTTCATCCAGGTATTTCGCTTCTTTGCGCTCGAACTTCGGCGGTTTCACACGCTGTGAAGGATTGTCTGGAATGACCTGCCAGAACACCGCTTGGTTCAGGATCGACGATATCAGTCGGTGATGGTGGTTGATCGTCTTTCCCGTCAGCTGGTGCACCGGTTTTGACGATTCTACGCCTTCCTCAAAAGAAATCCCGAGTATATCACAGGCTTCCTGTGCAATACGGATATTCACTCCCTGTCCCCGAATGAGGCGGTAAATCGTGTTCACATGACATCCTGCTTCATCGGCTAATGCCTGCCGTGTCAATCCGGATTTTTGAAACATAGAAAGCAAGCGGGGCGTCGCTTTGAACGACACCCCGCTTTGATTTTCCATATTCTGTAGACTGGCGTAGAACGCTATCAGATGATGTGGTTTGAGTTTGTCTAAGCGGATATATCCGATCGCTGGGAGGATGCGCCTGAGCAGTTCCTCATATCGAACGAGCGTCTTGGGCGCAAGATTCGGCTCTGCGTAGTCGCGTTTCCAACGTTCGACGAATTCCGCAAACGTCACATGCCCATCCAGTACCTGTCCCGTGCGCACTTTTCGTTCGAACATTACAGCCTGTGTGTTCAGTTCTTCTTTGATCTGCCGCTTTGTCATGCCGGGATCGGGTCTCCATGTCATTGTCTTGCGCTTTTGCCGTCCGTCGAGACCGTACCCTTCGCTGACCATGATCATGTAGCCACCGTTTCGTTCTAATATGGTTGCCATTTGCATCCTCCCTTCCAAGGTAGTCTGTATTTTCGCTCAGGTCGAACCTACTATCAAGTCTTATTTTTGATGTTTACTGAAGAACGATCAGGCGTTACCCTGAGCGTCTTTTCTGATGTGCTCAATAAGTAAATCAACATCGACCAGATACTTCTTGCCGCATTTCATTCGCGGCACCGCCCCAGAAACGATCAGGCAGCGCACGTAGTTGGCGGAGATCGCGGTCTGCGGATCCGCTTCCTTGATGCACTCGTACG
>JAEWQH010000110.1 GCA_023399275.1 Bacillota bacterium
GCTGACGACTGGTCCGTTTCCAGAGCGTACATCAGTCCTCAATCTATGGAAACACTGCTTCAAAACGCTGCTTGATCAGCAACTCGGAGTCTCGAATTTGCGAACTTTTGTTGACAGTACCATATGAACATCCGCTATGTCAACGCCCCTCCATCCGCCGAGGACTATATCGACCTTCGCCTGCGCGCGGGCATGGGCGGCAAGGATCTAGAGCGGAGCCGAACTGCCTTGCGCCGCTCCCTATTTGTGGTATCGGTCTACGACGATACGCAGTTGATCGGCTTTGGCAGGGTTGCCGGAGACGGCGGCATCACCTACGTCGTGAGCGATATCATGGTAGACGAGGCATATCGGCGCCGGGGGATTGCAGATCGGATCATGCGGGCGATCGATACGTATTTCGATCAAAACGCGCACGAAGACAGCTACATCTGCCTGATCGCGAACCGCCCCGCCGATGCGCTCTATCGCAAACACCGGTTTGAATACCTGCCGGAGGACAAGTGCGGCATGCTGCGAAACCAGCGGCACAAGGACGATATGGGTTAGCATACGCCTGGCAGGCTTACGCCGCCACAGAAGGAAGCGCAGACCGCAAATAAAAAAAGAGCCGAAGCTCTTCTTCACTTTTCGCAGGCGTCCGCCTGTCCCTGCTTTTGCGCATGCAGCGCCTCCGAGTAGCCGATCCTGCCTTTTCCGCCCCGCTTGGAGCGATACATCATCTCATCCGCTTCGGAGAGCATCTGTGCATAGGTACTCTCCGGCCCCATCTGCACAACGCCAAAGCTGCATGAGACCGTGACCCCACCGTCCAGCTCCGCGCAGGAGATCGCAAACTTGACGCGATCCAGCAGCAAAACCGCGTTTTGCAGCGTTACGTTCGGCAGCAGCAGCACAAATTCATCTCCGCCCCAGCGCGCGATCGTATCCGAATTGCGCAGCTGCGCGCGCATAATCCCGGCCACGCTCTTGAGGGCCGCGTCGCCCATCGTATGTCCGTAGCGGTCGTTGATCTGCTTGAGATCATCCACGTCGACAAACACCATACACAGCGGCAGCCCCTGCCTGCGGCAGAAGTTCATCCAGCGGTACGCCTCTTCCTCCAGCCGCGCGCGCGTCACCGCACTGGTCAGAAAGTCCTTCGAACTTGCCTGCTCCAGGCGCGCCTTTGCCCGAAACTCACGAAATGCGTACCGGTCGTTTCCAAGCGCTTTGACCGCGCAGATCACAATGGTAAGGGTCGCGTAGATGCAAGCCGCGATGAACTGCATGGACGACATCGTCCGGATATAGTAGTGCGCGAAACCGAAGTATGCCGCGGAGCCAAGCAGCCAAAGCACGAGCATGTTCACGCTTCGGTTCGGCACGATGAAGATCACCAGGATCATCAAGATCACCCCGAGGGAGTGCACCATAAAATCGGGCGCCTCATACAGCCGGAGAATCAGCAGGTAGAGCACCACAGCCGTCGCCTCCAGCACGGTGACCAGCGCCGTAAACGCCGCAAACGTGCGCATGCGCTGCAGCCTTCGCGTCAGCAGAACCAGCAGAATCGAGAAGCAGTAGCGCGTGAGCGCAACGACCATGCGCTCCGCCCGTCCGCTTATAAAAAACAGATCGCCGACAAGAAACAAAAAATTGCAGACGCTGGCGATCCCGGCAAAGACGTGAATGCTCTTCTGCGCCGCGTCCAGCTTGGTCGCCTCAAATGATATTCGCTCCTGCTTCTTCAGCACAGCAGCCGTATTTGCTCCGTTTGCAGACAATATCGATCACCCGTCGTTGCTTCTGTATCGGCGCGCGCCCGTCCATCCCCTGCGCCGCAGGTTCGGTCGGACACGCATTCTTCATTTTACACAATTTATACGCAATTTCAAGCGCAACGGTTCATTTATTCCCCGGCAGCGCTTTTTTTCGCGCCGCTTTGCCCCTTGCGCGTCATCTGCCAGCACAGCACCGCAACGCCGAGACAGAGCACAATATCCCCGGCGCTGGCATATCCGAGCGGCATATCTGCCGGGCCGACGCGGAGCACATCCCCCAGCGGCGCCAGCCGCGTGGACGCATCCGCGAGCGTATACGCGTAGATGCGCTCTTCGGCCAGCAGCGTCAGCCGCTCACCCGCGCCGCCGAGCAGCGCGGCGGAAACCGGCATGCGCCCACCGTTGAGCAAGATGACCAAAAAATTGAGAAACGATCCGGCAAACGCCGCCAGCGGCCAGATACGCCGTTTGTGATTGAGCAGGATAAACCAAAAGAGCAGCCCATATTGCAGCAGGCAGACGATCGTGGCTCCGACCTGCGGCGTGAGCAGCAGCGCGGCGCCCCCCTTGATCAGATACGCCGCTACGGGCAGCAACGCCCCCCGCAGCTCGTAGTGCGCCAGCGCGCGCAGCGAGCCGCCGCTCAGCAGCCCGATCAGAATCCCCAGCGCCGCAAAGATGAGCAGTATCATATCGCGTAGAGCAGCAGCTTCTCCGCCGCCTCCGGACAGAGACGCGGCTCGATACCGAGAAACACCCTGACCACCTTCGGATCCAACTGCGTTCCGGAGACCTCCGCGAGGATCTCCCGCGCGCGCTCCCGCGTCAGCCCTTGCCGATAGGGACGGTCACTGATGATCGCATCATATGTGTCCGCAACGGCGAGTATCGCGGCGGAAAGCGGCAGCTTGCCCGCGGCAGGTCCTTCCGGCGGATATCCGGTGCCATCGTACCTGCGGTGATGATAGAGCACCGCGTCGTTCACCGCCTGCGGGAGATTGATGCTCTCGATGATCCGCCTGCCGACCACGGGGTGCTGCTGGATGATGCCATACTCCTCCGGCGTCAGCGGGCCGGGCTTACGCAGCACCGCGTCCTCTACGCCGATCTTTCCCGTGTCGTGCAGCAGGGCGGCCATCGTGACCTGGTCGGTAAACGAGCGCGAGCAGTTCATCGCCCGGCAGATCTCGCGGCTGAGGTAGGCGACGCGCTGCGAATGGCCGCGTGTATACAGGTCTTTCGCCTCGATGGCCTCGACCAGAGACGCGATGGTGCGCATCAGGATCGTGTGACTGTCCAGATACACCTTAAACGAATAGCGCGCCAGCATGAGCGGGCCCATAAAGAGCAGCATCCAGAGGTACGCGTTTTCCTGCATCAGGATGTAGCCGATGGCCAGCCCGAGTGGAATCGTCGCGAGGATGTTGGGCAGTATTCCGCCGATGTTGTCGCGCAGAAGCACAAAGAACTTCCCCTGATCGCTGAGCTTGTAATACAGAATGAAGAAGACGAGGTTGCCAAAGATCGCGATAAAAGAGAACACGACCGCACCGGCCACCACATTCCAGGAGAACACCGGGCTGCCTGCCGCGGGCACGATCAGCCGATACAGCAAACCACCGAGCACGATCGAGATCAACACGTTGGATACGTTGAAGAGCTCCTTCAGCGGCGCGCGCAGCCAAGGCGAATAATACCTGCGTGTTGTGGCGTCCTGAATCAGGCTCAGCAGGGTGGAGAGCGCAAAGAGCACGACCGCCAGCGGGACTCCCTTGGTCACCACGCATGCAACGACGGGCACGAAGCTGATCTCCATCGTCTTGTCGTGCGTGATGTAGATGGGCAGCATGTGGCACAGCAGCAGCACAACGAGCAGCACAGCGCAATACAGGATGTTGTCCCACAGCGTCTGCGGATCGGTGAACAGACCGAGCGCCTGATACGCGCTCGCGGCAAACACGGCAAGGCCGGCCAGCCCAATCGTCCACATATACAGCTTTTGCTTCTTCATCCTCCACATCCTTCGGCGCATCCACGCGACGCATCCAAACATTAACAGGTCCGGCAGGATCTTTACTATGGTGTCACCAGTCGGTTTTCCGTCTTATCTGACAAAGAAAAACGCGCCGCTCGAGAGTACCAACGCAGCCAGGGACGCGAGCGCCATGAGGATCTTCTTCATGTGGATATAGCCTCCTTATTTGGACTCTGTTCTCCGCTAATCGAACAGGCTATATCCGCTACGCTATTGCCGGACCTGTTAATTTTTCAAATAACACAAAAGCGCGGCCGCAGGCTGCTGCGGCAGGGCGCTATCCCTCGCGCGTGTAGAGCTCGAGCTTTCGGTTGATCGCATCGAGCACGCTCTGCACCACCGCGGCGTCCTGATCCGGCTCGGCATAGACGCAGCCGATCAGCGGCGTATTCTCCGGCAGGCAGTACACCTGGGAGACGATGATCTTGCGCGCATTGGACTGAATCGCCTCCACGCTGGCCAGCTCAAAGCACGACGTGCCGTTTGTGCAGCCCTTTACCGCATCCAGCGTCGCCTGCGCGATGCAGCGCATGCGCGAAAACGGGATCGCACTGCCGACTGCGGTGCCGGTAAAGCGCGCGTCTGCTCGCGCAAGAACGACGCTCACCTCGATCTCCTTGCCGAAGGAGCGCATGCTGATGCCGGAATAGGCCAGCCGGTATCCTCCGGCGTCCAGCAGGCCGGAATCCACCTGCGCCACACTGATGATATGATAATCCACGTCGATTCCGTAGCGCGCGGAAAGGGCAGACTGCACATCCCGCACGATGGATTTCACATTGCGGCGGTTGCTCGCCAGCACGTGGATCTCGACCGGCTCGAACAGCTCGGAAAAGACCACACGGGCGGCATAGACGCCGTTGAGCTTTGAGAGCAAGGCCTGCCAGTCGTTCGCGGTGCCGTGTTGTCCGTCCATCCTCTTCTCCTGTCCCGTGGTATGCGCCGCCCTCGGCCGATATCAATTGCAAGTTTATACCATCTTTATTCATTATAGCCGCTGTGATATGCATGCGCAAGGAAAAGAACGCGGCCGGGAACCGGCATGTAACGGGCGGCCTCCTGCCCCGCGGATGAAGCGCCCCGAAAGCGCGGCGCAATACCGCCGGAAAACTCCGGCGGTATTGCGCAGAAGGGAAATCGGGTGTGGTTTTCGATCGAGAAACCGGTTTTATACGTCTTCGCGCTTGCGCTTTCTACCGAAGCAATCCAGCCAGATGATCGCGACGATGACTACGCCCTGGCAAACCTGCTGCAGATAGGGTGCTATGCCGAGCATGTTCATGCAGTTGGTCAGAAGCTGCAGCACCATCAGGCCGATGAAGCTCTGCAGTATGCCGCCGACGCCGCCGGCAAAGCTCGTTCCACCGACCACGACGCCGCAGTTGACCATCAGCGCGGTGTCGTCGCCGTAGATGCTAGAGCCGGTATTGAGCTTGCTGCTGAGCAGCACACCGGCAACTGCCGCCAGCGCGCCGCTGAGCACGAACGCCGTCCACTTGATCGCCACGACGTTGATGCCGGAGTACTTGGCCACGTCGTAGTCGCCGCCGAGCGCATAGAGATTTCTGCCGTAGCTCGTGTAACGCAAAAGTGCGAACACCAGCAGTCCGATCACGAGCATATAGAGCGCAAGATTCGGGATCACACCGCCGATCTTGCCATTTGCGATCTTCATAAACTCCATATTCGTGCAAGAGACCGGGTGCGCGTCGGTCAGCTGCTGGTTGATGCCCTTGAGGAGCATGCCGGTGCCAAGCGTGATGATGAACGGCTCGGTCTTTTGCTGCACGACGAGAAATCCGTTGACGAAGCCGACCAACGCGCCGCTGAGCACCGCCAGAAGAATGGCGAGCCACATGTTCATTCCGCTGTTGATGAGCTGAATGGATACGATGCCGCTCAGGCACATCACCCCGCCGACCGAGAGGTCGCACCCCGCCGCGATAACCGTCAGCGTTACGCCGAAGGCGATGATCTCGTTGACCGCCGCGTCCTTGAGCACGTTGAGCAGGTTGTAGCTCGTGTAAAAGTTGGTCTTGAAAAACAGCATGAGGATAAGCATCGCAAGAATTGCGATGACCGCCTTCTGCTTAGTCAGGGCACGCAGTGAGCGCTTCCCAAATGCCGCGAAAGTTGTCTGCATATCGTTGCCCTCCTACTGCTGCTCTTTCCGGTTGTCGAGCCAGATGGCGACCACCAGAATAGCGCCCTTGAGCACGACCTGCATATAGGACGAAACGCCGAGCAGGTTCATGCAGTTTGACATCAGCGTAATGAGCAGAACGCCGAGCACCGTGCGCAGCACGCTGCCCTTTCCGCCCTTGAGCGTCGTTCCGCCGACGACCACGGAGAGTATCGCGTTTGTCTCATAGTTTTTGCCGATGATCGGCGCCGCGGTCGTGATGCGCGAAAACAGTACTACCGCGCCGATGGCGGACATCAGCCCGCAGATCGTATAGATCAGGATCACGCTGCGCTTGATCGGCAATCCGGAGAGCTCCGCGGCCACCTTGTTGCCGCCGGTGTAGCTGATGGCGCGGCCGCTGTACGTCTTGTTGTGAAAGACCCACAGCGCCCCTAGCGAGACAAGAAAGATGAGAAACGATACCGAAAGGATGCCGACCGTTCCCGATCCGATGGCCTTGAATATGGTCTGCGGCGTGGTCAGCCAGCTCATGTGCTGCGTCGCCCCGTCGGTGTAAATCAGCGCCACCGCGCTGTAGACCGCGCTCATGCCGTAGGTGATAAACAGCGCCTCCGCCTGCGTGAGCGCGCCCGCGCTGATGAGCACCATGCTGTTGAGAAAGCCCAGGAACGCGCCGAGCGCGATGCCGATGATCAGCGCGCTCACCTGCCCGAGCGGGTCGATGAGCGAAACCGTCACCACCGCGACCAGCGAGATGATGCCCGCAACCGAAAGGTCGATAAACCCGCCGATGATCACGAATGTCATGCCCAGCGAGACGAAGCTGAGCGGGCCAAACTGGCGCATGATGTTGGTCAGGTTGTCGCCCGAGAGAAACTTCGGCTCCACGAGGATGGTGATGATCACCAATATCACGATGGCGACGAGGACCAGATAGTTGAGCAAAAACTGCTTGAGGTTGAATCGCTTTGTCATATCGCTTCCTCCCGTCATCCGATCGCGCTGTCCATGATCGTCTGCGCAGAGACCGTTTCGGGGTTAAATTCCCCGGTGATACGGCCCTCGCAGATGGTCAGCACGCGGTTGGACATGTTCAGCACCTCCGGCAGTTCGGAGGAGATCATGATGATCGATCCGCCGTTTTCCACGACCTGCTTCATCAGCACGTAGATCTCGTATTTGGCGCCGACGTCGATGCCGCGCGTGGGCTCGTCCATGATCAGGATCTGCGGGTTGATCTCCAGCCAGCGGCCCACGACGCACTTTTGCTGGTTGCCGCCCGAGAGGCTGACGACGCTCGTCTGCACGGTCGGCGTCTTGATGCCGAGGTTGCCGATCTGCCGCTCGGCGATCTCCTTTTCACGCGAGGAGTTGACAAAGCCAAACCGCGTCATGCGCTCCAGACTGGCCATGACGATATTGCTCTGCACGGAAAAGCGCAGCACGAGTCCCTGCAGCTTGCGATCCTCCGGCACCAGCCCGATGCCGAGCTTTTTCGCGTCCGCCGGCTTTTTGATCCGCACCGGCCTGCCCGCCAGGTGCACGCGGTGTCCCTTGACCCGATCCGCGCCGCAGATGGCGCGCACGATCTCGGTGCGCCCCGCGCCAACGAGTCCGACCAGGCCCAGTATCTCGCCCTTTTTCAGGTCAAAGGAGATATCGTGCAGCTTGTGCGTGTTGAGCGAGCGCACCTCCAGCAGCGTCTCGCCGACGCAGCGCGGGCGCTCGGGATATTCGTGCTCGATCGAGCGGCCGACCATCTTGGCGATCATGTCCGCGCGGGTCAGTTCGCCGACCGGCTTGGTATCGATCACGTGCCCATCCCGCATGACGGTCACGATGTCGCAAAGCTCAAAAATCTCATCCAGCTTATGGCTGATGTAGATGATGGAGACGCCGCGCGCCTTGAGATCGCCTATGATCGAAAACAGCTGCTTCAGCTCGTCGCTGGTCAGAGAGCTGCTCGGCTCGTCCATGATGATCAGCTTGCTCTGAAACGAGAGCGCCTTGGTGATCTCCACCATCTGCTTTTCCGCCGCGGAGAGGTCGCCAACCAGCGTGCGCGTGTCGATGTCGCAGCCGATGCTGTCGAGCAGCCGCCGCGCTTCTGCGTGCGTTCCGCGCATGCCGCGCATCTCCGAAAAACGTCCGAGGAAGATATTCTCGCCGACGCTCATGGTGTTGACCAGATTAAACTCCTGATAGATGATGCTCAGCCCGCGGTTGAGCGACTCGATCGGCGTCGTGTGCTCGATGGTCTTGCCGTCGAACACGATCGTTCCGGTGTCCTTCGTGTATACGCCGGAGAGGATCTTCATCAGCGTGGATTTTCCCGCGCCGTTTTCTCCGACGATACCGTGGACGGTGCCGCGGGCGATCTCGATCGATACGTTGTCCAGTGCCTTCACACCCGGAAACGATTTGCTTACGTCTTTAATGGAAAGGATGATTCCCGAATCCTTCACTTCCACCCGTCTTTCCCCTTTCAAAAGTTTCCCTTCCCTTTCGCCGCGCCCGTCTCTCCACAGAGGGCGCCATTCGGCGAAACACCCGCTCCGTTCGCCGCCGGCATGCACGGCCGTCAAGGCCGGAACGCCGCCGCGAAGCAACAGGATTTTTCGTGCTGCAACCGCTGGCAGAAGGCCGCCCGGCTCCAGTATGGAGCCGGGCAGGCCCGCCGCGCATCAGGTTTGCGGAATTACCACTCCGGATAGGGAAGGGTGTCCACGTTCTCGGAGGTGACGACGTCGAGCGGGATGAAGTTGACCGCCTCAAAGGTCTGCCCGGTCAGCTTCGCCTGCGCGCACTTGAGGCTCTGAATCGCCATGTTCGTAAAGCTCTGGCCGATGCAGACGCTCTGCGTGCCGGCCTTGACCTGATCGTAACCCGCACGGCAGCCATCCACCGCAACGAGGTAGACATCGTTCATGCCTGCGTTTTTGAGCGCTTCGATCACGCCCGTCGCGCCGTTGTCCCAGTGGCAGAACACGCCGTCGATCTCTTCGCCGTACTTCACGATGAAGTCTTCCATGATGGCCATCGCGTCCGCAGTGACCCAGCCGGAGCAGTTCTGGGAGTCAAGCAGCGTGATGTTGCTGCCCTCGATGCCCTGCGCAAACCCGTCGTGACGCTTGATCTGCGCGTCGTGGCCCGCCTGGCCGCCGACTTCGACGACGGTCGCCCCGTCCGGGAAGTGGTCGATGAACGCCTGTGCGGCCGTCTGGCCGGCCATGGTGTCGTCAACGCCGCAGAAGAAATCGCGGTACTGCTGCGACTCCGCCGGAAGATCCGAGGAGAACATGCCAATGACGATGCCCGCTTCCTTGGCCTCCATCAGGCTCGGAACGATCGCATTGATGTCGCTGGGGTTGATGAAGATGGCGTCGTAGCCCTGCGCGATGCAGGTGCTGACCGCCTTCGCCTCGTTCTGCACGTCGTTCTGTCCTTCAAAGACGTCCATCGTGAAGCCGTACTCGCCGCAGTACTGCTGGAACTGCTTCCAGGCATAAGCCTGCGATTCGTTGGAGAGCGCCTGCGTGATAAACGCGGCTTTGTAGGTCGCGGCGCCGTCTGCGGACGCATCGGGTTCCGTCGACGCGGCGGGCTTGCAGGCAAACACGCCCACAACCATCATGAGTGCCAGGAGCAGTACGAGAATTTTTTTGGTCATTCTGATTGTTCCTCCTTTTTATTTAAGCAACCGGCAAGCAACGTTTTTTGCGCGCCGTCCGCTTATTCCGTTTTCATGCGCGATCACGGATTCTTTCACCCCAGCGCCTTTTGCAACGCTTTAAGCATGACCGCTTTGTCGGGCTTGAGCCCCGTCCACATCTCTATGTTGAGCGCGGCCTGGTTGATCAGCATCCCCGTTCCGTTGTTCCACTTTGCGCCGCGCGCCTTTGCCGCACGCAAAAACGGCGTGATCGGCGGGTTTGGGATCACGTCCTGCACAAACATCGTCGGCAGGATCGTATCGAGGTCGATATTCGGTATATCGTCCACATTGGGGCTCAGGCCGATCGACGTGGCGTTGACGAGGATATCCGTGTCCGCAGGCACGCGGTAGGTGTGATCCCACGCGACAAAGGCGCTCTGCGCAATGATCCCGCCGAGCAGTTCCATCAGGCTCGCGGAGAGCTGCGCATCCTCCAGCCGGTTGACGATGGTGATGCTGCCCGCCCCGGCGAGCGAGAGCTCCACGCTCACCGCGCGCGCGGCTCCGCCCGCGCCGAGTATGACGATTTTTTTGCCTCTGGGATCCACGCCGTTTTCCTGCAGGGATTCCATAAACCCCTTTCCGTCCGTATTCTCGCCAAAGAGCCGCCCGTCGGCGTTGACGATGGTGTTCACCGCGCCGATGAGGCGAGCGCTCTGCGAGAGCTCGTCGAGGTACGGGATGACCTTGATCTTGTGCGGTATGGTGCAGTTGATGCCGCGCAGTTTGAAGGCCTTCAGCCCTTTGATCGCATCCTCCAGATCGTCCGGATCGACGTCTATGGTCAAAAACCGCCAACGGTCGAGTCCCAGCGCGCGGAACGCCGCTTCCTGAATGACCACGCCCGGATTCTCCGCCACGGGATGGCCGAACACGCCGACCAACGAATCCAGATAGCTCTGCTCTTTCATGTCATTTCCCCTCCGTTTATTCGATGGTTCTGCGCATTACGGCAGCTGCGACGCCGCGAAGTATGCGGCGCCGACCGCCTGACCAAACTGCGCCACCGTATGCGCCGGGTCGTCCATAAGTTCGCGCATCACCGGCGTATACGCCAGCGACCCGTCCCCGGCGACGAAGCGCACGTCGTTTCGCGCGGCCGCCCCCTGCTGCATCAGCGCAAAGCAGCGCTTGCGCTTGACAAACCGGCCGAAGAGAATCCGCTCGCGGCTCTTGGGGGCAAGCATCCACTCGCTTTCTTCGAACGTGACCGCAAGATATGTTCCGATTCTGAAGAAGATCTCAGCAGCAGCCGCATCCCCTTCCGCCGCCAGGCGCATGAGGTGCTCAAGCAGCGGCTTTCGCATATCCTCCGGCGTTTGGCGCACAAACACACCGCCGTTGCTTTGTTCCAAAAATTTCCGGTCGAAGAGCTCGGCATACCGCTGCTGCGACTTTTCCCCGAATACCTGCAGCGCGAGGCGGTATGCGCCGCTCTGGCTGCAGTACTTCTGCAGCGTGCCGGAAAGCCCGGTGTTGAAGTTGTTTACGCTGCGCACGTCGAGCTCGGAAAAAGCCTGCGCGGGATAGCTGCCCAGGTCGATGATGCAGTTGTACAACTCGAGCGGTATGGGCGGTATCCCGCCCGTTTCGTCGATCCAGCCGGTGCCGAGCTCGGTACCGAGCGTATGCGCAAACACACCGTTTGCCACGCTGTCCGCCTGCCCGGCATGCGCCAGCTCCACGGCAGCGGTGTAGGCCGCAAGGGAGCCGTCGTTGGCAAGATGCACGCTTCCGCCCCGCCTGCACTGGCCGAGCAAGAGCGTTTTCAGCGAGGAAATCTGCAAAAATTCCGTCTCGTAATCTGCAGACGCGTTGCGTATGCCGCGCGTCTTGTGGGTTTCGCCGCCGACGATCCGGTCCTCGATCACCACGTCCGGAAAGCAAACGCCGATTCCGTCCAGCAGCGGCGGCTCGCCATAGCGCGCCTCGCACGCCTGCACCGCGCTTTTCATCGCTTCTTCGGAAGCGCTCTTATCGAGTAAGCGCGCCTTCAGCGCGTTCGCCTCCGCAGTAGCGGGCAGGGACATCGCCGCGCGCACGATCCGCGCCATGAGCAAAATCGGCCCGATGAGCTGCTCCGCCCGCGTCATCCCGGCGGGAAACCAATCATATTCTTTTACGGCGGCGATCTTGCCGTCCAAAATACCGACCACCTTGATATCCGTGCCGCCGATGTCTATGCCGCAGAGCGCCGCATTCTGCGCTTTTTCGGCCGCCGCGCGGCAGGCCGAGATCGCATCGGAAGACTTCCGCTTCTGCGCGGGCTGCGTGGAAAGCGCCTCACCGGTGACCGCAAACGAAAACGGGGGCTTTCCCAGCGCGGCGTTGATACGGTCGGTTACGTTGAGGCACTTGCCGTAGCCGCTGCGCGCGCGCTTGGGCAGGCGCACCTGAAACACCTCGTCGAGCGCCTCGCAAAGCCCCCGTGCAAAAGCGTCCGCCGGGTCGATGGCGAGCGTCATCCGCGCCCCGCCAAAGGTGGAGACCAGGTTGTAGAGCGTCGCGTGGAAATACGCGCGCACAAACGCCAGCTCCGCCGCATCCCGCGGCTCGGGCAGGCGGATCTCCCACCGTCCGGCTTCACCTACCGCCAGCGAAAGCTCACACACGATCGCGTGCTCCGCCCCGGAAAAAGCCTGCCGCACATCGGAGATATACACTTCCCCTCCGCGTGACGCCCTCTTGAGAAACTCCTGAATCGTTGCGTTCATCCGTCCATCCATCCGTGTTAACGTGCGATCAAACCGTGATCGGTCAATATCCGCTTCAGCGCATCCACCCGCTCTTGCGGAAGTTCCCGCTGATCGGGCGCATATCGGTACTCCTGCCGCAGGGATTCGTATTTTTCCCGGCACATGGGGTTGAAGTTGAGCAGCTCCACAGGGATATCCTTGCCAAGCGATGCAACAAACGCCGCAATACCGCGGATGTTCTCCTCGTCGTCGGTATCCCCCGGGATCAGCGGCACGCGGATGAGCAGCTTCGCGCCCTTTTCCGCCAGCCGGCGGATGTTGTCTAAGATCGGCGCGTTGTCCACGCCGGTGGCCGCCCGATGCTGTGCAGGATCGATGAGCTTGATATCGGCGATGATCTGGTCCGCCGCCTCGCAAAACGCATCCGCAATCTCCGGCCGCGCATAGAGGCTCGTCTCGATCTGCGCGTCGATGCCGCGCGCGCGGCAGCCTCGCAGCACGCCGAGGGAAAATGCGGAACTTGCCATGCATTCCCCGCCGGAGAGGGTAACGCCCCCATCCGGCCCGTAAAACGGGCGATCTTTTTCGACCTCTTGCAGCGCCTCCTCCACGCCCATCCGCCGCGCGTCAAAGCGAATTGCCCCGGTCGGGCAGGCGGCGACGCAGTCGCCGCAGCGCGTGCAGGAGGCGTGGTCGATGCGCACACCCCGCTCATCCCACGCCAACGCGCCCGTCTCGCAGGCGGCGATGCAGCCCTTGCAGGCCACGCAGGCGTTTTTTGCATACCAAAGGCGTATCTCGGGGATCAACCCCTCGGGATTCTGGCACCAGCGGCAGCGCAGCGGGCAGCCCTTGAGAAAGATCGTCGTTCGGATGCCGTCTCCGTCGTTGATCGCAAACCGCTTGATGTCGAAAACGTTTGCCTCGATCATAGATCCGCGTATTCCGTGCGCTCGATGATCTCCCGCTGCAGGTCCGGCGCAAGCTCGGTGAAATACGCAGTGTATCCGGCCACGCGGATGGTCAGGCTCCTGTAGCGCTCCGGCTGCTTCTGCGCCGCGAGCAGATCCGCACGGTTGACCACGTTGAACTGCACGTGGATGATCTTCAGCTCGATAAACGCTCTGAGCAGCCGCACGAACCTCGCCACGCCAAGCTCGGTTTGAAACAGGCTCGGCAAAAACTTCATGTTCAGCAGCGTACCGTTGCTGCCGTATTCGCTCTTGACGCGCGCCACACTCTTGAGCACAGCCGTCGGCCCCTGCGCGTCCCGCCCGTAAACCGGGGACATGCCCCCATCCGCCAGCGGCTCGCGCGCAAGGCGCCCGTCCGGCGTGGCGCCGACATTTTGCCCCATCGGCACATGCGCGGAAACGGTGTAGAGCCCCATCTGATACGGGCCGCCGCGCACATTGGTATAGCGGCCGAGCCGCTCGGCAAACGCGCGCGCCCAGTCAAAGGCGATGGCGTCCACCCAATCGATGTCGTTCCCATACTTCGGCGCTTTGTTGAGCAGCCGCAGGCGCAGCAACTCCGCGTTTTCAAAGTTATGCGCCAGCGCCGCGTGCAGCGCAGCGCGGTCCACGATCTTTTCGTCGTAAACCAGTGTTTTGAGCGCGGCGAGGCTGTCCGCAACGTTCGCGCACTGGATCGCCTGAATGCCGGAGAGGTTGTAGTGCGCACCGCCCGCGGTGACATCCACGCCGGTCTCCATGCAGTCGTCGATCACGCTGGAAAGAAACGGCGAAGGCAGCAGCTCCGCATGCGCCAGTTCCACCACCTCGCAGCAGCGGATCATCCGCTCAAAAAAGAAGTCGATCTGTCTATCCAGCGCCTTGGTCACGTCCTCATACGTTTCAAAGTCCTTCAGCGTGCCCGTGCGCGCGCCCATCTGCTTTCCCGTGAGCGTGCATACGCCGTCGTTGAGCGCCAGCTCCAGCGCCTTGACAAGGTTAAACATCGCGGCGTCGCTCCAGCCGAGGCTGTTGCCCATGGTGGTGAGCTCCACGCAGCCGACGATCGCGTAGTTGCGCGCGTCCGCTTGCGCAATTCCCTTGCCCTCGAGCGCAGGGATGACCGCCTCGTCATTGAAGAACTGCGGCATGCCGCTGCCTTTGCCGACCACTTCGGCGCAGCGCGTCAAAAAATGCTCGCTCGAGCCTGCGAATATCCGCGCGGAGAGGTTCGGCTGCGGCAAAAGCAGCTGCTCCTGCGCGCGCAGGAAGAGGAAGCTCAGTTCGTTTTCCGCCGGCTCACCCGCTTCGTTTTGCCCGCCGATGGCTACGTTGAAGCCGATCGGGAACCCCGCAAAGTACTTCGCGCTGCCGCTGCTGCGCAGGTAGACGATCTGGTTGAATTTGAGAAACAGGCATTCGATCAGCTCCAGCGCTTCCGCCTGCGTGAGCGCGCCGGAATCGATATCCCTTTTGTAATAGGGATAGAGATATTGATCCATGCGCCCCGGCGAGAAGGAGGATGCATTGCTCTCCATCTGCAGAATGACATAGAGAAACCAGCTCGCCTGCACCGCCTCGCGGAAGCTATTCGCCGGCCGCTCGGCGAGCGCATCGCACACACGGGCGATCTCCAGCAGCTCCCGGCGATCCGCCGCGTCCTGTGCCATCTCCCGCGCCAGCGCGGCATATCGGCGCATAAACGCGCACGCGCCCTCAAGCGCGAGGATCACCCCGTCGTAAAACGCCGTCTGCTCGGGGTGTCTTGCGCGCTCTGCCGCAGCCCGCGCCATCAGTCCACCCGGCCCCAGGGCAAGCCATCTCTCTGTGTTCGGGCAGATGTGCCCCTGCGCATGGTCGGTCTGGTTGATCTTGGCGACCTTGCCGATGGCGCGCATCTCGCCGCCGATTCGCTCGTCTAAAACATCCTCCAGCGTCTTGCCCTGCCAGAAGGGGAATATCTCCTCGCGAAAAGCTGCCACATCCTCCTCGCGGATCTGAAACGGATCCTGCGCCCGCGTGGGGAGCGTCTCGATCTCACGCTCGACCCAGCTCAGGCCCGATTCGGGGAAGATCACGCCCGCGCGCACACCCGTGGTGCGGTTGCCCACGATGCGTTCCCCCGGCGTAATGCAGATTCCGATGCGGCCGAGCGCTTCCTTGAGCGCGAGGCCGCGCAGCACGCAGCGCGGCAGATCCCCGTGCGCGCGGTAGACGTCGGTTACGATCTTCGCCTGCTCGAGCGACGCAAAGCGCTCCTCGGCAAACATGACATCCTTCAGTTTTTGAACGCGAATGCTCAGCGGCAGCTGATCGATTTTTGTCTTCATATGCTTCTGTTTTTCCTCAGGATTGTTTCGAATGTAAATGATATCAATATGAATAGAACGAAACTGCTTGTTTCTATAAGAATGCTACCATAAAAAAAAACGGCTGTGAAACCGTTTTGTGTGTCTGAAACGTATCTTATCGTGAACTCTGCGCGCGGTTCTCCGCCTTGCTGCGCCGGTATTCGCGCGTAGACATACCGGTATAGGCGCGAAACGCACGATAGAAAAACTTGGTGGAGTGATAACCCGTCTGGTAGGCGATCTCCTCGGTGTTCATGTTGCTTGCCGCAAGCATCGTCTTCGCCGCTTCCATGCGCAGGGAGTTGAGGTACTCCATCAGCGAAAGCCCCGTCTTGAGCTTGAACGCGCGGCTGAGGTAGGACTTGCTGACGAAGACCATGTCCGCCAACTGCTGGACGCTGATGCTCTCGGTCAGGTGATCCTGCATGTAGAGAACCACGCGGCTGATCATGTCGCTCTGCGTCTGCTTGTCAAAGCAGCAGCGCCCGATGAGCAGCACGACGCTCTTGACGTAGTGGTCAACCAGCGCCTGACAGGGCGCGTTGCTCTTGCACTCCGCGTGGATGGCCTCCATGAGCCACTTGAGGCGTGCATCCTTGTCCTGCACGCGCAGGATATCCTGAAGCTCCAAGCCCGGGATGTCCAGCCAGAGGCAGATGATCTCCTGATGCTGGTCATACTGCAGGCTTTCGGTGTGCGGCATGCCTTTGGGGTATACGATCATGTCGTAAAACGACGCCTGCACGCTCGTGCCGCCCGTGATGACGCGCGCGCTGCCGTAGAGAAAATAGATCAGCTCGATGCAATCGTGCGCGTGTTCCTTAAAGTTCCAGATGCTGCTGCGCTCGTCAAATCGCTCGCAAAACAGCACTGGCGTTTTGGATTGATCCACCGCCGCGCAAAATCCTTCGTATCCGTCTGCAAAGAAGTCCACGCCGCCCTCTCCTTTTCCCCGCGCCGCCCCTCGCTTAGGTGAGGATGATCTCCACCCCGTTTTGCTCGAGCGATTCGCGGCAGTTTTCCGGCACCGCATCCGTGATCACATGCGTCACCTCGCGCGCGGACATGAGCTGTACGACGCCGCGCTTGTTGAATTTGGACGCATCGGTGAGTATGATGCGCTTGTCCGCGCGCGCCGCCATGGCGCGGACGGCTTCCGCGCGCAGCATGTCCACATTGGAAAACCCCTGTTTGGGGTCGTATCCGTCGGTTCCGATGAAGAACTTGTCCACATAGAACTCCTCGGCGCACTTGCCCACGAGCGGCCCGCTCATCACCTGCGCGTCAGGGTCATACGTACCGCCGAGCAGCACCACGCGCGCGCCGGGGATAGAGCGGACGTACCCGGCGATGAACGCGGAGTTGGTGATGATGGTCACATCCCGCTTGGTGCGCACCAGTTCCTCGGCCAGCATGGCGCAGGTAGAGCCGGATTCGATCATCACCGCCTCGCCGCTGGGCACCATATCCGCAGCCCTTCGCGCGATGCGCCGCTTGGTCTCGTAGTCAAACGTCATGCGGTAGCCGACGTCGTTTGGAGAAACGCGCATGGCGCAGCCGTGTTGCCGGTGCAGCAGCCCCTTGTTTTCGAGTACGGCGAGGTCTTTTCGCACCGTCACGGCGGAGACGCCAAGCCGTTGTGCCAGGTCGTTTACATCCAGCGTCTCCTCGCGGTTGAGCAGGTCCAGTATGGTCAGGCAGCGCTGATTCATTTCGTAGCTCCTATTGTGTTCTTTCGTATTGCGGCGAGGTTTCGATCATTTGAAACCGTTCCGCACGATCATTATAGCAATTCGGGAAACGTTTTCCAACAGAAAACGCAAGCTGTTCCCGAATCAGCGCGCTTACAATACCTGCTCGGTTCTGGCGATGATGTCGTCCTGCGTCTGGCGCGAGAGCACGTTGAAGAACGCGGAGTAGCCCGCCACGCGAACGATGAGATCCTTGTGGTCTTCCGGGTGTACCTGGGCGTCCAGCATCGTCTCGCGGGAAACCACGTTGTACTGCACATGGAAGCCCTTGAGCACGTTGAAGAACGTGCGCAGCAGCAGCAGCAGCTTCTGGCGGTCACGCGGTTTTTCGAGCATGCTCAGGGCGACCTTCTGGTTGAGCAGTACGCCACCCGTGATCTTATCCGTCGGGAGCTTGCTCACGCTCTTGAACACGCTGGTCGGGCCGTTGACGTCCGCCGCATGCGTGGGCGAGCAGCCCTCCGCGAGCGGATCACCCTTGTGCCGCCCGTCCGGGGTGGCACAGGTGCCCGCGCCCTGCGGCACGTTGGCCGAGATGGAGCTCGTACCCGCATAGTACAGCCCGCCGATGGGGCCGCGGCCGTAGCGTGTGTTTTTATACTTCTTCAACTCGTCGATGTAGCTGTTGTACCCCTCTGCCACGAGGCGGTCGACATAGTCGTCGTCGTTGCCGTACTTCGGCGCAGCAAGCAGCAGCCGGCGGATCTCCTCCCCGCGCGCGCCTGCAAAGTCGGTCAGCAGCGCGTTCCAGAGCTCCTCGCGCGTGATGCTCCCGTCCTCATAGACACACTTTTTGATCGCAGCGAGCGAGTCGCCAAGGTTGGCGATGCCCACCTGCAGGTCGCTGATGAAGTCGTAGACCGCGCCGCCCTCCTTGAGGTGCTTGCCGCGGGCAATGCAGTCCTCGGTCAGCGCCGAACAGAGGATATCCGGCACCTCCTGCTCGAGCACCATATCCGCGCTGGAGTCGAGGATGACCGCCTGGCGGCAGAACTCGCGCACGAAGATATCCCACGCCTTCATGACGTCTTCAAACTTCTCCATCTGGAGGAAGTGCCCCGTACCTTCGAAGACGCGCTTGCCGCTGTCGATGTCGATGCCGTCGTTGAGCGCGATCATCAGCGTCTTGGGGAAGTTGAGGAAGCTCATGCCCGTGCAGCGGTACCCCCACTTGCCGGGGACGGCGACTTCGACGCAGCCGATGGCACTGTAGTTATACGCGTCTTCCTTTTTGACCCCCAGGTTCATAAACGACGGGATGATGATCTCGTCGCTGTTGAAGGCCGGCATGCCGAACCCGCAGCGAATCACCTGGATGCACTCCTGCATAAAGTCGTCGCTCAACCCTTTGTGATAGCGAACGGTGAGATTCGGCTGCGGCAGATGGCAGCGCGCAACGGTGCGCAGAATCAGGTAGCTCAGCGCATTGACCGCGTCCTTCCCGTCCACGGTCTGCCCGCCGACGGTTACGTTCTGATACAGCGGGCTGCCCGCGGAAAAGCGCGTGTGCGACCAGGAGCGGATCTTGTTGACCGTAAACGTACGCAGCCAGAGGTTCTCCAGCAGCTCGCACGCCCGCTCTTCGCTCATCCCTTCGCTGCGGCTCTTTTCGTAAAACGGGTAGACATACTGATCCATGCGCCCGTAAGAGAGCGAGTGGCCGTTGCTCTCGATCTGGAGCACGACGTGCACGAGCCAAACGCTCTGCAGCGCCTCGTGAAACGTCTCCGCAGGCTGCATAGGCACCTTGCGGCAGATGCGCGCGAGTTCGAGAAGCTCCTGCGCCCGCTCCGGCGCGGCCGTCTTCGCCTGCTCTTGCGCCAGCGCGGCGTAGCGCAGCGAAAACGCCTCCATCGCATCCAGCACGATCAGAATCGCGCGGTAAAAATAGCTTTTCTTGAGATCCTCGAAATCCGCCAGCTCGAGCTTTTCCTGCTGCTCCAGCACGCGGGCACGGTAACCGTTGAGCCCCTCGCGCAGAATGCGGCCGTAGTCCACGGCGATGTGCGCGTCGCCGCTGGTGATGTTTCCCTCCGTCTTGATGATGCCGAGGTCGTAGAAAAGCCGCGCGCGCTCGGGGAACGCCGCGTAGCCCTTATCCTGCAGCGTGCGCCCCTTCCAGTAGGGGTAGATATCGCGCAGAATCTGCTTGTTTTCCTCGGTGATGGTGAACCGGTCGCCGTCGCGCTTGTCGAATGCGTCCAGCTCCTTGACGACCCAATCCATCGCGTATTCGGGAAAGATCGGCGCGCTGCGGTCGCTCGAGGCCTGGTTACCGGCGAGCAGCGCGTCCGGATCGATATAGACGCTCATATTGCGAAGCACGTTGTCGAGCATATACGCGCGGCGCAGCACCACCTGGTCCTGCT
>JAEWQH010000084.1 GCA_023399275.1 Bacillota bacterium
CCGGCGGGCTGTTTTGTGTGTTGAAACAGCCTCGGAATTGTTAAGAGCTGCAGCCATTGGCCGCTGGAATCCGGCGCTGCCGACGCAACGGATCGCCCCGCAGGGGCGGGCTGCGCGCCTTGCCGCCTGTAAACCGGGAAGCGACAGTCAAGAGACAGCGATCCGGTCAAAAAACCGGTTGCCTGACGAAAAGAGCGGTCAGAATCCCTTCAGCAGCGTACCCGCGGCGAGCAGACCGTATCCGACGATGGCGGCGATCGCGCCGACAAACCCCGGGATAAACGGGATGACGCCGAAGGCCGAAACGATGCCGATCACAAATATGACGAGGGACGACCAGAATGTAAATTTCTTCGGTGCGTTCAGCTTCATGGTGGCAGATCCTCCTTGTGTCGTTTTGCCGGAACCGGGGTGTCCGCCTCGCCCGGAGGAGGCGCGCTTCCTGCTGAAAGCGGGCATCACGTCTGCCGCAATGCCCGCTTTCCGGAAGCAAGTTTGTCGATAAGACGCCCCGTTTCCGCTTGATGTTTTGTTTTACAGCCCCTTCAGGAACAGCCCGAGCACGAGCAGCAGGTAGCTCAGGATGGTGATGATGGTGCCGATCACGGCGAGAATCGGTGCGCTCGGGAACAGACCCAGTGAGAGCAGCACGCCTACGACAAACGCAATGATCGAGATCCAAACGGTTACTTTCTTTGGTGGATTGATCTTCATTCGTATTCCCTCCCAATTATGTTTTTGAATAAGGCCTTCCTAGAATGGTGTGCATGCCGGGCCGCGGTTGGCCCGGCACGCGAAGCGCTGGATGAATTACATAAAGCCGAGCTTTTTCGCCTGCTCCAGATACTTGGGCAGTTCGTCGAGCGAGATTGCGACGTCGTGTTTCTTGGCGAAGGACATAAACTCCATCATGCTGACCTTGCCGTCGGCAAGAATCGCGGCGACTTCCGCCTGCAGTGCCTTGTCCGTTTCGTACTGCTTGACCAGTTGCTCTACCGTTGCCATCGTAGTCACCTCCGTGTCTGATTTCCTTGAGTATAACAAGACTTGCGGTGGTTGTATAGATGTTCTGTCGGTATTTTCCGCAATCCAGCGTAACAAAATCACGCTTGAATGGCGTTTGGCGCATCCGGCGTGCCGCGTTCAGCGGCTACCCTGCCCATAGTAGGCGTCTTTGCCGTGCTTTCTGAGATAGTGCTTGTCCAGCAGTGCGGGGCTGATGTGCGCATCCGGCGCGAGCTCGAGCGTATGCCAGGCCATCATGGCGGCTTCCTCCAGTACGGCGGCGTGGTAGACGGCTTCCGCGGCGTCCTTGCCCCATGCAAACGGGCCGTGTTCCTGCACCAGCACGGCGGGCATAGCGGCCGGGTCGGTGCCGCGCATGGTTTCCACGATGACGTTGCCGGTCTCGCGTTCATAGGCGCCCGCAATCTCGAGTGGCGTCAGTGGGCGGGTGGCGGGGATGTCCCCGTAAAAATAGTCCGCATGGGTGGTTCCGAGCGCGGGAATGGCGCGCCCCGCCTGCGCGAAGATCGTCGCCCAACGGGAATGCGTATGCACGATGCCGCCGATGCCGGCAAACGCGCGATAGAGCACAAGGTGCGTCGGCGTATCCGAGGAAGGGCGAAGATCGCCCTCCAGCACCGCACCGCTGGCGAGGTCTACGCAGACCATATGCTCCGCGCGCATCTCGTCATAGCGCACGCCCGAAGGTTTGATGACCATCACGCCGCGCCCGCGGTCGACTGCGCTGACGTTGCCCCACGTAAACGCCACAAGATTCAGCTGCGGCAGCTGCAGGTTTGCTTCGAGTACTTGCTTTTTCAAGGCTTCCAGCATCGTTTTTTTCCTCCCGCGATCAAGGTTGCATCAGAGCGCCTGCACCGCAGCGGCTTCCACCGCGAGGCCGCGTTTGTATCGCTCCATAAACGCGGCAAACCCAGCGGCATCCGCCTCGCTTGCGGAGAGGGTAACGCTCTTTGCGCCCTCAAAAACACGTGCGCTGAGATAGTCCGCAAGCGGTTCGTCCGCCGTCCTGTTTTTCAGATATGCCGCGAGTACCGCCATGCCCCATGGACCACCCTCTCCCGCCGTCTCCATAACGGTGACCGGGGTGCCGAGCGCGGCGGACATGATCCGCTGCCCGATTTCTTCCACTTTGAAGAAACCGCCGTGGCCGGTCATCGCGTCCAGCTCCACCCGCTCTGCGGCGAGGATGTCCATGCCGATGCGAAGCGAAGCGCAGGCGGAGGTCAGGTGCGCGCGCATGACGTTGGCAAGGGTAAACGCCGCGTCCGGTTTTCGATACAGCAGCGGGCGGCCTTCGTCGAGTCCGGTGATCGGCTCGCCGGAGAGATAGTTAAACGTCATGATTCCGCCGCAGTCCGGCGCGCCCTCCAGCGCTTTCTGATAGAGCGTCCGGTAGAGCGTGCGTTCGTCATACGCCGCGCCAAGCGCGCGCGCCGCTTCTCCGAAGAGACGGATCCACGCGTCGATATCGCTCGTGCAGTTGTTGCAGTGCACCATCGCTACCGGATCGCCCGCGGGCGTTGTGACCATATCCACCTCGGTGTAGTAGCGCGAGAGCGCGCGCTCCAGCACCAGCATGGCAAACACGCTGGTTCCGGCGCTGACGTTGCCCGTGCGCTGGCGCACGGCGTTGGTCGCGACCATGCCGGTGCCCGCGTCGCCCTCCGGCGGGCAGAGGGGGATCCCCGCCTCCAGCGCGCCGCTGGGATCGATGAGCCGCGCACCCTCCGGCGTAAGCTTGCCTGCCGCCGCCCCGGAAGGGAGCACGCGCGGCAGCACCTCGGAGATTTTCCAGCTGTAGCCTTCTTCCTGCGCAAGCGCCTGAAAGGAGTCGAGCATCGACTTGTCGTAATCGAGCGCGGCGGAGTCGATCGGGAACATGCCCGAGCCGTCGCCGATGCCGATGACCTTCTCTCCCGTGAGCCGATAGTGGATGTATCCCGCCAGCGTGGTCAGAAAGGCAACGGAGTTCGCGTGCGGCTCGCGGTTGCGCATCGCCTGATACAGATGCGCGATGCTCCAGCGCTGCGGGATGTTGAACGAAAAACGGGCGGAGAGCGCCTCGGCGGCCTCGCCCGTGGTGGTGTTGCGCCAGGTGCGGAAGGGGACGAGCAGCCGATCCGCGCGGTCAAACGCCAGATAGCCATGCATCATGGCGGAGACGCCCATCGCGCCGACGCGGGTGAGCGAAACGCCGTATTGCTCCTTTGCGTTTGCCGCGAGCTTCGCGTAGGCGTCCTGGAGGCCCGCAAAAACCTCCTCCAGCGAATACGTCCAGTAGCCGTTCTCCAACCGGTTTTCCCAAGTGTGCCCGCCGGAGGCAAGCACCGCGTGGCGGCTGTCGATGAGCACGGCCTTGATGCGTGTGGAGCCGAATTCGATGCCAAGATACGTGTCCCCGCCTGCGATGGTGGCGGCCGGGTTGCTTTGCTGCGTCATAACCTGCCTCGATTCCTGTTTATTTGTCCGTATCCGGAGGGGGCGCTTCCTGCGCGCCGGCTTCGCGCGTGCTTTCTTTCTCGACGAGCGTCCAGCGCAGCGTCCGGGACTGCGCGGGCCGGCCGGCGATGCGCGATAGCAGCGTCTCCGCTGCGACGCGGCCAATATTTTGGTCTCCGTAGGAAAGCGAGGTGATCTTTACGGGGCTCATCTCGCTCAGGGCGCTGTTGTCAAAGCTCGCCACCGCAACGTCCTGCGGTATGCGTACGCCGCAGGAGAGCAGCAGCGGGATCAGGCGAAAGGCGATCTCGTCGTTGTAGCATACGACGGCGGAACACGCGGCGATCTGCTGCGCAAGTTCCGGGGTAAAGAGCGCGTTCCGGTTCTCCGTCGTATACCAAAAAACGGAGCTGTCCGGTATCATTCGCCCTGCGTCGCGCAGCGCGGTGATATAGCCGGAGTATCGCTGGTGGCCCTGGATATCGTCGCTTTTAAAGATGCCGGCGATGGAGGTATGCCCCTCCTGCAGCAAATGCTGCACGAGCATGTATCCGCCGCCGAAGTTATCGGCATAGACGCTGACCGTCTCCGGCAGGTCGGCGTAGACCCCGTTGAAAAACACGATGGGGACGCTGCGCTGCATGAGCTTTTGGTACAGATCGAGATTGGGGTTTGGCAGCGCGGTCTTTGTGCCCTCTACCAGTATTCCATCCACGGGTTTCTGGAGCAGGTCGGTTAGGATCGCGCGCTCGTGATAGACGCTGTTTCGCGTGGCGGAAAGGATTGCGGAATACCGATTTGCGGCAAACACGCTCTGCGCTTCGCGCAGGATGCCGGGAAAGATGTAGTCGCTGATGTAGGTGGCGATTACGGCGATGCTGCCGCCGCTTTTCGGCGCCGCCTGCGCGCATACGCGCGAGCCGCTGCCGCGTCGCTTTGTGATCAGCCCCTCCTCCACCAGCAAGGACAGCGCCTGCCGGACGGTCTGGCGGCTTGCTGCGAAGCGCTGCGTAAGCAACTCCTCCGTCGGCAGTGTTTGCCCGGGGGAGAGTTGGCCGCTTTGAATCTCGTCGCGCAGTTCAGAAGCGATGTGCTGATACTTAGGCATACGTCCTCGCGATCCGGCGGGTTTGGTGCGATATGGAGATCATAGCGCGAATATCCGCCTGCGTCAATCCGTGGCCGGTGAAAGTTGTACGTCGTTTTTGCCGCGGCAACAGGGGTCCGTTCGCAGTGTTCTGACGGAGAATTGCCGCTTTCTGCATTTCAGTATAGCAGCCCGTCGAGTAAAATTCAATACAACTTTCCGCGCGTTCGGCGGCTAACTCATACAAATAAAGACAAGACGGGCGCATAACGCAAAAATAGCGGCTGATTTCTTGCGTGCTTTGGTTGACAAAGGGTTTTTTGAGTGCTACGCTTCTGGTATCGGAACAAACACAATACAAATATGTCATGTTAGCCTTTACAAGGCCGCTTAAAACAATACAATTCAGCAAAGGAGCGCATCATATGAGCCTTAAGTCAAAGGAGATTTGGTTTATCGTCGGTTCCCAGTATCTCTACGGGCCGCAGGTGCTGCAGACCGTGGAAGCGCGCGGCGCGGAGATGGCCGCATACATCGACGCACAGCAGCAGATTCCCTGCCGCTTTGTCTATCAGGGCACGGTAAAGACCGCCGAAGAGATCGAGCGCCTCGCCAAGGAGGCCAACTACAGCGATGCCTGCTGCGGCGTTGTGACGTGGATGCACACCTTCAGCCCGAGCAAGATGTGGATCAACGGGCTCAACCTGCTGCAGAAGCCATACTGCCACTTTGCCACGCAGTATAACAAAGAGATCCCCGATCTTGCGATCGATATGGATTTCATGAACCTCAACCAGGCGGCCCACGGCGATCGCGAGCACGGCTTTATCGCCGCGCGCATGCGCCTGCCGCGTAAGGTCATCGCGGGGTATTGGCAGGATGCGGGCGTGCTGCTTGAGCTTGGCGCGTGGATGCGCAGCGCCGTAGGCTACGACGAGAGCAAGCGTCTTAAGGTCGTCCGCTTCGGGGACAACATGCGCGAGGTGGCCGTGACCGAGGGCAACAAGGTCGAGGCGCAGATCAAGCTCGGCTGGCAGGTGAACACCTGGCCGGTGGGGGAACTGGTGGACGAGATGAACGCCGTGACCGAGAGCGAGATCGACGCGCTCGTGGCGGAGTATCTCGCCAGCTACGATCTTGCGACAGACCGCATGGACGCGGTGCGCTACCAGGCGCGCGAAGAGATTGCGATGGAGAAGCTCTTTGCCCGCGTCGGCGCAGGCGCGTTTTCCAATACGTTTCAGGATCTCGTGGGCATGCGCCAGCTGCCCGGGCTCGCCAGCCAGCACCTGATGGCCAAGGGCTACGGCTATGGCGGCGAGGGCGACTGGAAGGTCTCCGCCATGACGCGCGTCGTCAAGGCTATGACCGAAGGCCTTCCCGGCGGCACAGCGTTTATGGAGGACTACACCTATCATCTCGCCGAAGACGGTGCCTACTCGCTCGGCGCGCACATGCTCGAGGTCTGCCCGTCGATCGCCGCGGCAAAGCCGCGCATCGAGGTGCATCCGCTCGGCATCGGCGATCGTGAGCCGCCGGCGCGGCTGGTGTTCGAAGGCGCGGCAGGCCCCGCCGTCGTCGCCTCGCTGATCGATATGGGCGGGCGGTTCCGGCTCATCGTGCAGGATGTGGAGGCGGTCAAGCCCATCATGCAGATGCCAAATCTTCCGGTAGCGCGCGTCATGTGGCGCGCCATGCCGGATCTGACCACGGGCCTCAAGCTCTGGCTGCTGGCGGGCGGCGCGCACCATACGGTGATGAGCTACGCCGCAACGGCTCAGATGCTGGAGGACTGGGCGGAGATGATGCAGATCGAGTTTGTGCACATCACCAAGGATACCACGGTGGAGGCGTTCAAGCAGTCGCTGTTTCTCGCCGACCTGGCCTGGAAGCTCCGCTCGTAACCCGGGCGGCCCGGCGCAAGCCGGATTGACATGCCCTTTGCAAAGCCTCGGCTTTTTCATTCGGTCTCTCTCTTCCGGCCGCCGGAGGCGCGGGCGGGAACAGCGGCCCGCCCGCGCCGGAAGGCGGCAAAATCCGCGTCTGCACGTCGCTGCGTCAACCTTCCCGGCTTTCACGATTCGGAGCCGGGTTTTTGTTTAGCCGTGTGCTTTTGGCGCAAAAAAACGGCATTCCGAAAAAAAATCAACCATTATCACAATATTTTCTATTGGTAAACCCGTGGATATGGCCGATAATAAATGGGGGAGTTTACACATCTAAATCAAGCCCCGTACACGTCTGCCGGAAGGGAATATCCCATGTTCAAGGTCTTTCTCGTCGAGGATGAAATCGTCGTGCGCGAAGGGATTCGCAACAACATCCAGTGGGAGCAGTATGGCTTTTCGTATGCCGGCGACGCGCCGGACGGGGAGCTTGCGCTGCCCATGATCCGCCGGATTCAGCCCGATCTGCTCATCACCGATATCAAGATGCCGTTTTTGGACGGGCTGGCGCTCAGCGAGTTGATCCGCAAAGAGCTGCCGCGTACAAAGATCGTCATCATCAGCGGATACGACGACTTTTCCTATGCACAGCAGGCCATCCGCATGGGGGTGGAGCAATACCTGCTCAAGCCCGTCATCAAGGAAAAGATGGTGGAGCTGCTCGTCTCGCTACAGCAGAAGATGGAGGCGGAGCAGCGCCAGCGCGAGTATCTCGCCGTGTTTCAGCGCGAGGCACAGGAATACGAGGCGTTCTCCCGCAGGCGGTTCTTCGAGCAGGTCGTCACCGGCGGACTGAGCGTTTCGGAGATCTGTGAAACCGCGCAGGCGATGGAGATCGACCTCAACGCACCCGGCTACAACATACTGCTTTTTTCGCTCAACAGCGCTGCGTACGACGGCAGCGCGCCGGAAGGATATACGGACGCGCTGGCCGCGCTGCAGGAGCGCGTGACGGCGTATTTCATCTCGCGTGCGGAACTGCTGCTGTTTCGCTGGAATATCACCACGCATGCCGTGCTGATCAAAGGCGGGGCGGAGGAGATTGGCCCGCGCACGCGTGCGTGCGTCCGTGCGATCGAGTCCCTCTGCGCAGAAGCGGGGCCGGAGGTGAGCTGGCACATCGCCTGCGGCACGCCGGTTGCCCGCCTCAGCGCGCTGCCCGCCTGCTTCTCCGAGGCCAGCCGCATCCTTTCTTACCGCTATCTTTGCCCCGGCGAGCACGTGCTCGCCGAGGAGAGCATACAGGCCATCCGCGCCGCGCACACGGCCGCGGCCGAGCCGGATAAGCCCGAGATCGACCAGGAGCGCATCCGCTGCTTCTTCAGCGGCGGCGCGGCGGAGGAGATCGACCCCTTTATCGATCAGCTGCTGCGCGGCGCGGGCGAGGAGGCGGTTTCGCTGCCGCTGTTTTGCCGCTATCTGAGCATGACCGCCTACTTATCGGCAGCGGCGTATCTCGACTCCATCGGCTGCCATGCCGAGAGTTTCTGGCCGCCGGAGATGCGGCCAAAGGATGATATCGCAACGCCCGAGGAGGCGCGCGCCTATATGCGCCAGATACTCTTGCACGCGATCCAGCTGCGCGACCGGGAGAGCAAGCGCCAGCAGCGCGACCTGCTGAGCAAGGCCATCGCCTTTATCGACGAGCACTACCCCGAGGAGACCATCTCGCTCGATCGGGTCGCCCAACGGGTGAACATCAGCCCGAATTACTTCTCCGCGATGTTCAGCCAGGAGATCGGCCAGACTTTTGTAGAGTACCTGACCGGCAAGCGCATCGGAGAAGCCAAGCGCATGCTCCGCCAGACGGACATGCGTTCGAGCGAGATCGCATACGCGGTCGGCTTTCGGGATGCGCACTACTTTAGCTTCGTGTTTAAAAAAGTATCGGGATGCACGCCCAGCGAGTATCGCAGAGGGGACAAACGGTGATGGAGCACATCGATTGGCCGGCAAAGCCCGCGAAGACGACCATGCAAAAAAAGCTCTGGAAGATGATTCTCATCGTCACGATTCCGCTGATGCTGATCATCATCCTCGTTGTGGGCATCGGCCTGGGCTACGGGCTGCAATACAACTCCATCCTCAACAACGTGACGACCGCCTCGGACTTCAACCGCGAATTCACCGACAACATCAAGACCAAGATGTACTACTTCGTCATCGACAGCCAGTATTCCGAAGGCCTGCCGACCGAGGAGGTGAAGACTGCCGAGACGATCGCGCGCAAGCTCATCGACACCACGACGGAGAAAAACAGCCTGCGCGCCATCAACAGCGTGCTCAACCTCTGCCACAACCTCGAGGATAAGATGCAGGAGATCGCGGCCACCGAGGGCTACGACTCGCGCATGAGCCAGCTCAACGACAACATCTACGTTATGGCCGATCTGATACAGGAGTATATGTATACCTACCTGTATTATGAGGCGGTGCATCTCGACGCCCTGCAGTCCAAGATGATCACAAACATGGTGGTGCTTATGGGCGTCGTCGTCGTGCTGGCGCTGGGGCTGCTCTTCTTCCTGCTGAGCTACTCGCGCAAGCTCAGCCGCCGCATCGTGGATCCCATCGACATGCTCTGCGAGCGGCTCGTCGCCATCGGGCGCGGCGGGCTGCTGGTCTGCGAGCCGATTCAGGCGGACGTTGAGGAGGTACAGCTGCTCTCGGACGGCATCGAGAGCATGGTCGTCCACCTCAAGCGTCAGATCGAGCGCAACACCGAGCAGGAGAAGCAGCGAAGGCGCACCGAGCTTGCGCTGCTGCAGGCGCAGATCAACCCGCATTTTCTCTATAATACGCTTGACACCATCATCTGGCTCATTGAGTCCGGCGAGATCAGCGAAGCGGTGACCATGGTCGGAAGCCTCTCCAACTTCTTCCGCTTCTCGCTCAGCCGCGGGCAGAATGTCATCACGCTTCAGGAGGAGCAGCAGCATATCCGCAGCTATCTGGAGATCCAGCACATGCGTTACCGGGACCTGATGGAGTATGAAATCGACATCCCGGAAGCGCTCAGCGGCTATATCCTGCCCAAGCTGACGCTCCAGCCGCTGGTGGAAAACGCGCTGTACCACGGCATCAAGATTCGGAGGCGCAAGGGGCTGATCCGCGTCAGCGGGCGCGCGGAGGATGGGCGGGTAGTCCTCGAAGTGGCGGACGACGGCAGCGGCATGAGCGCCGAGCGGCTCACGGAGGTACGCTCCTCGCTCGTGGACGGACGCAAGGAAGGCTTTGGCTTGCGCACGGTGCACCAACGCATTCAGATCCTCTTCGGGCAGGAGTACGGACTGAGCATCGAGAGCGATCCGGACGCGGGAACCCGGATTTTGGTCAAGATTCCCATGCAGACGAGTGAAAAGGAGATGGGCGCATGAAGAGGGCATCCATACTGGCTGCCGCGCTGCTGTGTGCGGGCGTGCTTGCGGGCTGCGGCCAGGGCGCGGCGAATCCGCCGGAGAGCGGCGAGGCGGACGCCGGCCGGCTGATCGTGGTCGGGGTTTCGCAGGTCGGCGCGGAGTCGGAGTGGCGCGTTGCCAACTCGGAGAGCATCAAGAGCGCGCTGAGCGAAGAAAACGGCTATGAGCTGATCTTTGACGACGCGCGAAACGAGCAGGAGAACCAGATCCGCGCGATCCGCACGTTTATCCAACAGGATGTGGACTACATCGTGTTTTCCCCGCGCGTGGAGACGGGCTGGAGCTCCATCCTTCAGGAAGCGCGGGATGCGGGCATCCCCGTGATCATCATCGACCGCGATATCGAGGTGGAAGACCGCAGCCTTTACGCCGCGTATATCGGCTCCGATTTTCGCGGGGAAGGCGAGACGGCAGTCGGCTGGCTGGAATCGTTTTTGCAAAAGAAGGGCAAGGACGAGGACGCCGTTCGCATCGTGCATATACAGGGCACCATCGGCTCCTCTGCACAGATCGGGCGCACCGGCGCGCTGGAGCAGGCGCTCACGCGAAACCCAAACTGGCAGATCGTCGCGCAGGAGTGCGGCGATTTTACGCGCGCAAAGGCCTATGAGGTCATGAGCGCGATTCTGGAAGAAACGCAGGATATCGACGTGGTGTATTGCGAAAACGACGGGGAGGCGCTCGGCGCAATCGATGCGATGGAGGAAGCGGGGCTTTCCTGCAACGCGGATGGCGGCGTGATCGTGATCTCCTTCGACGCCACGCGCCTGGGGCTGACGTATTGCCTCGCGGGGAAGATCGCGCTCAACGTGGAGTGCAACCCGCTGCAGGGGCCGTATGTCGCGGAGCTGATCCGGCGGATGGAGCGCGGCGAGGCCGTCGAGCAGTCGCAGTATGTCGGCGAAACCGTTTTTGCTTTCGATACGATCACGAAGGCGATGATCGAAGGACGCGAATACTGAGCCGGCCGCGCGGCATTCGAAAGACGAGCATTGCTACGGGAGCTCCGAATCGGGGCTCTTTTTTACACGAAGCTGATCGTTTTTAACGGGTGTTATTTTACGGTGTGCGTTGAAAAATTTACAATGCTGAATCCGGATTTTACAGTGCGTTTCTCCGCGCGGTTTGTAAAATCACCGGGTTGGTTCACATTCTTATGCGCTTGCCGTGCAGGCATTGGTTTGCGCTTGTCTATATGTTATAAAAAAATTGTTGGTCACTTCTCTCTTTACCAACCTGTCATACACATCTCAAAAAAGGAAAGGAAATCGGAACCATGAAAAAATTAGTCGCATTGCTCCTTGTTGCCATGCTCGCGATCGGCATGATTGCCTGCGCGTCGACCGCTACGCCCGCGGCGGGCGATGACACCACCACGGCGGCCGCCACCGAGGCCCCCGCAGCGGATGCCGCGGCTCCCGCGGCGAATGCGCTGATCAAGGTCGGCATCATCAACAACCCGCCTTCGGAGTCCGGCTACCGCGCGGCAAACGTTGCGGACTTTGAGAAGGTCTTCACCGAAGAGAACGGCTACGCCGTCTCTACCTTCTACAGCCTCAAGAACGACGAGCAGCTCAACGCCGCCGCACAGTTCATCACCGACGGGGTGGATTATCTGCTCATCTCCGCGGCCGCGACGGATGGCTGGGATGCCATCCTCGCCAGCGCAAAGGAAGCCGGCATCAAGGTCTTCCTTTTCGACCGCATGATCAACACCGACGAGAGCAACTATGAGGCCGCCGTCGTCTCCGACATGGCGCAGGAAGGCGTAACTGCCGTCGAATGGCTCAAGGCGCAGAAGCTGGATTCCTACAAGATCATCCACATCCAGGGCGCGATGGGCAGCGATGCGCAGATCGGCCGCACGGCTGCGCTGGACGCAGAGTTTGCCGCCGGAACCATGACCAAGGTCGTGCAGCAGACCGCAACGTGGGATGAAGCGACCGCCAAGCAGATCGTCGAGTCCGTCATCAACTCCGGCGAGGAATTCAACGTCATCTACGCCGAAAACGACGGCATGGCCAAGGGCGCCGTTGCCGCGCTGGACGAGGCGGGCATCACCCACGGCGTGGGCAAGGCCGTCATCATCATGGGCTTCGACTGCAACAAATGGGCGCTGCGCGAATTGCTGGCCGGCAACTGGAACTACGACGGCCAGTGCAGCCCCTTCCAGGCTTCCGTGATCGCAGAGATGATCCAGAAGCTGGAGGCCGGCGAGACCCTCCCGCAGAAGAAGGTCATCTCCGAGGAGCGCGGCTTTGACGCCACGACGATCACGCAGGAGGATATCGACACCTACGGTCTGGGCGATTAAGTCATCCGCCCCGGATACAACCGGATCCGGGAACCAAATCGGCAGCTTTGGCGACGCGTATGCGGGCCCGTCCCGCATACGCGCGCCGCTGTTCAAACACCCCCTCGCAACGCATAAAGGATGGTAACCCATGCCGAACGACATTGTCTTATCCATGCGCAGCATCAGCAAGTTTTTCCCTGGCGTGCGCGCGCTGCACAATGTGGATTTCACGCTCCGCAGCGGCGAGATCCACGCGCTGATGGGCGAAAACGGCGCCGGGAAATCGACGCTCATCAAGGTTCTTACCGGCGTCTATCCAAAAGACGCCGGTCAGATCCAGATTGGAGCCGGCGGCAGGGACGTGCCCATCCGCTCCCCGCAGGAGGCGCAGAATCTGGGCATCAGCACCGTCTACCAGGAGATCACGCTCTGCCCCAACCTGACCGTAGCCGAGAATATGTTCATCGGCCGCGGAAGCGGGCGCATCGTCCGTTGGCGTACGATGCAAAAGCGCACCAAGGATATCCTGGAGAAGCTCAGCATCCCGGCCAGAGCGACCCAGCAGCTGGCCACCTGCTCGCTTGCCGTGCAGCAGATGGTTGCCATTGCGCGCGCGGTGGATATGGATTGCAAGGTGTTGATTCTTGACGAGCCCACGTCTTCGCTGGACGAGCGGGAGGTGGAGAAGCTCTTTTCGCTGATGCGCGAGCTCAAAACCCGCGGCGTCGGCATTATTTTCATTACGCATTTTCTTGAGCAGGTCTATGAAGTCTGCGACCGGATCACCGTGCTGCGAAACGGCGAGCTCATCGGCGCATACGACGTTTGCGACCTGCCGCGCGTGCAGCTCATCTCCAAGATGATGGGCAAGGAGCTGGACGACATCTCCGAAATGCACAATCAAACCGCTCCGCAGGCAGACCCGGACAGACCACCTGTATTCGAAGCGTTCGGTCTCTCCAGCACGGCGGGGGTCAAGGCGTTTGACTTTAAGATTGAACGGGGCGAGGTCAATGGCTTCACCGGCCTGCTCGGCTCCGGCCGCAGCGAGAGCGTCCGCGCAATCTTCGGCGCGGATAAGATCACCGGCGGCCGGGTGCAGGTCAACGGCAAGCCCGCGAAGATCGCCAAGCCAAAGGATGCCATGCGGTACGGCATTGGTTACTTGCCGGAGGACCGCAAGCGGGACGGCATCGTGGACGAGCTGTCCGTACGCGAAAACATCATCCTCGCGCTGC
Organism: Bacillota bacterium; assembly: GCA_023399275.1. Lineage (GTDB taxonomy): Bacteria > Bacillota > Clostridia > Christensenellales > CAG-138 > UBA7703. The sequence goes on from JAEWQH010000084.1 coordinate 13,455, forward strand.
AGGTGATGCGCGGATTCTTCCGCCCGTTTTCGAGGACGGAAGCGGAGCAGTTTGCAGACGAATATATCAGGCTGCTGGGCATCAAGACCGCCTCGACGGACACACCGATCAAATCGCTCTCCGGCGGCAATCAGCAAAAGGCGATCCTCGCGCGGTGGCTGCTCACCAAACCGCAGTATCTCATCCTGGATGAGCCCACGCGCGGCATCGATGTAGGCACCAAGGTGGAGATTCAAAAGCTCGTGCTCAAGCTCGCCGAGGAGGGCGTGAGCATTACGTTCATCTCCTCTGAGATCGAGGAGATGCTGCGCACCTGCTCGCGGCTTATCGTCATGCGCGATCGCAAGATCGTCGGCGAGCTGACGCAGGGCGACATGACCCAGGCAAAGATTATGCGCACCATCGCGGGAGAGGCGGCAGAGAATGGTTAACTGGTTCAAAAAACTCATGAAATCGCAGTTGGTGGTTCCGCTGTTTGCGCTGCTGCTGCTCGTCGTCTTCAATCTCATCCGCGACGTCGGCTTCTTCTCGCTGAACATCACGACGAACAACGACGGAAACCAGGTTTTCTCGGGAAACATCATCAGCATTCTCAACAGTGCCTCCGAGCTGGCGATCATATCGATCGGCATGACGCTGGTCACCGCGTCCACACGCGGGCAGGATATCAGCGTCGGCGCGGTCGCGGCCATCGCAGGGAGCGTGTTCGTGCGCGTGCTGCGCGAGCACAGCGTCACCTGGCCGATCATCCTCGCGGCATTCCTCGGAGGGTGTCTCGCCGCTATTCTCTGCGGTGCGTTCAACGGCGCGCTGGTGGCGGTGTTTAAAATTCAGCCGATGATCGCGACGTTGATACTGCTCACCGCGGGGCGGCCGATCGCCTACTGGATCAATGGCGGCGCGACGCCGACCGTGGAAAGCCCGCTGCTGGGCTACATCGGGAGCTTTATCCCCGGGGTGCCGATTCCGACGCCGATCCTGATCGTCATTGCATTTGCGGTGGTGGTTTCGCTGATCCTGCGCTTTACCAATCTCGGTCTCTATACGCAGGCTGTCGGCATCAACGAGCGCTCTGCGCGACTCAACGGCATCAACGCCGTCGGCATGAAATTTCTCTCCTTCATGATGCTGGGCGTGTGCGTCTCGATCGCGGGCTGCATCGGCGTGAGCCGCATCGGACTGATCAACCATGAAACGCTGCTGCTGGATATCGAGATGGACGCCATCCTCGCCGTCGCCATCGGCGGCAATTCGCTCAGCGGGGGCAAGTTTAGCCTGGCGGGCTCGGTGATCGGCGCATACATCATACAGGCGCTGACCATCACGCTCTACGCCATGAAGGTATCCTCCACGGCGGTGAAAGCGTATAAGGCCATCGTCATCATCGCCATCGTCGTGCTCGGTTCGCCGGTGATCCAGGGATACCTGCTCCGGCTGCGCGCCCGGCTGTTCCAGAGCGCAAAGAGAGCAACGGAGGGTCAAGCGTATGGGGAGTAACACAGGCCTGTCCGGCAGGGCGCTGCGCCCAAGACAGCGCGAGCCGATCTCCAACACCAACCTGCTGCTGACCATCACGATCTGTACGTTCTTCGGCATGTATGTGCTGGCGATGGCAGTCTGGGGCGGCGGGTTTCTCAATCCGCAGCAGTTTCTCGATTTGTTTAACAACAATTCGTTCCTCATCGTCGTCTCCTGCGGGCTGACCATCGTCATGATCGCGGGCGGCATCGACATCTCCGTCGGCGGCATCACGGCGCTGGTGACCATGGCCTGCGTGGTCTATCTGGACGACCACAGCGGGAGCGTCGCCGGCTCTATGGCGCTTGCGCTCGGCATCGGCACGGCGTTTGGGCTGGTGCAGGGGTTTCTGGTCTCCTATCTGGAGATTCAGCCGTTCATCGTGTCGCTTGCGGGCATGTTCTTTGCTCGAGGCATGACCACCATCGTCAGCGTTGCGCCGCGCACGGCGGAGCATGCCGCGTTTCTTGCGCTCAAGCAATACCGCATCGTACTCCCCGGCATCGGCTCCTACGGCAAGGCGGGCAACTTTATCCCCGCGCGCATCGAGCTGGGCGTCGTCATCGCGCTTGCCATTGTGGCCGCGGTGTTCTTCCTGCTGCGCTGGACGCGCTTTGGCCGCAATCTCTATGCCGTGGGCGGCAACAACCAGAGCGCGCTGATGCTAGGCATCAATGTCAAGCGCACGCGGTTTTTTTCCTATCTGATCTGCGGTGTGCTCTCGGGCATCGGCGGCTACGTCTACCTGCTGCACACGGGGGCGGGCAATGCCAGCAATGCCTCCGCGGCGGAGATGCAGGCCATCGCTTCCGCCATCATCGGCGGCACGCTGCTCACCGGCGGCGTGGGGAACGTCGTCGGCACGCTCTTTGGCGTGCTTTCGCTTAAGACCATCAACAACATCGTCGTTGCCTCCGGCCTGCGCGAGCCATATTGGCAGAGTATTACGACAGGGCTCATGCTGTGCTTTTTCATCCTGCTGCAGAGTGTGATTCTCGCCATCCGCGAAAAAAACGGCGTGCAGAGGGATTGACGGGGTAAAAAAACAGGCGCTGAAAAGGACGGGCCGCGCAATGACGCGCCCGTCCTTTTGTCCGGCTTGTGTTTCGTTATTCCTCGGTCTTGGCTTCGGCCGGCTGCGCGTCCTGCGCCGCGGCGGACTCCTCCTCCGCCTCTTCCTCCTCGGAATGCGGAACGATCTCGACCGAGACCACGCGGGTGCCCTCGTCCACGCGCATGAGCCGCACGCCCTGCGTGTTTCTCGAGATGATGTTCACCTGATCCAGCGGCAGGCGGATGATGGTGCCGTCGTCGCGGATGAGCATGACGTCCTGATCGTCCGCCGTCATCTTGAGGCACGCCAGATCGCCCGTCTTCTCGGTCAGCTGCATCGCCAGCACGCCTTTGCCGCCGCGGTGCTGCAGCGGATACTGATCCTCCGGCGTGCGCTTGCCCATGCCGAGCTCGGTGACGGTCAGCACGTTTGCGCCCTGGACGGCCTTGACCATATCGACGACTTCGTCGTCCCCGGCGAGGTTGATGCTGCGCACACCCATGGCGGTTCGGCCCATGGGGCGGACGTCCTTCTCGGCAAAGCGCACGCACTTGCCCTTTTTGCTCGCGATGATGAACTCGTCGTCGCCCATGCTGTATTCCACGGCGATGAGCGCGTCGCCTTCGCGCAGGCTCTGCACGATGAGGCCGCCCTTGCGGATATTCTGCAGCTCGCTCACCGGCGTCTTCTTGATGATGCCGTTTCGCGTGGCCATCACGAGGTAGCCTTCCGTGCCCGCGCCTTCGACGGGGAACATGGCGGTGACCTTCTCCCCCTCGCCGAGCTGCAGGAGGTTGACGATCGGCATGCCCTTAGCGTTTCTGCCCGCCTCAGGGATGGCGTAGCACTTCTTCTTGAATGCGCGGCCGAGGTTGGTAAAGAAGAGAATGTGGCTGTGTGTGCTGGTTACAAACAGCCGCTCCACGAAGTCCTCCTCATGCGTGCCCTGGCCGATGACGCCGCGTCCGCCGCGGTTTTGCGCGCGGTAGGTATCCGGCGTGAGGCGCTTGATGTAGCCGAAGTGGGTCATGGTGACCGCCATGTCCTCTTCTTGGATCACGTCGTCGAGGTCGATGTCGTCGATCATCTGCGTGATCTCGGTACGGCGCGCGTCGTTGTGCTTATCCTTGATGGCGAGCGCTTCCTCCTTGATGATGCCGAGCAGCTTGCCCTCGTCGTCCAGAATGCTCTGCAGGTAGCTCACGCGCTCGCGCAGCTGGCGGTCCTCCTCCTGGATCTTGTCGCGCTCCAGACCGGTCAGGCGCTGCAGGCGCATGTCGAGGATCGCCTGCGCCTGCCGCTCGGAGAGGCTGAAGCGGTCGATGAGCTTCTGCTTGGCTTCCGCAGGGCTGCCGCTCTTTTTGACGAGATCGACGATCTCGTCGATGTTATCCAGCGCGATGATCAGGCCCTCGAGGATGTGCAGGCGCTCTTTCGCGCGGTTGAGGTCGTAGGTCGTGCGGCGGGTAACGACGCTTTTCTGGTGCTCGAGGTAGTAGTACAGCACATCCCGCAGCGGCAGCACCTTCGGCTCGCCGTCCACGAGCATGAGCATGATCACGCCAAACGTGGTCTGCAGGTCGGTGTGCTTATACAGTTGGTTGAGGATGACGTTTGCGTTGACGTCTTTCTTCAGCTCGATGACCACGCGCATCCCCGTGCGGTCGGTCTCGTCGCGCAGGTCGGAGATGCCCTCCACGCGCTTTTCGTGCACGAGCTCGGCGATGCGCTCGACCAGCCGCGCCTTGTTGACCTGATAGGGGATCTCCGTGATGATGATGCGGCTCTTGCCTGCGCCGTAGGCCTCGATCTCTGCGCGTGCGCGCACGACGATGCGGCCGCGGCCGGTGCGGTATGCGCTCGCGATGCCGGAAAGACCCATGATGATGCCGCCGGTGGGGAAGTCCGGTCCCGGTAGCACCTGCATGAGCGCGTCGTTGTCGATCTCGGGGTCGTCGATCAGCGCGCAGAGCGCGTCGATCGTCTCGCCTAAATTGTGCGGGGGGATGTTTGTCGCCATGCCGACGGCGATACCGCCCGATCCGTTGACGAGGATATTCGGAAAACGGCTGGGCAGCACGGTCGGCTGCATCAGCGTTTCGTCGAAGTTTGGCATGAAGTCGACGGTATCCTTCTCGATATCCGCCATCATCTCGCTGGCCATCTTGCTCATGCGCGCCTCGGTATAGCGCATGGCAGCCGCGCCGTCGCCATCCACGCTGCCGAAGTTGCCGTGGCCTTCCACGAGCATGTAGCGCGTGGAGAAGTCCTGCGCCAGGCGCACCATCGCGTCGTAGACGGAGCTGTCGCCGTGCGGGTGGTATTTACCCAGGCAGTCGCCTACGATGCGCGCGCTCTTTCGAAACGGCTTGTCGGGCTGCAAGCCCAGCTCGTCCATCGAGTAGAGGATGCGGCGGTGGACGGGCTTCAGGCCGTCCCGCACATCCGGCAGGGCGCGGTTGATGATGACCGCCATCGCATAGGAGATGAAGCTCTTCTTCATCTCGGCTTCGAGCCTGATGGGCACGATGCGGTTTGACGTCGGGGTCGGGGTCAGCGTTGTATCTTTTTCTTCCATATTTTTACTCTCAATTCCTCACTGCTTGCCTTACACGTCCAGATCGACGACGAGCTTGCTGTTTTGTTCGATGAACTCGCGGCGCGGCTCGACTTTGTCGCCCATGAGCAGGGTAAACAGCTCATCCGCCTCGATGGCGTCCTCCACCGTTACCTTGAGCATGATGCGCGTATCCGGGTCCATCGTCGTATCCCAGAGCTGCTCCGGGTTCATCTCGCCGAGGCCCTTGTAGCGCTGGATGGTCGGCTTCGGCTCGCGGCCGATCTCATTGAGCGTGGCCTCCAGCTCTTCGTCGGAGTAGACATATTTGAGGTAGCTGCCGCGCTTGATCTGATACAGCGGCGGCTGGGCGATGTAGACATAGCCGTTTTCGATCAGCGGGCGCATATGTCGGTAGAAGAAGGTCAGCATCAGGATGCGGATATGGCTTCCGTCCACGTCGGCGTCCGTCATGCAGATGATCTTGTGATAGCGCAGCTTGTTCTCGTCGAAATCCGCGTCCATGCCCGCGCCAAACGCCGTGATCATGGCCTTGATCTCCGCGTTTGCGAGGATTTTATCGAGCCGTGTTTTTTCGACGTTTAGGATCTTGCCGCGCAGCGGCAGGATGGCCTGAAATGCGCGGTTTCTGCCCATCTTGGCGCTACCGCCCGCGCTGTCTCCCTCGACGATGAAGATCTCGCACTTGCTCGCGTCCTTCTCCTGGCAGTCCGCCAGCTTGCCGGGCAGCGAGGTGGAGTCCAGCGCGCTTTTTCTGCGTGTCAGCTCGCGCGCCTTTCGCGCCGCATCGCGCGCGCGCGATGCGGTGATGCATTTTTCGATCACGAGCTTGGCGCAGGCAGGGTTCTCCTCCAGAAAGCGGGTCAGCCCGTCCGCCACGGCGCCGTCCACCAGCGGGCGGATGTCCGCGTTGCCGAGCTTGGTCTTGGTCTGGCCTTCAAACTGCGGCTCGGTGAGCTTGACGGAGACGACGGCGGTCAGCCCCTCGCGAATATCCTCGCCGGAGAGGGCCGCGTCGTTTTCTTTCAGGATCTTATACTTCTTGGCATAGTCGTTCATCACGCGGGTGAGCGCGGATTTAAACCCGACGAGGTGCGCGCCGCCCTCGATGGTATTGATGTTGTTGGCAAACGTGAAGATATTTTCGTTGTACCCGTCGTTGTACTGCATGGCGATTTCGACCGAGCCGGTCTCCGCTCCGTCCTCCATCCGCTTGGCGCAGAAGTAGATCGGGTCGGGATGCAGCACCTCTTTGTTTTTATTGAGATACTGTACAAATGAAACGATGCCCCCCTCGTAGCGGAAGGACTTGACATGTGCCGGGTTCACGCGTTCGTCGGTAACGGAGATGCGCACGCCCGCGTTGAGAAACGCCAGCTCGCGGAAACGGCTGCACATGGTGTCGAAGTTGAAGTTGACCTCGTCGAAGATCGTATGATCCGGCAAAAACGAGATGATGGTGCCGGTGTCGTCCGCGCTGATCTCTCGCTCGATGTGCACCTCGTTGATCGGTTCGCCGCGGATGAACTCCTGCACGTAAACATGCCCGTCGCGGCGAATCTCGGCACGGAGCGTTTCGCTCAGCGCGTTGACGCAGCTCACGCCCACGCCGTGGAGGCCGCCGGAGACCTTGTAGCCCCCGCCGCCGAACTTGCCGCCTGCGTGGAGCATCGTCAGCGCCACGGTGAGCGCGTTTTTGCCCGTCTTTTCGTGCAGGCCGACCGGAATGCCGCGCCCGTCGTCCACGACCGTTACGGAGTTATCCGGGCGGATGAAGATTTCGATGTGCGTGCAGTAGCCCGCCAGTGCCTCGTCGATGGAGTTATCAACCACTTCGGTGACGAGGTGGTGCAAGCCGCGTGTATCCGTCGAGCCGATATACATGCCCGGCCGGCGGCGAACCGCTTCCAGCCCTTCGAGCACCTGGATTTGGGACGCGTCGTAAGCTTGTTTGTTGGGTTGTTCCATGTTGTGTTTCCTCTCTGTATCGCTGTCGGCCACGCCGCGTATACGGCCGGCGTAATCTCTGGCTGGTTTTTTCGTATTGCGCGGGGACAAAGGGGCCGCGCTATCCTCGCTCCGCCTCGGAGACGGTCAGCACCGCGACCTCGTTGAGATACGCGCGGCTGATCTCGCTTTTCCAGCGCTTTTCCAGCGTGGCGGAGGCGATGTGGGAGGCGAAGACGCGCTCCCTGCCGCGCTCTTTGAGCACGACGTAGGACTTTACCTTGCCCGCACAGGGGGTAAACCTGCGCTCCCGCCGCGCTTTCTCCAGAAACGCTCTGGTCGGCGGCGTCAGGCCCTTTTCGTTGAGCACGAAGAGGATCTTATCCAGCGGGATGCTGACATCCGCGCCGATGTGCAGCTGCATATCGTTTGCGCCCTTTCCTCAAAGCTCCACCACGCGGCGGTTCGCCACCTGATAGACCTGCATCTGTTCTACGCCCGCCGCCGCGACTTCTTCGAGGTGCGTGCAGGTCAAAAATGTCTGGCAGTCCTGCGCGGCGATGAGCAGCATCTTCTGGCGGCTGCGGTCCAGTTCGGAGAATACGTCGTCCAGCAGCAGCACGGGCGAGTCGCCTTTCTCCGCGCGGAGGATCTCCAGTTGCGCGAGCTTGAGGCTCAGCACCGTCGTGCGTTGCTGCCCCTGCGAGCCGTAGACGCGCACATCCGTCCCGCCGACGCGAAGCGCCAGGTCGTCCCGATGCGGGCCGACCGAGGTGCTGCCGCGGTAGACGTCCCGCTCCGCCGTGTCTGCCAGCGCGAGGCGCAGCGTCTTGCTCAGGTCGCTCGACGCCCGGGGCGAAACGTTTGGCTCATATTCCGCCAGCAGCGTCTCCGCGCCGTCGGAGAGCGTCTCGTGCTGCTCTGCGGCGATCGCGCTCAGGCGCTCGACGAGCTCCATGCGGTTAAGGATGATAGAGGCGCCGAGCACGGCGAGCTGTTCGTCCCAGCTCGCCAGCGCGTCGTAGTCCAGCCCCTCCGGATCCTTGAGCAACGCGTTTCGTTGCTTGAGCGCGGCGTTGTATTGCTGCAGCGTATAGTAGTAGGATGGATGCAGCTGCGAAATCGCCATATCCAGAAATCGCCTGCGCTCGCCCGGCCCGTCCTTGACGAGGGAGAGGTCCTCCGGCGCAAACATGACTACGTTGAGGCAGCCGAGCAGTTCGCCCGAGCGCGCGAGCGGCGCGCCGTCGATGGTGAGCTTCTTGCGTTCACCGGGAAAGAGCTTGCATTCGATGCGCCGCGGGCCACCGCGCGTATCCACATCCACCGCGACGCTGGCAAACAGCTCGCCCGAGCGAACCATCTCGCCGTCGCGCACGGTGCGGTGGCTTCGACCGAGCGAGCATAGAAAAAGCGACTCCAGCACGTTGGTCTTGCCCGCGGCATTTTCACCCGTCAGCACACAAAGGCCTGCGTCCGGACGCAGGGAGAGCGACGGATAGTTTCTGAAATTGACGAGCCGTAGGCCGGTGACGCGCATGCAGTCGCTGCTCAAACTTCCCCAAATTAATCTAAGAGCATTATAACATGTTTTATCCGGTCTGTATATATATTATAGTAAAGAAGTGCCGGTTTGATTCTCTGCGCGCGCCGCCGCGGCCTCGCTTTTTTTGCACGAACGTGATATAATCAAGCTTCAAAACAGGGATTGCCCGCGCAGGCGGGGCGGAAAGCAGGTGCGGTATGACCGGAGCGCAACGCGCGGAGTTTCGCAAGATGGCGAACACGCTCAAACCGATCTTTCAGATCGGCAAAGAGGATATCGGTGAAAATCTGATCAAGAGCGTGGACGAGGCGCTGGGCAAACGTGAGCTCATCAAGCTCGCCGTTCTGGAGACCAGCTCGCTTTCGGCAAAGGACGCGTCGGGTCGCCTCGCCGAAGCGCTGGGCGCAGAGGTCATCCAATGCATCGGCAGAAAATTTGTGCTCTATCGAAAGAAGCCGGAAGAACTGTAACGAACGAGTTGCGTTGTGCCGCTTACCCAGAAAGCCGTTTTTAACGGGGGAAGGGGTTCGGCGCGCAACATCCCGGCGCTTCTTTGACACGCTGCAGCCGCGCGCATACGCGGCTTTTTTTGCGTTCGGAGCGCGGGCGGGAAGATATATTTGCCCAAAGCCTGCAATTTGCATAAAATTCCTGATAAAATATAAATATTCGTTTCAATAGTTGAAAATCTGCGTTGTTTTCGACAAGAAAAGAAATCAAAAACAGAATTTATACGGATTGAATGTACGCGGACCGAGCGGCTTTGGACAAAAGGAGGGAATGTATGGATTCACCCATCCGGGTTGCGAGCGAGGTCGGAAGACTCAGACGCGTGCTGCTGCACCGCCCGGGGCAGGAGCTCGAAAACCTCATGCCGCAGTATCTTTCACGGCAGCTTTTCGAAGATATTCCATACCTCGAGCATGCGCGCGAGGAGCACGACCGGTTTGCCGGGACGCTGCGGGAAAGCGGCGTGGAGGTCTGTTACCTGCTCGATCTCGTGGCGGAGGCGGTGGACGAGCCAGCCGTGCGTGAACAGTTTGTTTCAGATTTCATCGCGGAGATCGGCCTTTCCGCGCGCGGGGTCGAGCGGCGCGTGCAAGACTATCTGCTGGCGCTGCCCGTGCCGCAGATGCTCGGCGCCATGGTGCGCGGCGTGCGCAAGAGCGATCTCGGCAGGCGCGACCCCGTGCACCTCGTGGACTACATCGACGATGCATATCCCTTCTTCGTCGACCCCATGCCAAATCTTTACTTCACGCGCGATCCGTTTTTTACGGTTGGAACCGGTGTATGCATCTCCAGTATGGCAAACGCCGTGCGCGCGCGAGAGACGCTCTTTGGGCAGTATCTCTTCACACATCACCCACTCTACCGGCGCGCGCCGGTGCTGCACAGCCGGAGCGATCCTTTTTCAATCGAGGGAGGGGATGTGCTCGTGCTCTCGCCGGAGGCCGTTGCCTTCGGCATCTCGCAGCGCACCGATCCGCACGCGGTGGAAGCGCTCGCACAGCGGATCATCGGCGAAGAGACGGGCATTTGCCGCGTGCTCGCCATAGACATCCCCAAGACGCGCGCATATATGCACCTGGATACGGTGATGACCATGGTCGACCGGGATAAGTTCACGATTCATCCGTCGATCCTGCCGGCGGTGCGCGCCTTTACGCTCGCAAAGAGGCGCGGCGCGCTCGTCATCGAGCGCGCAAGAAAGCCGCTGGCCGAGGTGCTGGCGGACGCGCTGCAGATCGATCGGGTGACCCTGATCCCCTGCGGCGGCGCGAGCGCCATCGACGCCGCGCGGGAGCAGTGGAACGACGGGACGAATACGCTCGCCGTCGCGCCCGGCGAAGTGATTGCATCCTCGCGCAACTATGTCACCAACGGCATCCTGCGCGACCATGGCGTCGTCGTTCACGAGATTCCCTCCGCGGAGCTTTCGCGCGGACGCGGCGGGCCGCGGTGCATGAGCATGCCGCTTCTGCGGTCGTGAGCGCGGCAGAGCATATGCCGCGGGGTATGCATGCATGCCGAATAAACTTGCAAAACGCGCTTTTTTCGCATAGATATTATTGAAAGCAAAAAATAAATAAGGTATAATACCCGCAATACCGTTATACTGCGGACATATGCCGCGTACCCGGAGGAGCGACCGGCCGCGGCAGGAACCATACATCAAAACTGGGCAAAAAGGGGTGTGAAACATGGAAGACCGGTATCGTAACGGCGTCGCGGTGCAGGTGCCGCGCGTATTGCTCCCGAAAAAGGGGACGGACTATTACAAGTGGGCGGTCGTCGCCTGCGACCAGTACACCTCCCAACCGGCATACTGGGAGGATGCCAAGCGCATCGTCGGCGACGCGCCGTCTACGCTGGAGCTGATTTTGCCGGAGGCATATCTCGAAAAGCCCGGCGAAGAGGAGCGCATCGCAAGCATCAAGGCGCACATGCGCGAGTACCTCGACAAGGGCGTTCTCGAGGAGCAGCCGCAGGGCTTTGTACTGGTCACCCGCGCGGTCGGTGGCGCCGTGCGCACCGGGCTGGTGACGGCGCTGGACCTGGAGGCATACGACTATGCAAAGGGCTCCGATACGCTGATCCGCGCGTCGGAGGGGACCATCGTTTCGCGCATCCCGCCGCGGCTGAAGATCCGCGAGGGCGCGCCCATCGAGCTGCCGCACATCCTCGTGCTGATCGACGACCCGGACAGAACGGTCATCGAACCGCTCGCGCTGAAAAAGGCGGAGCTGACCAAGCTCTACGACACCGACCTCATGCTCGAGGGCGGACACATCACCGGCCATCTGGTGGACGGTGCGGACGATATCCTCGGCGTGCTGGAGGCACTGAGCGTGCTCAAGGACGAGAAGCGCTTTGCCGGACAGTACGGCGCGCGTGCGCCCATGCTCTTTGCCATGGGGGACGGAAACCACAGTTTTGCAACGGCGAAGGCCAGCTGGGAAAAGATCAAGCAGTCTCTGCCCGAGGCGGAGCGCGCGGATCACCCCGCCCGCTACGCGCTGGTGGAGGTGGAAAACGTCCACGACGAAGGCATCGTATTTGAGCCGATCCACCGTGTGGTGTTCGGCGCAAGCGGAAACCGTGCCATCGAGACCATCCTGCGCCATCTGAAGGAGCAGAATGCGTCGGCCCGCGTCGAGCTGGGGCGTATGCCCTGTGCGCAGGGCGGGCAGAAGCACGTGCTGCCATTCATCACGGGTGAGGCGGAGGGCGCGTTCATCGTAGACGCTCCGAAGTCGCAGCTTGCGGTCGGCACGCTGCAGGCCGCGCTGGATGAGACGATCAAGGAGATCTCGGGCGCGCAGATCGACTATATCCACGGCGCGGACGTGGTCAAGGAGCTCGCCCAAAAAGGCGGGGCGATCGGGTTTTTGCTGCCGGCTATGGAGAAGGGCGAGTTTTTCTCCACGGTGATCTTCGACGGCGCGCTGCCGAGAAAGACCTTCTCCATGGGCGAGGCAAACGAAAAGCGCTACTATCTCGAGTGCCGCTCGCTGGAGAAGAAATAGGCGGCAAAGTGCCGGGCAGGTATGGACGGTATCTCACGGCGCAGCGCTTGCGCGCGCGCCGAAACATAGAACGGGGGAAAACCAATGGCGGTCAAAACGGTTAAATTCGGCGGGACGAGCCTCTGCAACGCCGAAAACTTCACGAAGGTCAAGAATATCATCCTGGCCGACAAGGCGCGCAAGTATGTGGTGCCCTCTGCGCCGGGCAAACGCTTCCCCGGCGACGAGAAGATCACCGACCTGCTGTATCTTTGCTATGCCAAAAACGCAAACGGCCTGTCGTTTGACGACACGTATGAGCAGATCTCCGAGCGGTATATCGGCATCGAAACCGAGCTGGGGCTCAAGACGAACATCGCGCAGGAGCTCTCGGCGATCAAGAAAAACATCCTCTCCGGCGCGAGTGAGGACTATATCGCAAGCCGCGGCGAGTATCTCAGCGGGCTGCTGCTGGCGGACTATCTCGGGTTCGATTTTTACGACGCGGCGGAGCTCATCAGCTTCCATGCGGACGGCACCTACGACGACGAGACCACCCAGAAATGGACGCAGAAGCTCGCGGAGACGCAAAAGGTGGTTGTGCCGGGTTTCTATGGGCGCAAGCGCGACGGCAGCATCAAGACCTTCTCACGCGGCGGCAGCGACATCACCGGCGCCATCGTGGCGCGCGCGGTGCAGGCGGACGTCTACGAAAACTGGACCGACGTAAGCGGATTTCTGATGGCGGACCCGCGCATCGTCGATGATCCAAAGGTCATATCGGTGGTTACATACTCCGAGCTGCGGGAGCTGAGCTATATGGGCGCGACCGTGCTGCATGAGGACTCCATCTTTCCCGTGCGCCGCGCGCAGATCCCGATCAACGTGCGCAACACCAACCGTCCGGAGGACGAGGGTACGATGGTCATCCCCGACGCGTTTTTGAAGTATTACAAGCGAGAGGGCGTGCTCACAGGCGTTGCGGGCCGCAAGGGCTTCACGGTCATCACCGTATACAAGGACAACATGCACAACGAGGTTGGCTTCGGCTACCGGTTGCTGCGCGTGCTGGACCGCTACAACATCTCCTTTGAGCACGTGCCCAGCGGCATCGATACCATGAGTCTCGTCATTTCAGACAGCAAGCTCAAGGAACACCTCGAGCAGGTGCTGCGCGAGATCCAGCGCGATTGCGAGCCGCAGAGCATCGAGGTGCACTCCAACATGGCGCTCGTCGCCACCGTCGGCAAGGGCATGATCCGCTCGCTCGGCGTGGCGGCGCGGCTCTTTGGCGCGCTGTACGAAGCGGGCGTCAACGTTCGGATGATCGACCAGGGCTCCTCGGAGATGAATATCATCGTCGGCATTGAAAACGACGATCTCCCCTCCGCCGTCCGCGCCATCTACCGCGCTTTTGCATAATGGCGGTATGACCGCGCGGCAAAACGACACTGCTCCATTGGAATGCCGAAAAGCGGATTATTGAAAGCAAAAGCCTCCTGTCGCGGATCCAGCGGCGGGAGGCTTTTTGTAAGGGAAGGCGGCGGCCGAATCACCTGGCGCGGTTTTTCATCCCACAAACGAAGGGACGAGCGCTTCCAGGATGCGGACGACTTTCTCCATCGCTTCTGTGGAGACAAACTCATAGCGGCCGTGGAAATTCTGCCCGCCGGTGCAGAGGTTGGGGCAGGGCAGGCCCATATAGCTCAGGCGCGAGCCGTCCGTGCCGCCGCGGATAGGGGCGCAAAACGGCGTGATACCGGTGGATTCCATCGCGCGCTTTGCCGCGTCCACGATCGCCATCGGAATCTTGGCTTTCATGTTGTAGTAGGTGTCCTCCAACTGCAGAGAAACGGTGCCCGGGCCGTACTTCTCGTTCATGTAGGCGCAGGCTTTCTCCATCAGCGCTTTTTTCTGTGCGAACTTCTCCGCGTCGTGGTCGCGCAGCAGATAGTATAGATATGCCCCATCCACGTGCGCGTCCAGCCGCTCAAGGTGAAAGAATCCTTCGTATCCGTCGGTACAGGCGGGGTTCTCAAACCGGGGCAGCAGCTCGTGCAGCTCCATGGCGAGCAGAGACGCGTTGACCATGCGCCCCTTTGCGCTGCCGGTGTGTGTGCTCAGCCCCTGTATGCGGATCTGCGCGCTCGCAGCGTTGAAACATTCGTAATTGATTTCGCCCATCGTGCCGCCGTCTACCGTATAGGCGAAATCCGCGCCGAACGCAGGCACGTCGAAGAGGTCCACTCCGCGCCCGACCTCCTCGTCCGGCGTAAAGCCGATGCGGATCGTCCCGTGCTCCGGTGCGTCGGGCGAGAGCATGTGCTCGGCAAACGTCATGATCTCCGCAACGCCCGCCTTATCGTCCGCGCCGAGGAGCGTCGTGCCGTCCGTGCAGATGATCTCCTCGCCGAGGTAGTTCAGCAGCGCGGGGGAGTCCTTTGGCGAGAGCGTGTAGCCACCGCCCATATCGATGTCGCCGCCGTCGTAGTTCGGCGTGAGCACGGGCTTCACGTTTGCGCCGCTGACCGCGTCCGACGTATCCACGTGCGCCAGCAGGCCGACGACGGGGGCGCGCCTTTGCGTGTTGGCGGGGATGGTCGCGGTTACGTAGCCGTGCGGGTCAAGCTGAACATCCGCCGCGCCGAGCGCTGCAAGCTCATCGCGCAGCAGGCGGCACAGGTCGAGCTGCTTTTCGGTGCTGGGGATCTGGTCCACGTGCTGTTCGGACTGGGTGTCGATCTTGACATACCGCAAAAAACGGTCTTTGACGGATTCCATCTATTATCCACCTCGATTTCTTTGGTTGACTGCATAGAAAGCATAACACGCGGCACTTTGGCTGGCAAGCGGCGCGCGATGGCCGCCAAAATCGGAAAAGGCGTTTCCCTTTCGGGGAACGCCTCTCAGGTCGGTCTTGTGCACCCTGATTCCGATTATATCCGAAAACGGAATAAGGGGAATGCGTCAGCGGCCCTTGTGGTTCTGGAAGCAGGCGCTGCAATATACGGGACGGTCGTTTCTGGGTTGGAACGGGATCTTGGTGGGCGCCCCGCACTCCGCGCAGACCGCGTCGAACATCTCACGCTCGCCGCTGCGCGTGGTCTTACGGTTGGAACGGCAGTCCTTGCAGCGGACGGGCTCGTTTTGGAAGCCTTTCTCCGCGTAAAACTCCTGCTCGCCGGCCGTAAAGACGAATTCGTTACCGCAATCCTTGCATACCAGTGTCTTGTCTTGGAACATTTGGATTTTTTCCCCTTTTCGGTTCGTGAAATTTTTGATATCCGAGTGCCGGCTGACCTGGTTTTTGCCCCCACACCCGCCAACTGGAAGTGTCGCTACCCGGCGATGTGCCTCTCACTACTGCCTCTCTCGAAATGCATGATAGATATGCTTCGGTTGGACTTACATCTAGACCGCACCATGCTCACGGGGCTTTGCCCGCTTACGTGGATCGTTTTGCCTGCGACTGGCATCGATTTTCAACCACAGACCCGATACGCGGATACCAAAATCAGTATAGTACACTCAATTGTAAAATTGCAATGTATTTTTTTCAAGGATTGTCCGGACAAATGCGCCAATTCGGCGTTTTTTGCATTATTTATGCGCCGGTTCGTCGTCTTTATACTGCGCGCGCGGGCCGCCGACGTACTTCGGGCGCGTCTTTGCGAGGATGAAGGATGCTTCGCCGATCTTGCGCTGCTCGGTGTGTACGGGCACCACGACAGGGTGCAGATGCATGCCGATCAGCGTGCCGCCGATGTCCATGCCCAGCGCCGCCTTTCCGTCCACATTCTCAACCATAACCCGATCCGGGATGCGGCCGTACGCCTCGGTTGCAAAGGCCCCGCCTGCGTGAAGCCACGGCCGAACCCAGACTTCCTGCAGATGATATTGCTCCATGCAGGCGCGGCTCGTGCAGATGGCGCGGTTGATGTGCTCGCAGCCCTGCACGGCCAGATACAGCCCCGCCTCGCTTACCCGCGGCAGAATCGCGTCCATAACGGCATGCGCCGCCTCTTCGCTGGAGG
Source organism: Bacillota bacterium (assembly GCA_023399275.1). GTDB lineage: Bacteria > Bacillota > Clostridia > Christensenellales > CAG-138 > UBA7703. Next base: position 29,641 of record JAEWQH010000084.1, read on the forward strand.
CGGAGCCGATGCGCTTGCCTACGATTTCGCTCGTAGAGCAGCCGACGACAAAGATATCTCCCTTGCGGTAGTCCGCACTTGCAAGCAGATGGTCGACGGCTGCGCCGGCCTGTCGGGACAGTTCCTGAAAATCCATGATAAACACCTCTTTGGTTTCGGGGCATGCACGCCGCGTTGCGCGGCTTCGCCCATGTTCAGTACCACAGTATAGCACAATTTTCCCGTATGTACCGCGCATTTTTCACGCAAAATGCGTGAATCTTGTATGGTATACTGTTGCCATGGAATGGATTAACCCGCTGATGGCGTGGTATCAAAAAAATGCGCGCGATCTGCCCTGGCGCAGAACGCGGGACGGCTATGCCGTTTGGATCAGCGAGATCATGCTGCAGCAGACGCGTGTGGCCGCCGTAATCCCTTACTACGAGCGGTTTCTGCGCGAGCTGCCGGATGTGTTCGCGCTTGCGGGGGTCGATGACGAGCGCCTGCATAAGCTCTGGGAGGGGCTCGGCTACTATAGCCGCGCGAGCAACCTGAAAAAAGCCGCAAACGAGATCGTCGCGCGTTTCGATGGGCAGATGCCGCGCGATTACGGCGCGTTGCTGACCCTGCCCGGCATCGGCGAATACACCGCGGGCGCGATTGCGTCCATCGCTTTTGACGAAGCGGTGCCTGCGGTGGATGGCAACGTGTTGCGCGTACTTGCGCGGCTCTATGCGCTCGAGCGCGATATTCGCGACGCGGCGTTCAAAAAAGAGGCGCGCGCGCGGCTGCTGCCGCTTGTGCCGGCGGATCAGCCGGGGGTGTTCAATGCGGCGTTGATGGAGCTGGGCGCGGTCGTCTGCCTGCCAAACGGCACGCCGAAGTGCGGCGAATGCCCCGTGCGCGCGCACTGCGCGGCCAATCGGCAGGGCAAAACGGAACAGTTGCCGGTGCTCTCCGCAAAAAAAGCGCGGAGGATCGAGCGGAAAACGGTGTTTGCCCTCTCGACCGGAGGCGGGCTGCTGGGGTTTCGCCGGCCGGAGCGCGGCTTGCTAGCGGGGCTTTGGCAGTTGCCGGAGGCAGAGGGGGCGCTTTCGGATGCGCAGGCTGCGGCGTGGCTGGGCACGCACGGCATCGTGCCGATCGGTGAGCTGCGCTTTTACGAGCGCAGGCATATCTTTACGCATATCGAGTGGCATATGCGCGTGTGCGCCGCTGCGGTTTCCGTGGACGCGCTGCCTGAGGGATGGGTTGTTCTGGATGAATCCCTCGCGCTGCCGACGGCATACCGCGTGTGCCTTTAGGCGGAAAAAAGCGGCGGGGGTTCCGCCGCGGCTGCGTCAGTAGATCGGCCTTCGGCCTTCCATGGCCTTTGCCAGCGTCACCTCGTCCGTATACTCGAGGTTGCCGCCGATGGGGATGCCGTGCGCGATACGCGAGCAGCCGACCCCCATGGGCTTGAGCAACCGCGCGATATAGGAGGCCGTCGCCTCGCCTTCCACATCCGGATTGGTGGCGATGATGACCTCCTTGACGCCGCCCGACTTTACGCGCTCAACCAGTTCGTTGATGCGGATGTCGTTCGGGCCTATGCCGTCCACGGGGGAGAGCACGCCGTGGAGCACGTGGTATTTGCCGTGAAACTCACGCGTGCGCTCCATGGCGACGACGTCCTTCGCGTCGCAGACGACGCAGAGCACGCTGCCGTCCCGGCTCGTGTCCGCGCAGATGGCGCAGGGGGTAATGTCCGTATACGTGCCGCAGACGGGGCAGTCCACCACTTTTTCGCGCGCGGCAACGATGGCCGCCGCAAGTTCCTGCGCCTGCGAGGCCGGCATGTCGAGAATATGGTAAGCTAGCCGCTGCGCGGTCTTCTGCCCGATGCCGGGCAGGCGCGAAAGCTGCGTTGTGAGGCGGACGATGGGTTCGATGGTGAGCATAGCTACAGGCCAAGCCCCAGACCGCCGGTGATCTTGCCGATTTCGTCCTCGATGGTCTTGCTCGCCGTGCGCAGCGCCTCGTTGACGGCGGAGAGCACGAGGTCCTGCAGCATCTCCACGTCTTCGGGATCGACGCACGCGGGGTTGATGACGATGCTCTTGACATCCTTTGCGCCGTTGACGGTCACCGTGACCATGCCGCCGCCGCTGCTCGCGGTGAAGTCGCGTTCGTTGAGCTCCGCCTGCGCGCGCTGCACATCCTGCTGCATCTTCTGTGCGCGCAGCATGAGCTGCTGCATGTTTCCGCCGCCCATCCCGCCGGGGAATCCGCCCTTAGCCATAAAAAATCCTCCTGAACATTCTGTTATCTGTTTCGACTGCGGCCGGCGTATTGCCGATGCCGGCAGTTGCCTTTATTCGATCGTCAGCTTGTCTCCAAACAGCGCCTTTGCCAGCTCCTCCGCTTGCCCGCTTGCCGGGGCGGCCTTTGCGGTGGTGATCACGAGCTTCGCGTCGGGTTTCACGCTCTGCAGCGCGCGCTGCGTGGGCTCGAAATTGATCGGCGCGGAGAGATTCTTGCGCTTGGTCTCCTGCGCGTCGGTAAAGCCGACCGTGAGTGTGTTTTGCTCAAAATGCAGCGCGAGCGCATCCCGCGCAAGCGCCTGAATGAACATATTTGGGATGGCGGCGATGGTTTCGCGCCAAATGCCTGCCGCGTCGTCCGCGCCCGCCGTCCGGGTCGCCGCTTTTGGCACGGGCGCTTTTTCCGGCTCGGGCGCGGGCGCTTGCACTTGCAGCGTCGGTGCAAAGTCGGCATCTTCCGGCGGCGCATCCTCCGGCGGGGGCGCTTCGTCATCCGCCCAGGGAGCCGGATCGTCGGCCGGTTCCGGCTTTGGCGCGCGGGCCGGTCTTGGCGCAAAGGCCGCCGCGGGGGCGCCGTCCTTGAGCTGCGCCTCCAGCCGGTCCAGCCGTGCTTCAAGATTGGCCAGCGAGAGCGTATCCTCCGGCCGGCAGACATGGATCAGCGTGCTTTCGAGCAGTGCGCGCGGCGCGGGCAGGTAGCGCATGTCGTTCTGCGCCGCAATCAGGCGATCCACCGCGAGCATCAGCCGTGCCTCGGAGGAGGCGTTCGCCTGCTCGAGATAGCGCTTCATCGCGTCCTCGGTGCAGTCCAGCAGATCCTCGCACCGACCGCAGGTTTTTGCCAGCAGCAGCGCGCGAAAGTGCGCCGCGAGGTCGGCGGCAAAGACCGAGAGGTCGCGCCCGGCCTGAATGATGCCGTCGAGCATGCGCAGGGCCCCTGGCGCGTCGGAGGCGATCAGCGCCGCCGAGATGTCGAAGAGGAATGCATCCTCCATGCTGCCGAGCACGTCGTAGACGTTTTGTGTGGTGACGTTGTCCCCGCAGAAAGCGAGGCACTGGTCGGCGAGCGACAGCGCGTCACGCATGCCGCCCTGCGCCGCCCGCGCGATCAGCGCAAGGCCTCCGTCCTCGATGTGCGCGCCCGCGCGGGAGAGCACGCTTTTGAGCGTCGATTTGATATCTGCGACCGAGAGCCGGTGAAAGTCGAACCGCTGGCAGCGGGAGATGATCGTGGCCGGCAGCTTCTGCGGCTCCGTGGTAGCGAGGATGAAGAGGATGTGCTCCGGTGGTTCCTCGAGCGTTTTGAGCAGCGCGTTGAAGGCCGCGCCGGAGAGCATGTGCACCTCGTCTATGATGAACACACGGCGCCTGAGCTTGAGCGGAGCGTACTGCGCGTTTTCGATGAGGTCGCGTACGTCGTTGACGCTGTTGTTGCTCGCGGCGTCGATTTCGGTGATGTCCGCCGTGCCCTCGGACGCGGTGGTCAGGCAGGCTTCGCATCTGCCGCAGGGCTCGCCGTCCTCCGGGGCGAGGCAGTTGACCGCGCGCGCCAGAATGCGCGCCGAGGTGGTCTTGCCCGTGCCGCGCGTGCCGCAGAAGAGGTAGGCGTGCGCAGGGCGATCCGACGCCACCTGGTTTTTCAGCGTGGTGGTGATGTGCTCCTGCCCGACGACCTCGGAAAAGCGGGAGGGGCGATATTGGCGATACAGCGCGCGGTAGGCCATGCTATCTCTCCTGTGAAAAATTCCTATGTTACTATACCATAAATCACCCGGGCGGAAAAGGGCGCCGCGGTTCGGCAGACGGTGAGCCAGCATATGAACACATATGCGAGATAATTGGTCAACCGGCCGAGGAGGATATCGATCGCAAGCGGAAAGCCGAACAGCCGCAACCCGATTCTTGAGGCTGCCATCAGCACCCAGAAGATGAGGATCGCGAGCAGAAAGGAACGGTTTTTCCGGAATTTTGAAGCAAGCAATCGGTGTATCCCCCGTTGGATCTTCACGGTTCGCATAGCGCCCGCCATCGCGATTGAAGATGCCGCGTATGCCGCCGCGGACGGTTCGCGGGATGCGTTGGGGCGTATTTCGCACAAAAAGCGCACGTAGCTGCATTCATTTTACAGCAACCGTTTCGATTGTCAATGAAACGGAAGCCCGCTTCGGGTGCATCCACGCTTTCTTTCGTTGACCGTTTTCGCCGCGTGCGGTAAAATGGGTGCGTGAAGCGTATGAGTAAAAACTTGATATATACCCCGCGGCACAGGCGGAATCTGGATGCAACAAGCTACGGGCCGCTCATCAAGCTCGTCATCGCGCTCGGCGTGCTCGCCGCGGTGGTGCTGGTTGTGGTGTTTGTCGCCCTGCCGCTGATCAACGCGCGGCTTGGCGGCGCCGCAGCAGAGACGCAGACGGCGTGGCAAGCCCCCGCCTCGCTCAACCCGATCCTGACCAACGAGGTCAAGACCGTGCAATACGGCGAGGGCTACGGCCTGCCGACGGCCGTGGTCGATCCGAGCGTGTTTGACGGCGAGATCCTCTTTGCTACGGGCGCGGATGAAAACGCCTGTGACCGGCTCGTGCGTCTGAATCCCGAGACGGGGGTGTTCGCCGGCATCGAGCTTTCGCGCGTCAACGACACGATCCGCCACCCGGTGGAGAATGCGGATTACATCTTATATGAAGACTGTAAAACGGCAGGCGGCGGCAGCATCGTTCGGCTCGACAAAGCCACGGGGGAGACGGCCGTGCTTGCGGAGTTTGCGCTGGAGGCGCCAAAACTGCTGCTGGAGTCGCCCTACGTGGTCTGGACGGAGCGTACCGATGGCGCCGGCGCCAAGCTGATGGTCTGCGACGTGACGACAGGCGAGTTGCTTACGCTTGCGCTGCTGACGGACCCGGCTTACGCCGGGAGTGCGCCTTCGATCAAGAGCGGACAGGTCATCTATGCGGATGCGGACACGGCGAACCCGGGTAAGAGCCTGATCCGCACCGTGCTGCTCTCCGACAACAGCCGCTGGGACTTCTCGGCGGGCAGCTTTGTGCACGATCCCAAATCCGCGGGCGATCGCTGGGCATATTTGAGCGGAAACCATGACGCGCAGAGCGATCTGTATATCAGTGTTGGTGGCGCGGCAGCAAAGCGCATCGCCGCCGGGGTGATCGACTTTGATATTACACCCACATGTGTGGTGTTTAGCCGGGATGAGACGGTGTACGCCTATGTGTTTGCGGACGATAAGACGTATGTCATCAGCGAAACGGGAAGCAATGCGCAGTTCGTCATGGCGGGCGGGGCGTACGCGCTCTGGCGCGATGTGAGCGACGCCGGGCAGACGCTCTGGAAATACATCCGGGTGGTCGGCTGATATGGCGGCGAAGGAACGCGTCTCCTATATCTGCGGCGAGTGCGGCTATGAGTCCGCCAAGTGGATGGGGAAATGCCCGCAGTGCGAGAGCTGGAACACCATGACCGAGTTTTCCGAGGTCAAAGTCAAGAGTGCGGCCCCCACCGGAACCGCCGTCTCCCAAAAGCTGAGCAAGGTCGTGTCCCTGCCGCAGAAGCGCATCTCCGCCGGCATGGGCGAGTTGGATCGCGTGCTCGGCGGCGGGCTGATCCGCGGCATGGTGGTGCTGCTCGGCGGCGATCCGGGCATCGGAAAATCGACGCTGCTGCTGCAGGCGGCGGACACGCTGGCGGGTGAGTGCACCGTTTTGTATGTCTCCGGTGAGGAGAGCGCCTCGCAGATCAAGATGCGTGCCGATCGGTTGGGTATGCGCAATGATATCGATGTGCTCTGCGAAACCGACCTTGACCAAATCGTTGACGAGGCGACGAATACGCGCTGCGGCGTGCTGATCGTGGATTCGATCCAGACCATCTGCTCCGAGGAGAGCGCGGGCGCGCCGGCAAGCGTGAGCCAGGTGCGCGCGGTTACCGCGCGGCTGACGCGCTACGCCAAGGAGACGGGGGTCATCGTGCTCATCGTGGGGCACGTGACCAAGGATGGCAACATTGCGGGTCCGCGCGTGCTGGAGCACATCGTGGATACCGTGCTGTATTTCGAAGGCGACTGGCACGAAGGGCTGCGTCTGCTGCGCGCCGTAAAAAACCGTTTTGGATCGACCAACGAGGTTGGTGTGTTTGAGATGGGCGACGGCGGCATGTGCGAGGTAGCCGATCCTTCGCGATTGTTTCTCTCCGGCGAAATCGCGCCCGGCTGCTGCGTCACCTGCGCCATGGAGGGCTCTCGCCCGATTCTGGCCGAGGTGCAGTCGCTCCTGACCGACAATTCGTTTGGCAATCCGCGCCGCACGAGCGCGGGCGTGGACACGGGGCGGCTGAGCCTGCTGCTTGCGGTGCTGGAGAAGAAGGCGCATCTGAGGCTCTCAACAAAGGACGTATACCTCAACGTGGTCGGTGGGCTCCGGCTCGACGAACGCAGCACGGATCTCGCCGTGGCGCTCTGTGTTGCATCCGCGATGATGGATCTGCCGCTGCCGGCGCGCACTGCCGCGTTGGGCGAGGTAGGGCTGACGGGCGAGGTACGCGCGCTGAGCCGGATCGAGACACGGCTCAACGAGTGTGTACGCCTGGGTTACGATACCGTGCTGCTGCCGAAGTCCGCCAAGGCGCCGAAGATCGAAGGACTGAAGCTTATCCCCATCGCGACCGTCGGCGAGGCGATCGCCTATTGCTACGAAAAGAAACCTGTGGTATAATCGGCTCTGCGCCTAAAGGACGGCTTTGCCCCGGCTTTTGCGCATTTTGCATCCCAAAGTGCATATGGTTTGTGCCCGTAGCTCAGCTGGATAGAGTATCAGACTCCGACTCCGGTGGTTGCAGGCGAGAATTTGACAACTACATACTTGTGCCCGTAGCTCAGCTGGATAGAGTATCAGACTCCGACATTGCTGGTCGCAGGCGCGAAATTGACAACTTTATACATGTGCCCGTAGCTCAGCTGGATAGAGTATCAGACTCCGACTCCGGTGGTTGCAGGCGAGAATTTGACAACTACATACTTGTGCCCGTAGCTCAGCTGGATAGAGTATCAGACTCCGACTCTGAGGGTCGAAGGTTCGAATCCTTTCGGGCACGCCAGAAACCCCCTAACTAGGCGACTTTTTAGGGGGTCTCATTTTAGCTC
>JAEWQH010000097.1 GCA_023399275.1 Bacillota bacterium
GCACCGGGCCGGGCCTGCCGGAGCGGGCGATATCAAACGCCTCGCGCACGGTATCCGCCAGCTTGGAGATGTCTTTAACGATGTAGTTGTGCTTCGTGATCGGCGTCGTAATACCCGTGATGTCGGCTTCCTGAAAGCTATCCGCACCGATGAGGTTCACGCTGACGTTTCCGGTGATGAATACGACCGGAACGCTGTCGAGATACGCCGTCGCGATGCCGGTGACGAGATTAGTCGCCCCGGGGCCGGAGGTCGCGATGCAGACGCCGACCTTCCCGCTCGCGCGGGCATAGCCGTCCGCAGCATGTGCGGCGCCTTGCTCATGTGCGGTGAGAATATGGTTGATGCGGTCGCTGTTTTGATAGAGCTCGTCGTAGATGTTGAGCACGGAGCCGCCCGGATAGCCGAAGACGGTGTCGACCCCTTGCTCCACGAGGCATTCGATCAGAATTTGTGCGCCGGTGAGTTTCATATATGGTTACCCCTTTCGATCCTAGGAAGATGTCTGCGTTATGCGGTTTCCACCTGCGCTTCGAAGCACTTCGACTGCGCGGATGATTTGAGCAGCTTGTATTCGATGGAGTCCATCAGCGCGCGCGAGCTGGCCTGCATGATATCCACCGCGACGCCAACGGTCGTCCAGTACTCGTGTCCGTCCGTAGACTCGATGAGCACCCGCACCTTGGCGGCGGTCGCGCTCTCGCTGTCCAGCACGCGTACCTTGTAATCCGTCAACCGGATTTCTCCGATCTCGGGATAGAATACCTCCAGCGCTTTTCGCAAGGCCGCGTCTATGGCGTTGACCGGGCCGAGGCCCTCTGCCGCGGTGATCTCCAGCCGATCGCCCACCAGCACCTTGATGGACGCGAGCGACGGCTTTTTGCGCAGCTCGGACTGCGGCTCATCCACCACGCTGAGCATCTGCAGCTCGAAGAACTTCGGCCGCATGCCGAGGAGCTTTCGCACCTCCAACTCAAAGGAAGCCTCCGCCCCCTCGAACTGATACCCTTGGTGCTCCATCTGCTTGACCATGTCGGTGATCCGGGCGGCCTCGTCGGAGTCCTTCCTGATCTCGGGGTAAAACCCCCTGACCTTCTCGAGGATCGCACTCCTGCCGGCTACTTCGGACATCATCACACGGCGGCTGTTTCCCACAGCGTCCGGGGAGACGTGCTCAAACGTCATGGAGTTTTTCATCACGCCGTCTACGTGCATACCGCCTTTGTGGGAAAAGGCGTTTGCGCCGACATACGGCATGTTTTTACCAACGCTGATGTTGGAGATATCGGCCACCTCATGGACCGTACTCGTAAGTCGCTCCAGCGCGGCGGCCGGCACGCAGTCATAGCCAAGTTTGAGTTGCAGGTTTGCCAGCACCGTGGAGAGGTTTGCATTGCCGCAGCGCTCGCCAAAGCCCGCCAGCGTGCCCTGCACATGCGTTGCACCTGCGGTGACCGCGAGCACGCTGTTGGCCGCCGCCATACCCGCGTCGTCGTGTGCATGGATGCCGATCGCTACAGGGAAGCGCGCCTTGACCAGACGGGTTACCTCCTGCACGAAGTCTGGAAAGCTTCCGCCGTTTGTGTCACAAAGACAGAGGCAATCCGCGCCGCTTTCATAGGCCGCCTGAAGCGTGCCCAGGGCATAGTCCGGGTTGGCGCGGTATCCGTCGAAAAAATGCTCCGCGTCGTAGATAACCTCCTTGCCCTGCTGCTTGAGATAGGAAACGGTATCCCGGATCATGTTCAGGTTCTCCGGCAGCTCCGCACGCAGGATGTCGGTCACGTGGATATCCCAGGACTTGCCGAAGATGGTGACGCACGCCGTTCCGGCCGAGAGCAGGGAGCGGAGATTTGCGTCCTGCTCAACCGGAGTATTCTTCTTGCGCGTGGCGCCAAACGCCGTCACCTTTGCGTGCCGCAGGGGATTATTCTGGAGCCGCTCAAAGAACTCCATGTCCTTTGGATTGGAGCCAGGATTGCCGGCCTCGATGTAATCGATGCCGAGCTCGTCAAGAATACGTGCAATTTTGACCTTATCCTGCACGGAAAATGAGATGCCAACGCTCTGCGCGCCGTCGCGCAGGGTAGAATCCAAAAAATACACCTTATCCATTGACTTTGCCTCCTGCAAATCTGCGCTGTTCGCCGCTTCGCACCCATGCTGCAAGGGGGTATGCGCCTGTATTTCCGCCGCGCCGGTATTCCGAGCGCGAATTGTCAACCAAACCCGGGCACGCAGGTTATAAAAAGTCCCCGTCTCATCTTGAGACGGGGACGGATTCATCCTCGCGGTACCACTCAAATTGATCCCGTGTTCCCTGCCGCCGTCGCTTGGCCCGGGAACGCACTGATCCTCTTTATCAGGTTCTGTCAAACCCTGGCCGATAACGGTGCCTGCCGTAATACGCTTACTCGGTTTCGGCATATCTGCTCGGGAGGGATCCGCTGCCCGCGTCGTCGCCGGCTTGCACCAACCACCGGCTCTCTACAGACGAACTTGCGACCAGCATGTCTCTTTCATCGCATGTAAGTATCTGAATTTTCGATAATATAACATATATTTTGACGCGCTGTCAAGCCCTTGTTCTCATAAAAATACAGGAATCACCTATCTTTACACAGGTTTTGCGCGGATTTGGCAAAAAATATGTTCGAACATTTCGGCCCGCTCGATTCCGGCGTGCGCGAACTCTGTGTTTACACCGTCTCGACCTTGATCAGGCTCGTATTTCCGGATACGCCGCTGACATGTCCGCCGGTGATGATGATATGCTCCCCCCCCTGCAGGTCAAAGAGCTTCTTCGCCGTCTCCGTCGCGTGATAGAACAGCACGTCGGTCGACGTGAACGTTCCGCTCATCACAGGGATGACGCCCCAGCTCAGCGCGAGCTTATACCAGACCTTGCGGCTCGTCGTCAGGCCGATGATGTCCATCGGAGGACGAAAACGCGAGATCATCCGCGCGGTGATGCCCGTCAGCGTGCAGGCGACGATAGCATGCGCATCGAGGTCGATCGCCATGCCGCAGGTAGCATGCGAGATCGCATCGACGGTGTTTTTGATGTGAAACTCCGTCGTGCGGAAGCGCTTGATGTAGTGGATGTGCTTCTCCGTCTCTTCGGCGATCTTGCCCATCGTCTGCACCGCCTCAACCGGGTGCTTGCCGGCGGCGGTCTCGCCGGAGAGCATGACCGCGCTTGTGCCGTCGTAGACCGCATTGGCAACGTCCGAGATCTCCGCGCGCGTCGGCCGCGGGTTGTAGATCATACTCTCGAGCATTTCCGTGGCGGTGATGACGCGCTTTCCGAGCAGGCGGCACTCCGTCACGAGATATTTCTGGATATAGGGCAGCTCCTCAAACGGGACCTCCACGCCGAGGTCGCCCCGGCCGATCATGATGCCCTCGCATTCCTCGCAGATCTCGTGGATATTGTCGATGCCGGTGCGATTCTCGATCTTGGCGATGATCGCGATATCCTCCCCGCCGTTCTCCTTGAGATACGACTTGAGTTCGATCAGGTTCTGTCGTGTGGAGACGAACGAGGCCGCTACGTAATCGACATCGTTCTGGATGCCGAAGAGCAGGTCGGCCTTGTCCTGCTCGCTCAGGTACGTCCGGCTGACGATTTTGTTTGGAAAGCTCATGCTCTTCTGGTCGGAGAGTTCGCCACCGGAAAGCACGGTGCAGACCGCATCGGTGTCGGTGAGCTTGACGACCTCGAAGATCAGCAGCCCGTTGTTTACGAGGATGCGATCACCGATCTCAAGCGCCTGCGCCAAGCCCGGGAAGCTGACCGCAACCCGCTCCTGCGTACCCTGCACGTTTTTCGACGTGAAAGCGAACGTATCCCCTTCGGCGAGCGTGATTTTTCCGTTTTGAAACGTCTTGATGCGAAACTCCGGCCCCTTCGTATCCAGCATGATGGCGACCGGCAGATCCAGCTCCTCGCGCACCTTTTTGATCCGCTCAATGCGTTGGCGGTGCTCCTCATGCGTGCCGTGCGAAAAATTGAGTCTCGCCGTATTCATGCCTGCCCGGCACATCGCGGCGAGAATCTCTTCCGTCTCACACGCGGGCCCGATGGTGCAGACGATCTTGGTTTTTCTCATCGTGTTACCCCTTTGCTATCTGAATCAATCGTTTGTATATCATACGCTTGAAAAAGGGCGTTAACAAGGCACCATTTGTCAATTTTTGGTGTACGCGGCGGCTCTGTGCGATATTTCACGTCAAAGGCGAGCGACAGTTTTCCGCACCTCCGCCACAACCGAAAAACAGTCCGCTTGTCAACGATCCTGCCCCTATCATAGCACAACGCAATCCCAAACGCATCCGCAGCGCACGTACCCTCCCAGCCGCGTCACAGACGTGCTTGGTATGAAAAGTTGCATTGGCGCAAAATTTTCGATAGAATGATGTCACTCCTGCAAACGACATCGAGGATATAATTTATATGAAAGAAACGCACCGGCACAGCGCATCACTCGCTCTTCTTTCATGGGCGGTGTTTGCCACGGCTTTGGCCGGATTGATCGTGTACATGATCGTCCATGCACAATCCCTGCTGGATTCGGATATGTCGTCCGAATTGATCCTGGCAAAACAGCTTGCCCAAAGCGGCAGGCTGCTTTCCGACAATTGGTACTATTCAACCGAGATCCGAATCTTGAACACGCAGGTTGTTTATGCGCTGTTTTTCCGCTTTATGGAAAGCTGGCGGTTGGTCCGCATCCTCGGCAATATCACGCTGTATTTCGTGCTGCTATCAAGCTACTATTTTTTTTGCAGGCGGTTGGACATTGCGCGTTCCTTCCCGATCACTGCGGCGATCATGCTGCTTCCGCTCTCGTCGGATTATTATTACATCCTGCTCTATGGCGCGTACTACATACCGCGAATCAGCATGATGTTTATCATCCTTGGGCTGCTGTTGCCAACGATCGCGCCCGCCAGATCCAAGGCCTCCGCGCTGATTTCGCTCCTGGTCCTTGGGGTGCTTTCGTTTGCGCTGGGGTTGGAGGGCCCGCGGATGGTCTTGATCCTGTTCATTCCGCTTGCGGTACTGTTTGGGTGTGAATGCATCTGCCGCTCGATACCGAACAACCGGCTGGGAAAAGGGATTGCATCACGCCTGGCGCTTTCTTCCACGCGTCCCCCGCTCAAGAGCTATGCCACGCGCGCCTTCGTCGTTTGTCTTGCGGGGATGGCCGGCTATCTCCTCAACGCGACGGTGCTGTCAAATGCGTATTCGTTTGAGCATGTGAATCTCAGTTTCGACTTAACGGCCGGCCGGATCAAAGGCACGGTCTTCAACCAGATCCATTCCATCGGCGACTCAAGCTTCACCTACGCTATCTCCCTGCTCCTGTGGACGCTCACCGCGGTTTTATGCGTTGTATACCTGCTGCGCAAGGCGGAGAAACAGTTGGCAGCCGTTCGGTATGTGTGTTTTTGCCTCGTCACATGGGCGGGCTATACGGCCGTCAGCTGCACACTCTCCCTCGAATTGGCGACATGGCATTTCATACCCGTGGCAATTCTGTTCATCCCCTGCGCGGCGCTGGTGATCGGAGATCTGCAGATGCGGCCCCTGCCGCGCCGCTTGCTTGCCGCCGGAATCGGCGCATGCATTCTGATCCTCGGCGCGCTGGGATACCATTCGTTTGCAGACTGGCCGCTGCGAAATGGCGCCAGGAGCAACGTCGAGTTTGCCCGGATAGCCAAAGTGCTGAAAAGCGAAGGATTCGAAAGCGGCTATGGTACGTTTTGGAACGCAAACATCCTCACTGAACTCACCGACGGCGAGATCGATGTTTGGTGCGTCAACACCCTCGATGCGAAGACCGCAACCGATCCGGATCTATACCGCTGGCTGCAGGTAAGGTCGCATGACGATGCTCTGCCGGAGGGAAAGACATTCGTCATATGTACAATAGAGGAATATCTGCGTTACCACGTGCAGACGTTCGACTACGTCGGCAACGAACTCTATCGCTCAGATGCGTTCGTCGTCTTCGCCGTCGCAAAATAGTACGGCGCACGACAGGCAAAGCGAGAAAGCCTGCTCGTTGGGGAGCGATATGGCATCCATCCGGCATGTAACCGGTGTTTCGCAACGCAGCCTCTTCCTTTCTGCTGCTATCAAGCGACCCGAATCGACGAGAAAAAAACAAAAACGCCCTGATTTCGGACGCTTTTGCTCGATTGGCGGAGAAGGTGGGATTTGAACCCACGCACCGGTTACCCCAGTCTACTCCCTTAGCAGGGGAGCCCCTTACAGCCACTTGGGTACTTCTCCATATTCGATTTCTCCGTCTTTGGCGGAGAGAGAGGGATTCGAACCCCCGGTGCTTTTCAGCATCACTGGTTTTCAAGACCAGCTCCATAAACCACTCGGACATCTCTCCAAGATTTGCACCTAGAGAAGTATAGCAAATTCAGCGATCGATTGTCAACGTTTGAATCCGCATGTTTACGCCTCGTCTGCGGCGCGGATCCGTCTTGCAGGCGAAGCGATCCATGCCACATATGACACAAATGTAAAACTCCGGCCGCGTCGAGGTAAATTCGTTGCAGATCGGCGCGCAATTCCCTATAATGAAATCAATCAAGCGCGGCTTTGCGCTGCGCCGGAGCGGAGGATTTCTCTCACACATGCGAAAATTTCTCGCGGTTCTGCTCTCGTCTGCTGCCATCTTGTTGCTGCTCTCCGGCTGCAAGACGGAGTCGACGACCATTCTCAACACAAACTACAAGATCTTTTACGGCGGCAGCCAGATCGAAACCACCGTGCGCGAGCTCAAGGTGGACGGCGGCACGACCACCGCACGCATCCGCTTTACCAATCTTGGCTCGGAGGAACTGGACTCCATCGAGGCGCAAGTCGAGTTTATCGACGCAAGCGGCGACACCGTGGCCACCTATATCATCAACGATACGTTCAGCGAACCCGTCGAGGTCGGCGCAAGTTTCAGCGAAACCGCCGAGTGCGACAGCGATTCGAGCATCACAGGCGTCTATGTAACCGAATACGTTCCGCAGTCCTGAGCGCATCCCCGCCTCTCGGTGTTGATGTTTGCTTTTCGCGCCTGCGCATGATGCAACGCGCGGCGAATGCGGTAACGCTTTCCGTCCTTTACAAAATTTGCCCCCGTCTGCTTGAATCGAAACGGCACATCCGCCTCCATGCACTGTCTGCGCAGGTCCAGCACCCAATCGTAGTCGCAGGTGCGCGCCGCATCGCCGGACTCTCCGCCGACCGTCACGCTCTGAACCCAGTCTCCGAGATACGCGCGCAGATCGATCTGCTCCAGCAGCGGCTCGCAGACGATCCGCTTGCTGCGAATGGGCGCCGCTCGAAAAACCGGCAGACGCTCGTCCGCCTTTTCCTGGTTTTCCACCGTGCAGCAGATCGAAACATTTGGATACCCCTCTCCCCAATCCTCCGGCAGACATTCGGAAAATCGGGTGATCCGCTTGGTGATAAAGAGAAACGAGCAGTCGCTTCGCTCGCGCATCATGCGCCAAGCCTCGCCTCTCCACGCATCCGCGTCCTCCAGCAGAAAGTCCGACGTGAAGCAGGTCCAGATAAAACTGCCCGGCGCGACGCGGTAGGATCCATCGCGCGCGTGGGAAACCGGCAGGTAGAATCCGCCCGTTTTGCCAACGGCGCTGGCATCTTTGCCGTGCCGCTGATCCATCCGGTAGACATAGCAGTGCGCGCAGCCCGCCGAAATTCTGCGGCAGCCGTGCCAGGGATT
>JAEWQH010000037.1 GCA_023399275.1 Bacillota bacterium
ATCTCGCGCAGCGCGGAGATGATGCCGTTTTTAACCAGCAGCTGCTGGAAGCGGCGCATAGAGATCTCGTCGGTTGGATCGGTGGAGTCCAGGAGCTTATCCACATCTCCGCCGGAGACGACGAACACGCCGTCATCCCCGCGCTCGATATGAAAGCCCGGTTCATAGCCGGCGCTTTCGGCCAGCTCGGTCTCCTCGTAGCGCAGCACGGGCGGCAGCGTGTCGAGCACCTGCACGATGCGGTCCAGCAGCGCCTCAAATCCCTGCGCGGTCGCGGCCGAAACGGGGAACACTTCCACACCCGGATACGCCGCCTGAAAGCGCGCAAGGTTCTCCTGCGCTTCCGGCAGGTCGGTCTTGTTTGCCGCCACCAGCTGCGGAATCTCGGCGAGCTGGGGCGAAAACTTGGTGAGTTCGTCGTTGATCTTTCGAAAATCTTCCACCGGATCGCGCAGCTCGCTGCCGGAGATATCGACTACGTGCACGAGCATACGCGTGCGCTCGATGTGCCGCAGAAAGTCGTGCCCCAGGCCCGCGCCCTCCGCCGCACCCTCGATGAGGCCGGGGATATCCGCCAGCACAAACGAGCGGTTGTGCCGAGACGCCACGCCGAGGTTTGGCGAAAGCGTGGTGAAGTGATACGCCGCGATCTTCGGCTTTGCCGCCGTGAGTACGGAGAGGATGGTAGACTTGCCGACGGAGGGCAGGCCGACGAGGCCGACGTCCGCAATCGACTTGAGCTCCAGCTCCACTTCGTATTCCGCCGTCTTGATGCCGGGCTGGGCAAAGCGCGGCGCCTGGTGCGTGGGTGTGGCGAACTTCGCGTTGCCCTTCCCGCCGCGGCCGCCGCGCAAAACGATGCGCTCCTTGCCCGCCTCGCTCATGTCTGCAAGGACGGCGCCGCTCTCTACATCGCGCACGACGGTCCCGACCGGCACGCGGATGACCAGCGGCTTTCCGTTTTTGCCGGTGCAGAGTTCCGGCTTGCCCGGTTCGCCGTTCTCGGCGCGGTAGAAGCGCTGAAACTTGAAATCCAGCAGCGTGGACATATGCGGATCGGCGAGAAAAGCCACGTCCCCGCCGCGCCCGCCGTCTCCGCCGTTGGGCCCGCCCTGCTGCACATATTTTTCGCGGTGGAAGGAGGCGTGCCCGTCCCCGCCGTTGCCGGCTTTGACGACGACGCGCGCTTTATCGACAAATTGCATGATGAAACCTAATCTTTCTGTTTTGTTGTGCCCGAAGCGAGTTTGCCAGCCGAGGGCTTTTTAGCGGCCTGCATGCCGCCCCGGAAATAGAGGCAGAGATGGTTCAGCGGGCAGACGGCGCAGCTTGGTTTTCGCGCATGGCAGATCTGCCGGCCGTGGTAGCTGAGCCAGTGGTGCGCCGCCGTCCAGTCTTCACGCGGGATCGCCTTCTGCAGCTGCGCCTCGGTCTTTTCCACATTGCTCGCGTGCGCGAGGCCGATGCGGTTGCTCACGCGGAACACATGTGTATCCACCGCGATGGCGGGGATGCCGAAGGCGTTGCTCGCGACCACGTTTGCGGTCTTTCGGCCCACGCCGGGCAGCGTTTGCAGCGTCTCGATGCTCGCCGGCACCTCCCCGCCATATTGGGTGGCGAGGATGCGCGCGGTCTCGAGGATATGTCGTCCCTTTGTGTTGAAAAAGCCGCAGCGCTTGATGTAAGGGAAGAGCTGCTCCTCCGTCATGGCGGCGATTTGCTCCGGCGTGTTGGCAACGGGGAAAAGCTCCGCCGTGCAGCGGTTGACCATTACGTCCGTGCTCTGCGCGGAGAGGATGGTCGCCACCAGCAGCTCAAACGGGGAGGTGAAGTTCAGCGCGGGCTTTGCGCCCGGGTATGTCGCGGCTAGGATGGCCAGCGCCTCCGTCTTCTGCGCTTTTGTCAGCATTCGTTTCCTGTCTTTCCGGTTTGTAGAGATGGCTTTTGTAGGGGAGGCGGCGTCAGGTGCGGATCTTTCCGTTGTATTTGCGAACGATGATGTGCGCCAGCGAGAGCGCTTGGTCGAGGATCTGCGCCTCGTCCTGCCCTTCGAGCATGATGCGCACGAGCGGCTCCGTGCCGCTGGCGCGAATGAGCACACGCCCGTTTTTGCCGAGCGCGGATTCGATCTCCTTCGTGCGCGCAGAGAGCTCGTCGTCCGCCAGCGCGGCGGCCTTTGCGTCGTTTTCCACGGTGACGTTGACCAGCACCTGCGGATACTGCGGGATGCGCGCGGCAAGCTTGCTCAGGCGCTTCTTCGTCTCCGCGACGACGCCCAGCAGGGAGAGCGCGCTCATCATGCCGTCCCCTGTGGTGTTTTTGGAGAGCAGTATGATATGCCCACTCTGCTCGCCGCCGATGGAGTAGCCGTTTTCAAGCATGCTCTCGAGCACGTAGCGGTCGCCGACCTTCGTCTCCACGATCTGGATGCCCGTTTCCTTGAGCGCGTTTTTCAGGCCGAGGTTGCTCATGACGGTCAGCACCAGCGTGTTTTTTGCCAGCGTGCCCTTATCGTGCATATGCAGCGCGAGGATACCCATCGCTTGGTCGCCGTCTACAATGTTGCCGTACTCGTCGCAGGAGATCAGCCGGTCGGCGTCGCCGTCGAAGGCAAAGCCGAGATCGGCGCCGTAGTTGACGACCATCTCCTGCAGGCGCTCGGGGTGCGTGCTGCCGCAGTGGTCGTTGATGTTGATGCCGTCCGGCGCGCTGGATTTTGCGATGACCTCTGCGCCGAGGCGCTCAAACACCTCTTTGGCGATGAAGGAGGATGCGCCGTGCGCGCAGTCCAGCACGATGCGCAAGCCCTCAAAGCGATAGTCCGACTGCTCCACGAGATAGTCGCAGTAGTCCTTCTTGGCGCGCACGGCGGAGATCACGCGGCCGACCTCGCGTCCCTCCGGGCGCGGCAGCTCCTCGCCGCTGTGGATGATGGCCTCGATGCGGTCCTCGATCTCATCCGAGAGCTTAAAGCCGTTTTTGTCGAACCATTTGATGCCGTTGTATTCCATGGGGTTGTGGCTGGCGGAGATCATCACCGCCGCGTCCGCTTCGTAGAGCCGGACGAGATACGCCATCGCCGGCGTCGGCAGGATGCCGACGTCCAGCACGTCCCCGCCGACGGAGCAGATGCCCGCCGAGAGCGCCGCGCCCAGCATAGGGCCGGATTTTCGCGTATCCATACCGATCAGGATGCGTGGAGAGTGCACCTCGTTGGTGAGCACATAGGCGCCGACCGCGCCGATCTTGAAGGCCAGCTCGCAGCTCAGATCGCGGTTGGCGATGCCGCGCACGCCGTCTGTTCCAAAAAGTCTTGCCATAGGGGTGTTGTTCTCCTATCTTGCTCTTTCGGTTTTTTGCAGAGGTTCCATGCGGCAGGGAGGGCCGGCGGTCAGTGGCAGGAGATGAACTCCAGCGCGCTGGTGGCGGCCACCGCGCCGTCCGCGCAGGCGGTGATCACCTGCCGAAGCGGCGTGTTTCGGATGTCGCCCGCGGCGTAGACGCCGGGGATATTCGTCTTCATAACCTCGTCTGTAAAGATGCTGCCGCCCTCGTTCATGGCGACCACGGCCTTGACCAACGTGCTCTGCGGGGTGATGCCCACCGCGACGAACACGCCGGAGACGGGGAGCACCTGCGACTCCGAGGTCTTTTGATTCAGGATCTCCAGCCCCTCCACCTGCTTGTCGCCCACCAGGCCGAGCGGGACGCAGGAGAGCGCGAAGTGGATGTTGGGCACCTGTTTCGCTTTTTCAACCAGCACGGCCGCCGCGCGGAACTCGTCCCGCCGGTGGACGAGCGTGACGCTCGTGCAAAAGCGCGAAAGGTACAGCGCGTCCGACAGCGCCGTGTCTCCGCCGCCGACCACGGCGACCGCTTTATCCTTAAAGAATGCGCCGTCGCAGGTTGCGCAGTAGCTTACGCCTGCGCCGGTGAGCTCCTCCTCGCGCGGGATGCCGAGCGCGCGCGCATGCGCACCCATGCAGAGGATGACGGCCGTTGCGGTGTCTTCGCGGTCCGGCAGAAGGATTCGCTTGGGGTTCTCCTCCAGAATCAGGCCGGTTGCGCCCGCATATTCCACCTTGAGCCCGAATTTTTCCGCCTGCTTTTGCAGAAGGGCGCCGACTTCGTAGCCGACCACGCCGTCCGGAAACCCGGGATAGTTCTCCACAAGCGGGGTCTTGGCGATCTGTCCACCGGGGAAGAGCTCCTCGTAAAGGGTGACGCTCGCGCCGCCGCGCGCCGCGTACAGGCCGGCGGTCAATCCCGCGGGCCCGCCGCCGATGATTGCGATATCAGAATGCATACAAAACAAACCTCCGCGATGTGTATCAAAAGTAATATCAGTATAACCAAGCCGGGGCCAAAAAGCAACGAACGCGGACCAATCGCTGTGTGACGAGCGCACACAGCGCGTCCGGCTTGACGCTGGGGCGCGGCATGCCGTTTTCGCACACGCACGCTTGTGGAGCAGTTCGGCGGCCAGCGCAGGGCCGGGTTTACGCGCGCGCACCTGGTTGAGGAGTTCAACGGCGAGGGCGGGCTGCACGAGATGCGCATCCCGACCTTATCGTCACCCGTTCGGTCAAGCTGAAATAACCGCAGGGTATCAAAGCAAAGCGCACCGCGGTTGGAATCGCGGTGCGTTTGTGCTGCTCCGGTGCGCGTTATCCGCCGAAGCCGCGCGCAGCGTTGAAGGCGTAGATCAGTGAGTTCCAGTCGATGCAGATCAGAGCGGTGTACCAGTATGCCAACGCGAACGCGCCGATGCGCAAAAACGGGGTTTGTTTGCGGTAGACGCGAACAACGCCGACCACCGCCAGAAACGCGAAGTAGAGCATCAGCCACAGCGGCAGTATACGGCGGATGGTCAGTCCGTAGGCCCCGACATACAGCAGCATGCGCCACGCGGCGGAAGCGAGGATGATCAGGCTCGCGGCGATCAGCAGCGTTTGCAGCGCGCGGATCGCCCGCCCCGGCTCGCTCTTGCCCAGGCTCAGACCCAGCACGGTGAAGTTGATGAACGTCACCGCGAGAAATTCGCCAAAGCCGTCCCGCGCGTACTCACTGTAGGTCAGATCGACCGGCAGCGTGCCGCCGAAGAGATAGGTGAACTGCACATAGGTAAACAGCGCGTAGGCCGCCAGCAGCAGGGCGATGACGACGCCGACGCCGGAAAGCCGCCAGTTCTGGCGCACGGGCGCGGGGTCCGCATCCGTTTTGCCCCAGGTGAGGTTGTAAAACAGCGAGTAGAAGAGCATGCTGCTCAGCAGTACGACGAGTGCGCGCCAAAACCACTCCCAGAGGCTGAGATTTTCGATCCAGCTCCCCAGCAGCCGCTGCATACCCGCGTCCGCGCCCGCGAGCAATGCAAGCACGGCTACGGTCAGCGGCAGGCCGACGGCGAGGCCGATCCACCCGTGGCGGGCGCTTGCGCGGTCCTTTCCGCCGAGCACGCCGGCATACGCGCGAAAATATGCGCCGATGGACGTAAAGGGCTTGACGAACACCGCGCGCAGCACGCCGAGCACGGCTTTGCCCTCGCGCTTGTAGGCGATCTGCTGTGTGGCGAACACGCCGATGGTGAGCAGCAGCGCGGGGATGGCTAGCATGGTGTAGCCAAGCAGCGCATAGTGCATATAGTCAAACATCAGGACGACGCAGAGCACCAGCGTCGGCACGATGAGCGCGAGCACGGTCCTGTTGCCGGCTACGCGCCGCCAGTTGAAGGCGCAAAACACGCCGAGCACCGCGAGCCAGAAGATCGAATACAGCCGGTAGTAATCCAGCTCCATCCAAAGCTCGCACAGCACGCCGATGAGCAGCGCCCCGCCGAGCAGCCAGAGCTGCGGCTTGGTCAGAGGCGCTTTTTTCTGCGCCTGCGCCGCGTCAGTCGGAGTCAGGTTCTGTTCCATTCGGTTCGTCTCCCTTCACATACACGAGGATGTCGCCCGCTTCGCACGCGAGGATTTCGCAGAGACTGCTCAGCGTGGAAAAGCGGATCGCCTTGCACTTGTTGTTCTTGAGGATCGAGAGGTTTGCCAGCGAGATGCCCATGCGCCTGGAAAGCTCGTTGAGGCTGATCTTGCGCTTTGCCATCATCACGTCCAGATTGACCTGAATCATATCGCCACCCCGCTAGACCGTGAGGTCGTTTTCCTGCTTGTACGCGACCGCCTGCGCGAACACGCGGCTGAGCACCAGGGAAAACAACCCGCACATGGCGACCGGAAGCGCCGCGATGACCGCAAGCGGCACGGGGTGCAGCAGCAGCGTGCACAAGCCCAGCATCGCGATGGCAAGTGCGATGAAACCCATGCGCTTGAGCGCATCCACGTTTTTCTGCACAAATGGGTCGCTCTCGAGCGTGCGCATCATGCAGAGCAGCGTGACGGCGATGACCTCGCCGCCGAGGATGCAAAGCGTCGCGATGGCGCCGGAGAGCGCGGCATAGATCGCCGGCTTGTTCTCCAGACGAAAAAAATCCTGCACGATAGGCATGATCCCGCCGTAGACGTAGAACAAGAGCCCCACGCCCATCGCCATTCCTGCGAGGATGCCGACCTGGACAAACAGGTTCAGAAAGCGGCTGCTTTTTTTCATCGTATCTCTTTTCCCTCCATTGGTTGATGCATTTGCGCCGACTTCGTTTGAAAGCCGTGTAAAAAATAGACCGTCGTGTTTTCTGACGACAGTCTATCGCTATATTTATCGTTTGTCAATAAATATTTACTGTTTTTCGATCATCTGGTGCGGAATACGGTGCAGCGGCCGGTTCCGTTGAGCAGGTCGGAGATACGCTGCTGCGCGCTGGCGATATAGACCGTTGTGCCCTCGCGGATGGGCTGCTTGATGAAGTCCAGCTTCGCGCGCGCGCCATTGGAGCCGGCTCGACTCGTGCCGATGCAGCTATCCGACAGTGCGTCGATCTGCGCGAGGATCTCCTCCGCGTCCTTCCCCTCCACCGCGGGCACCAGCGTGGCCGGATCGCCCGGGTCGCGGTAGATGCCGTCTGCGCTCGTGAAGATCACGAGGTATCTCGCGTGCACGAGCGAGCAGATGACGGAGGCAGTTTCGTCGTTGTCGATGCATTCTACGACCGTCTCCCCGTGCTCGCGCAGGTTGGCGAGCTCCATCTTGCGGATCTCCTCGATGCTCACGGGGTCGTTGTAGTTTACGATCGGGATCGCGTTTTGCTCCGCGGCGCGCAGCAGAAACGAGCGGATGTGCTTGCGTTTCTCTTCGTCGTTGAAGTGCGTGTGCTCCACCAGAAGTTGGCGCACGCTGTAGCGATCCGGGATATAGCGGCGGTACTCCATCATCAGTATGGTTTGCCCCTGTGCGGCGTAATCCGCCTTCACTTCCTCCCGATCACCCGTGAGCTCCCTGCCGCTGCGGCGCAGGTAGTCCAGCCGGCCGATCTCGGTCGCGCCGCTGCTGACCCAGATCATGCCGGGTCGAAGCTCCGCGCCGAGACGCGAAAAGATGTTGTAGTCGATGTCGTTGTCGGCCTTGCGGATCAGCGCCATGGAGCCGATTTTGCCGACGAGCTCGTAGTCGAATTTCATACAAGTTTCCTCTTCTTTTCTTAAAAAGAAAAGAAGCAAAAGAATTACGGTCGGGGGAGTGGTCTTTTCTTGAAAGGAAACGATCTTCTCTTAGGACTGCACGAGGTACGCGTGGATAAACGGCTCCAGCTCGCCGTCCATCACGGCCTGGATGTTTCCGTTTTCCGCGCCGGTGCGGTGATCCTTCACCAGCGTATACGGCTGGAAGACATAGCTGCGGATCTGGCTGCCCCACTCGATCTTCTTCATCTCGCCCTTGATCTGGCTCATCTGCTCCTCGCGCTCACGCTCCTGCAGCTCCAGCAGCTTGCCGCGCAGCATGCGCATGGCAGTCTCCTTGTTTTGCAGCTGGCTGCGCTCATTTTGGCACTGCACCACGATGCCGGTCGGCAGGTGTGTGATGCGGATGGCGGAGCTGGTCTTGTTGACGTGCTGGCCGCCCGCGCCGCTGGAGCGATAGGTGTCTATGCGCAGATCGTCGGTCTCGATCTTGATGTCGCCCGCGTCGTCGTCGAAGATCGGCGTGACATCCAGCGAGGAAAACGACGTGTGGCGCCGCCCGCTGCTGTCGAAGGGGGAGATGCGCACCAGGCGGTGCACGCCCTTTTCCGCTTTGAGGTAGCCGTAGGCATTCTCGCCGTCCACCTCGAAGGTGACGGACTTCACGCCCGCCTCGTCCCCGTCGAGCAAATCCAGCTCGCGGACGGTCCAGCCGCGGTTCTCGCAGTAGCGCGTATACATGCGGTAGAGCATCTCGGTCCAGTCCTGTGCCTCCGTGCCGCCGGCGCCTGCGTGCAGAGAGAGCACGGCGTTGACGCTGTCGTATGGGCCTTTGAGCATCTGCTCCATGCGCAGGCGCTCGATGGCCTCGCCGACGGCTTCGCTCTCCGCCTTGATCTCGTCCACGAGGCTATCGTCCTGCTCTTCCTCAGCCATCTCGATGAGCGCGCCGAGGTCGTCGTAGCGCGCCTTGAGTTTGTTGTAGCGCTCCAGCTTGCCTTGCAGCTGGCGTGAGCGCTGGGTGATCTTGTTGGCGCTGTCCACGTCGTTCCAGAAGTCCGGTGCAGACATCTGATCCTCCAGCGCCAGAATCTCTTCTTTCAAGCTTTCGGGGCCGAGTGCCGTGCGGCATTCGGTCAGCTGCCCGGCGTAGTCGCCGAGGCGCATCTTATACTCGTCCAGTGGGATCATAGGTCCTCCGTGTCGGCTCTCGGTCGTTGTGCCCGGCGTGCCGGTCTACTCGTTTCTTCCGTGGCAGTTTTTGTACTTCTTGCCGCTGCCGCAGGGGCAGGGGTCGTTTCGGCCGACCTTCTTCTCGCTGCGCGAGAAGGTGGCGGCGCTGCCCTCGGCCTTGGGCTCGATGGGCTTTGCCAGCTGCACGCGGCGCAGCGGCCCGCCGGTGACCTGCATCATATACAGGCGGCGGACGGTCTGCTCGCGGATTTCGTCCACCATGGCGTCAAACATCTCAAAGCCTTCGCTCGTGTAGGCGTAGACCGGATCTTTCTGCCCGTAGGAGCGCAGGCCGATGCCCTGCTTGAGCTGATCCATGGCGTCGATGTGCTCCATCCAGTGTTCGTCCACGGTGCGCAGCAGCAGTACGCGCTCGTTTTCGCGCATGTCGATCTCGGCCTGCTTGAGGCGTTCTTCGGTCTGCGCATACGCCGCGTCCGCAAAGTCGTGGAGCTTTTGCAGCATCTCCTCATACGAGAGGCGGGTTCGCTCCTCCTCCGAGATCAATGGTTTGGCGGGCTGCAGCGTGAGCTTGCATACCTCCTGCGAAAGCGCGGTGAGGTCCCAGCTTTCCTTGGGCGCGTGCGGATTGCACTTCGCCTGCGCGAGGCTGTCGATGGTGCCGTAGACCATGGTTTTGATGTTGTCGGTCAGATCCTCGCCCATGAGCACGCGGCGGCGCTGGCCGTAGATGATCTCGCGCTGCTTGTTCATGACGTCGTCGTAGCGCAGCACGTTTTTGCGCGTTTCGAAGTTCATGGCCTCCACGCGCTTTTGCGCCGCCTCGATCTGCTTTGTCAGCATGCGCATCTCGAGGCGGATCTCGCCCTGCTCCTCCGTGGTGGTGAAGCGGTTGAGCATGTTGGTGACGCGCTCTCCGCCGAAGCGGCGCATGAGCTCGTCCTCAAAGGA
The DNA here is from genome assembly GCA_023399275.1 of Bacillota bacterium. Lineage (GTDB taxonomy): Bacteria > Bacillota > Clostridia > Christensenellales > CAG-138 > UBA7703. The sequence goes on from JAEWQH010000037.1 coordinate 9,714, forward strand.
GACGAAGAACTGCGTCGAGCCCCGGTCGCCCTGGCGGCCGGCGCGGCCGCGCAGCTGGTTGTCGATGCGGCGGCTTTCGTGCCGCTCGGTGCCGAGGATAAACAGGCCTCCGAGCGCCTCGACCTCGTCGTGCTCCTCTGTGGTGACGGCCTTGTGCGCGCCGTAGAGCGCCTGATAGCGCGCGCGTGCGGCGAGCACCTCCTCGTTGTCGGTGTCCGCGTGCCCGACGGCCTCCTCGATGAGCCAGTCCTCCATGCCTTCGTTGCGCATATCGCGGCGGGCGAGAAAATCCGGATTGCCGCCGAGCAGGATATCCGTGCCGCGGCCGGCCATGTTGGTTGCGATCGTGACCTGACCCTTTTTACCCGCCTGGGCGACGATCTCCGCCTCCTTGGCGTGCTGCTTGGCGTTGAGCACCTCGTGGTCGATGCCGATTCGCGTCAGCCGGCCGCTGAGATACTCGCTGCGTTCGACGCTGATGGTGCCTACAAGCACCGGCTGACCGGTTTTGTGAATCTGCTGGATGCTTTCGACGATGGCATCGAACTTGCCTTTTTCGGTCGGGAAGATCGCGTCGTCCAGATCGGTTCTGCGCAGGGGCCTGTTGGTCGGGATCTCCACGACGTCGAGGTCATAGATGCTCATGAACTCGCTTTCCTCGGTCTTGGCGGTACCCGTCATGCCGGCGAGCTTATGATACATGCGGAAATAGTTCTGCAGCGTGATGGTGGCGAGCGTCTGGTTCTCCTTCTCGACCTTGACGCCCTCCTTGGCCTCCAGCGCCTGGTGCAGTCCCTCGCTGTAGCGCCGCCCGATCATGAGGCGGCCGGTGAATTCGTCCACGATGAGCACCTCGCCGTTTTGCACGACGTAGTCCTTATCGCGCGTGAACAGCGCGTTTGCGCGCAGCGCCTGCACGATGTGGTGGTTGATCTCCATGTTTGCGGGGTCGCCGAGGTTTTCGAGGCCGAAGCGCTGCTCCGCCTTGCGGATGCCCTCCGCGGTGAGCTGCACCGTGCGCTTTTTGATGTCACACTGGTAATCTCCGTCCTCCGGCACCTCTTCGCCGAGGATGCGATCCGAGCTGGACTGCTGCGTGAGGTCCGCGCCGCGGGTAAGCCCGCGCACGAAGCGGTTGGCCTCGATATACATCTCGCTGGATTCCTCGCCCTCGCCGCTGATGATCAGCGGGGTGCGCGCCTCGTCGATGAGGATGGAGTCCACCTCGTCGATGATGGCGTAGTTCAGCTCGCGCTGCACCATCTGCTCGCGAAAGACCACCATGTTGTCGCGCAGGTAGTCGAATCCGAACTCGTTGTTGGTGCCGTAGGTGATATCCGCGTTGTAGGCCTCCTGCTTCTCCGGCCGCTCCATGCCGTTGACCACGCAGCCGACGCGCATGCCGAGGAAGCGGTAGATCTTGCCCATCCACTGCGCGTCACGCTTGGCGAGGTAGTCGTTGACCGTGACCACGTGCACGCCCGCGCCGGTGAGCGCGTTGAGGTAGGCCGGCAGCGTGGCGACGAGCGTCTTGCCCTCGCCTGTCTTCATCTCGGCGATGCGGCCCTGATGCAGCACCATGCCGCCGAGCAGCTGCACGTCGAAGTGGCGCATGTCCACGGTGCGCACCGCGGCCTCGCGCACGGTTGCGAAGGCCTCGACCATGATGTCGTCCAGCGTCTCGCCGTCCTGCAGGCGCGCGCGAAAACGCGCGGTCTGCGCGCGGAGCTGCTCGTCCGTCATCGCCTGCATCTGCGGCTCAAGCTCGTTGATGTGTTTGACATACGGCTGCAGTTTTTTCAGTCGGCTTGCGCTCGTGTTGCCGAGCAGCGTATCCAATAATCCCATTCGGAAAACTCCTTTGTGTTTCATTCCGTGGGCGATTGCGTTTTTTCTGATGCGGGGCCGGGATCAGCCGTGCCACCCGGCCGGTTCGGCGCGCAAAAAGGCATTCGTCCGCATAATACCCTAAGTTTGAAGTATAGCAGAAAACCGTCCGTATCGCAACAAAAAAGCCCCCGGCTGCGGCGGAGAAGGGCTGCCGCGGCGCGCGCGCTGGAATTGACAAACCAACTCAAAGAGGATATCCTACATATTTAGGATAGTTTCGGAGGATTGAGTTTCATGCAGGAACGCTACGACCCGCAGGCCATAGAGGCCAAGTGGCAGAAGATCTGGGCGGATACCCGTTGTTTTGAGGCAAAGACCGGCTCTGAAAAGCCCAAGTATTTCCCGATGATCGAGTTTCCCTATCCTTCGGGGCAGGGGCTTCACGTCGGTCATCCGCGCCCGTTTACCGCGATGGACGTCATCGCGCGCAAGCGCCGGCTCGAGGGCTACAACGTGCTTTATCCCATCGGCTACGACGCCTTCGGCCTGCCGACGGAGAACTACGCCATCAAGACCGGCATCCATCCGGCCAAGGTGACCCACGACAACATCATCCGCTTCCGTAGCCAGCTGCAGCGGCTTGGCTATTCCTTCGATTATTCGCGCGAGGTCAACACGAGCGATCCAGACTACTATAAGTGGACGCAGTGGATCTTCCTCAAGTTCTACGAAAAGGGGCTGGCCTATAAGGCGGAGATCCCGATCAACTTCTGCACGAGCTGCAAGGTCGGCCTTGCCAACGAAGAGGTCGTGGACGGCGTTTGCGAGCGCTGCGGCGGCGAGGTGGTGCGCATGGTGCGCTCCCAGTGGATGCTCAAGATCACGGCGTATGCCCAGCGGCTGATCGACGATCTCGACACGGTGGACTACCTCGAGAAGATCAAAGCGCAGCAGATCAACTGGATCGGCCGCAGCGAGGGCACGCTGGTGGACTTCCGCCTGGCGGGGCTCGACGAGAAGCTCACAGTCTTCACCACCCGGCCGGATACGCTCTTTGGCGCGACCTATATGGTCGTCTCCCCGGAGCATCCGCTCATCGAGCAGTATCAGAGCAGAATTGCGAACCTAGACGCGGTGCGCGCCTATCAGAAGGCCGCCGCCGCCAAGAGCGACTTTGAGCGCAGCGAGCTGGCAAAGGAAAAGACCGGCGTACCGCTCGAGGGCGTCTATGCCGTCAACCCCGTAAACGGGAAAGAAATCCCGGTTTGGACCTCCGACTATGTGCTCATGGGCTACGGCACGGGCGCGATCATGGCCGTGCCTGCGCATGACGAGCGCGACTATGCGTTTGCAAAGGTCTTCGGCCTGCCGATCATCGAGGTGGTCGCAGGCGGCGACGTGGAGAAAGAGGCGTATACCGACTGTTCGCATGGCAGGATGGTCAACTCCGGCTTTCTCGACGGGATGGAGGTTTCGGAGGCGATCCCCGCGATCATCGACTACCTCGTCAAAGAGGGCATCGGCGCGCGCAAGGTGAACTACAAGCTGCGAGACTGGGTCTTCTCACGCCAGCGTTACTGGGGCGAACCCATCCCCCTGGTCTACTGCGAGAGCTGCGGTTGGGTGCCGATTCCCTACGACCAGCTGCCGCTCAAGCTGCCGATGCTGGACGATTTTTCGCCCACCGACGACGGCAGCAGCTGTCTGGCGCGCGCAAAGGACTGGCTGCATACCACCTGCCCAAAGTGCGGGGGCCCCGCGACCCGCGAGGCGGATACCATGCCAAACTGGGCGGGTTCAAGCTGGTATTTCCTGCGCTATACCGACGCGCACAACGATAAGGAATTTGCCGGCCGCGAAGCGCTGGATTACTGGATGCCCGTGGACTGGTATAACGGCGGTATGGAGCACACCACGCTGCATCTGCTTTATTCCCGCTTCTGGCATAAGTTTCTCTTCGACCTCGGCCTTGTGCCCACAAGCGAACCGTATAAGAAGCGCACCAGCCACGGCATGGTGCTCGGCAGCAACGGCGAGAAGATGAGCAAATCCCGCGGCAACGTGGTCAACCCGGACGACTACATCCCCGTGTACGGCGCAGATAGCTTCCGCACCTACATCATGTTCATGGGCGCGTTCGACCAACCGATCCCGTGGAATGAACAAGGGACGCGCGGCTGCCGGCGCTTCCTCGACCGCGTCTGGGCACTGCAGGACATGGTTCACGGCGAGGGCGATACCGACGCCGAGATGAGAAGAAAGGTTCACGCTACCATCAAGAAGGTCGGCGAGGACTATGAGCGCATGAAGTTCAACACCGCCATCGCGGCCATGATGGCGCTGACCAACGATTTCTACGCCAAAGGCACGCTCACGCGGGACGAGCTGCATACGCTGGCGATCCTGCTTTCGCCCGTCGCCCCGCATATCTGCGAGGAGATCAGTGAAGCGCTCGGCCGCGGGCCGCTGCAGCTTGCCAAGTGGCCGGCTTACGATGAGAGCGCGCTGGTTGAGGACGCGGTGGAATACGGCGTGCAGGTCAACGGAAAAGTGCGCGGCCGCGTTACGCTGCCCGCGGCGATGGAGGCGAAGGAGGTCGAGGCCGCCGCGCTCGCCTGCGAGGAGGTCCAGCCGTATCTCGAGGGCAAGAGTGTGCGTAAGATCATCGTCGTGCGCAACATCGTCAACATCGTGGTCGGCTGAGCGGCCGGCAGCGCAGGCGCTTCGCCAATCGGTTGAGCAGCGCAGCGGATGCAAGAGAAACAAGGCTCTCCGTCAATAGTTGGGGGGAGCAGTAGACTAAGAGGAGCAAAGGGAGCCGGTCGCGAGAGCGAACGGCTCCCTTTCAGTCTGCACCCCGGCAGGACGCGACCGATCCTCGCGGCGGTGTTGACAGATTTGATCGGAAGGATGTAAAACGGCTCCCCGCGCGTGGTGCGCGGGGAGCCGGAGACCGTCTCGCGGCGCTACAGCCACTCGCCGAAGCGCCGGATATACCAGCCCTTGACGAGCTGCGTCATCACGCAGTAGCCGGCCAGGAGCAGCACCAGCCAAGGCACGAATGCCAGCGGGAGCGTGGCGAGGTCCAGCCCGCGTGCGATGGAGGTGAATACCAGCACGATGGCGACGATGGCGACCGAGAGCGTGGAGGCCACCAGCGGCGCCGAAGCCCGGCTCTGGAGGAACGGCAGCTTGCCCGTGCGGATCATATGGACGATCAATATCTGTGAGAGGGTCCCAAAGAGGAACCATCCGGCCTGAAACAGCGGGGCAAGCGCCGGGGTATTTGCGCGCAGGATCCACCACAGCACCGCGAAGCACAGCAGATCGAAGACCGAGCTGAGCGGGCCGAGCAACAGCATGAAGCGCCGGATGCCGCCGGTCTCCCAGCGCCGCGGCGAGAGCAGGTACTCCTTGTCTACGCGGTCAAACGGGATGCCGATCTGCGAGAAGTCGCAAAGCAGGTTCTGGGTGAGGATGTGCACGGGCAGCATCGGCAAAAACGGCAGGAAGATGCTCGCAGCCATCACGGAGATCATGTTTCCGAAGTTGCCGGAGACCGTCATCTTGATGTATTTCATGATGTTTCCGAAGGTGCGCCGTCCCTCGATAACGCCTTCCTCCAGCACCATCAGGTCTTTTTTGAGCAGTATGATGTCGGCGGTCTCCTTGGCGATATCCACGCCGCTGTCTACGGAGACGCCGACGTCCGCCGCGCGGAGCGCGGGCGCGTCGTTGATGCCGTCTCCCATGTAACCGACGGTGTGCCCGTTTTTTTGCAGCGCGCCCACGACGCGTTTTTTTTGCGAGGGGGAGAGTTTGCTGAACAGGTCGCAGGATTGCACCGCTTCGCAGAGCGCCGCGTCGCTCATGGACTCCACATCGCTGCCGGAGAGGCAGCGTTCGGCGGCGATGCCGACCTTCTTGCAGACCTTGACCGCAACGCCCTCGCTATCCCCGGTTAAAACGACGACGCGCACCCCGTGCGCACGCAGCGCGGCAAGCGCCTGCTTTGCGCTCTCCTTCGGCGGATCAAGAAACCCGACGAAGCCGATGAGCACCATGTCGCTCTCGTCCGCAACGCCGAAGGCGTCGCTCCCCGCCACGTCGTTTTTCTGCGCAACGGCGAGCACGCGCAGCCCCTCACGGTTGTGCTGCTGATAGACGCGCATGGCCTCGCCGAGGGCGGCCTCGTCCATCGGACGGACGGAGCCGTCGAGCTCAATGTACTTGCAGATGGAGACGACCTCCTCAACCGCGCCTTTTGTGATGAGCTGCCGCTTGCCCCCCGCGCTTTCGAGCACGACGCTCATGCGGCGGCGCGCAAAGTCAAACGGAATCTCATCCACGCAGGTATAGCGCGCAAGATACGGCTCGAGCCCGCGCTCGTTGGCGCGGTTGATGATCGCGAGGTCGATGAGGTTTTTCAGCCCCGTTTGAAAGTAGCTGTTGAGATATGCGTGGCGCAGGATACGCGGGTCGTCGTTTCCATGCAGGTCCATGTATTTTTCGAGTACGATCTTGTCCTCGGTCAGCGTGCCCGTCTTATCGGTGCAGAGCACGTCCATCTCGCCGAAGGTTTGGATGGCGGACAGCGTCTTGACGATGGTCTGGTGCTTCGCCATGGAGACGGCGCCGCGCGCGAGCGTGGACGTCATGATCATCGGCAGCATCTCCGGCGTGAGGCCCACCGCCACGGTGACCGCAAAGAGCAGCGCCGCGCCCCAGTCGCCCTTTGTCAGCCCGTTGATGACGAATATGACGGGCACCATGACGAGCATGAAGCGCATAAGCAGGCGGGAAACGGACTCCACGCCGCGCTCGAAGCTGTTTTTGGAGCGATCGCCGCTCAGGCTCTGCGCCATGGAGCCGAAATAGGTATCGTTTCCGGTGGTCAAAACCAACGCGGTCGCGCTGCCGCTTAGCAAGTTGGTGCCCAGAAAGCCGATGTTGGCCAGATTGGTGAGCGCATCCTTTTCGCCGCCGCGCGCCGAGGCAAACTTCTCCACGGGGGCGGATTCCCCCGTCAGCGCGGACTGCGCAAGAAACGCGTCCTTCGTCGCCAGAAAGCGCACGTCGCCGGGGAGCATATCGCCCGCGGAGAGGCGGACGATATCGCCGGGCACAACCTCGTCGAGGTTGATCTCCGTAACGGCGCCATCGCGCCAGACGTCGGCCTTGTTGGAGATCATCTTGGAGAGCTTCGCCGCCGCGTTGTTCGACTTCTCCCCCTGAAAGAAAGAGACGGCGCTGGAGAGAAGGATCAGGGCGACGATGATGGCGGCCGTCGTAACGTCCGCCTTTTGCGCCAGCAAGACGTCCGTCACAAATGTGATGACCGCTACGAGAAACAGCACCAAATTGAAGGGGTTGACGAGCGCCTCGAGCAGCCGGCTCAGCACGCCCTTTTCCTTGCCGGTGACGATCGTGTTTCGGCCGACCTTCTCCAGCTTTTCCTCCGCCGCGGTGGAGCTGATGCCCCGCGCGGAGGTCTCCAGCAGGGTCAGCAGAGCCTGCTCCTCCATGCGGGAATAGCGGCGCAGTGCCGCTTCGCACACGTTTTTCTGCTGCGTGAGATCGGGTGTTTTTTGTTTGAAGAGCATATGACACATCCTTTCATACATCGGTCTGCAAGGAGGGAATCGTGTATGAACAGGACAGCAGCCGTTCCGTTTCCGGCGGAAAGAAATGCTTATGGATTGCGGCGAAAAGCAACGCGCCGCGCGTATAAGCGGAGAGCCGCACAGATGACGGAACCGGTCGTACTGAACCCGTCCCCGGTACTTCGGTCTGGCATTGCTTTTCACCTCCTGTATGCGTTGTTTGATCCAAATCAATTCATTCTATTCTATCGCAAGGGGGAAAAAAACACAAACCACAGTTTCCGGCGTGTCCCGGTGCCGTCGATTCCGGCCAAAATATATGAAAAATCGTCGTTGTTAGCACTCTCGTGCGATTGATGCTAAAAGTTCACACTGTTGTGGTCTTGACGTTACAATATGCCGCTTTCGTTGTTTGCATTGGCGAATTCCAGCCGTTATACTGATACTGCAAACCATGATCATGGGCTATATGTATGCATAGCCCGGGTGCCATGGGGCGCATCGCACAGGAACACGCAGGACAAGTCAAGGGGAATGGAGTCCACCGCCCCTGTTGGAGGTGAAGACAGAATGGAACTGCATGGAATCGTAACGCTGCCCGTCATCCCGCTACGCGGAATCGCGGTGCTGCCAAACGAGGTGATGCATTGCGATATCGGACGGAAAAAGACGCTCTCCGCCATGGAGCAGGCGCTTTCGGACGAAGGGTATGCTTTCTTTGTTTCGCAAAAAAACGCGAAGGTCGTCGATGTGACGCCGGAGGATCTCTTCTCCGTCGGCACCATCTGCCGTATTCGGCAGGTATTCCGCATTCAGAATGACACGGTGCACCTGCTGGTGACCGGGGTCGCGCGCGCGAAGATCGCGCACATGATCTCCGAAAATCCGCACTATACCGCGCAGGTTGAGATCATTGAGGACGTCGAGCCGGATGCGTACACGGCGGAGGCGCTGCGCCGCCGCCTGCGGGATGGCTTTACCGAGCACGCCGGCCAGCGCGACCGGCTGACGCAGGATCAAAGGGACGCCGTGCTGGCGATGCCGACGCTCTCCGAACTGACGGACGCGGTCGCGCAGCACGTGGTCAGCAAGCTGGAGGATAAGCAGAAGCTCATCGAGCAGACGGACCTCGTCGCCCGCGCGGCAAGCCTGCTGGGCATCATTGAAAACGAGCTGATGGTCATGCAGATGGATCGCCGCATCGCAGGCAAGATCAAGGCGGCCGTGGAGCGCAACCAGAAGGAGTTCGTGCTGCGCGAGCAGCTCAAGGCCGTTCAGGAGGAGCTCGGCGAGGGCGGAGACGATATTCTGGATGCATACCGCGAGCGCGCGGAGAAGAAGGATCTGCCGCCCGAGGTGAAAAAGGCGCTGGATAAGCAGCTCGACCGCTTCGCCTCGCTGCCCGGCGGCTCCCACGAGGCGCCGATGGCGCAGGCGTATATCGAGCTGATCCTCGATCTGCCCTGGACAGAGGAGACGGAGGACAATCTTGATTTGACGCACGCAAAGGCGGTGCTCGATCGGGATCACTTCGGCATGGAGAAGGTCAAGACCCGCATCGTCGAAACGCTGGCGGTCCAGCGGCTGACGAACAATCCGCAGGGACAGATCCTCTGCCTCGTCGGCCCTCCGGGTGTCGGCAAGACGTCCATCGTGCGCGGGATCGCGGAGGCGATGGGGCGAAACTTCGTCCGCATGAGCCTCGGCGGGGTGCATGACGAGGCGGAGATCCGCGGGCACCGGCGCACCTACATCGGCGCGCAGCCCGGCCGCGTGATCGAGGCCATGCGCAAGTCCGGCTCCGTCAACCCCGTGCTGCTCTTCGACGAGATCGACAAGCTCGGCAAGGATATGCGCGGCGATCCGTCCAGCGCGATGCTGGAGGTGCTCGACAGCGCGCAGAACTTCGCTTTTGTGGATCACTTCCTCGAGCTGCCGTATGACCTGAGCCGCGCCATGATGATCACCACCGCAAACGACGCGGGCTCGATTCCGCGCCCGCTGCTCGACCGCATGGAGCTCATCGAGGTGCCGAGCTACCTCTTTGACGAAAAGATCGAAATTGCCCGCTGCCACCTGCTGCCCAAGCAGATGGAGAAGCATGGGCTCAAGAAGACGAACCTGCGCGTGTCCGACGCGGCGCTGGGCATCCTGATCGGCGGCTACACCCGCGAGGCGGGCGTGCGCGAGCTCGAGCGTGTGATCGCGAGCGTCTGCCGCAAGGCGGCCTGCGAGCTTGCCGAGGGCAAATCGCGCATCACGCTCACCGAGGGCCGCATCACGGAGTGGCTCGGGCCGCAGAAGTTCAAAAAGAGCGAGCCGCTGCGCCCCGATACGGTCGGCGTGGTGACGGGCCTTGCGTGGACGAGCGTCGGCGGCGAGACGCTGGAGGTGGAGAGCGCGGCGGTGCCCGGCAAGGGTGTGCTGCAGCTCACCGGCCAGCTTGGTGACGTGATGCAGGAGTCCGCAAAGGCGGCGATGACCTACGTGCGCGCCAACTCCGCGCGCTTTGGCATAGAGCCCTCGTTTCTCGAGACGCTGGATGTCCACATCCATGTGCCGGAGGGCGCGGTGCCGAAGGACGGCCCCTCCGCCGGCGTTGCGATGGCTACGGCGCTGGTCTCCGCGCTCACCGGCATCCCGGTGAAGAGCACGGTGGCCATGACGGGCGAGGTGACGCTGCGCGGGCGCGTGCTGCCGATCGGCGGCCTGCGCGAGAAGCTGCTCGCCGCCGTGCGCGCGGGCGTTGTGCGCGTGGTGCTGCCAAAGGCCAACCGGGAGGATCTCTACGACGTGCCGGCGGACATCAAGGGCGCGCTGAAGATCGACTACGCGGAGACGGTGGATGACGTGCTGGGCGTTGCGCTCACCATGCATCCGCACGGCGCGGAGCTGCCGCTGAATCTGCCGGGAATGGATATGACGCATGAAGCAGTTCGCCATTAACCGGGCATCGTTTGTCACAAGCGTTGGGCAGGGTCAAGGGTACCCTGCCCCGCTTGCGTGTGAAATCGCCATCGTCGGGCGCAGCAATGTAGGCAAGAGCAGCCTGATCAACTGCCTGACGAACCACGGCAAGCTCGCCAAGACCTCCCAAACGCCGGGAAAGACGCGTCTGATCAACTACTTTCTGATCAACAACGCCTTCTACCTCGTGGATCTGCCCGGCTACGGTTTTGCCAAGCGCAGCAAGGACGAGCAGGCGGAGTGGGGCGGCCTGATCGGCGGCTATGTCAACAGCGGCAGGCCGAAGCATCTGTTTTTGCTCCTCGATATCCGCCACGAACCCTCACCGGAGGATCAGCAGATGTTTCAGTGGACGCTGCATGCGGGCATCCCGTTTACGCTGGTTGCGACCAAGGCGGATAAAATCGCCAAGTCCCAGCGCATGATCGCCGCCAATAAGGCGGCAAAGCTGCTCGGTGCGCCGCCGTTTGCCATACCGTTTTCGGCGCAGGAAAAGATCGGCAAGGAGGCGCTGACAGAGCGCATCGGCCAGATCTGCGAGGACGCGGCGGCGCAGGCGGAGCGCGCGGCGCAGGCGGAGCTCCTGTTTGCGGACGCCGGGGAAGCCTTTGCCGCGGCGGAGGAAGAGGGGCAGCGGTTCCAGGGCGAGTGACGGGCCCGGCTTTGTGACCTTTCGGACGGGAAATGCCCGGTTTTCGGGCGGTTTTGCGGAAAGTGAACTTTTCCTTGACAGGCACAAAAAACTTTAGCATAATACCAAACGTAACGTTTGGAAGCAAAGGCGGGGCGAAAGCTATGGCATTGCGTAAGTGCCCGAAGTGTGAACTGAACTACATTCGTGAAGGCGAGGACTTCTGCGAGGTGTGCAAGCGCGAGATGAAGCGCGCGCAGGCGCACATCCGCCACGCGGAGGAGGAGAGCGACGAGGACGAGATCGTCATGTGCTCCGAGTGCGGCGAGCATCCGGCAGCGCGCGGCGGCGAGCTTTGCCTTGCCTGCCTCAAGGAGAAAAAGCGGCAGGTGGAGCTGGAGAACGCCACCGCACTGCCGACGGACGACGAATTCAGCGACGAGGATCTTCTGGACGAAGACGAGGAGATCGACGCCGAAGAGGAATAGACGAGAGCAAGCTGCCGCAGTGCGCGGCGGAGAGGAGCGGTTGGATGCGGATTTACGCCATTGCGGACCTGCACCTTTCGCTCACCTCGGATAAGCCCATGGACGTGTTTGGCGAAGCCTGGCGCGGGCATGCGGAGAAAATTGAGCGGCACTGGCGCGAGCGGGTCACGCAGGACGACCTCGTACTGGTGCCCGGCGATATCAGTTGGGCAATGCAGCTTTCCGCCGCATTGCCCGATCTTTCGTTCATCGGCGACCTGCCGGGCAAGAAGATACTGCTCAAAGGCAACCACGACTACTGGTGGAGCGCCATCGGCCGCGTGCGCGCGGCGCTGCCCGCCGGCATGCGCGCGCTGCAAAACGACTCGTTTGTCGAGGGCGGCGTGGGCATCTGCGGCAGCCGCGGTTGGCTCTGCCCCGGCAGCAACAGCTTCTCCGCGGAAGACGAGAAGATCTACCGGCGCGAGCTGGACCGCCTCAGCCTTTCGCTCGGCTCCTTGCCGCAGGTTGAGACGAAGATCGCCATGCTGCACTTTCCGCCGTTTTCAGACAGGGAGCGCGGCAGCGGCGTGACCGAGCGGCTGGAGGAGGCCGGGGTCGATATCGCCGTTTACGGACATCTGCACGGCGAGGCGAACCGCTATGCGTTTGAGGGCGAGCGAAACGGGGTCGTCTATCACTGCGTTGCGGCGGACAAGCTGGATTTTGCGCCGAAGCTGATCTGCGAATCGAGATAAGCAGCCGGGCGGCATATCTTGCACCGTATCGGCCAAGAGAGAAAGACAGAGAGGGGTATCGGTTGCCCCTCTCTGCTTTGCGTAGTACCGAGATTGGTTTTGGCGGCGCTACTCCACCAGCGAGACCGTTCCCCCGCCGCTGCCGGAGAGGAAGCCGAGGTCGGTTTCCCCCGCGGTTATCTTGACACCGCTGCCGGAGATATTGATGTCCTTCGCCACCACCCGACCATTGATGGTCGTATTTGCCATATAGATGTTGATGGAGCCGTTGGGCGCATATAGCGTTCCATCGATCGAAACACCGGAAGCTGAGAACATGATATTGCCATTGACGGAATAGATGCAGACGGCTGAGTCGGAGGAACTCTTGATCATGTCTCCGTAGAAGTTGATATTACCTGTTGCACAGATCATGCCCTTTCCCGTGAAGGAGCTGCCGGATACATTGATATTTCCATTGACAAAGATAGCGGAATCGACATTGTGATTGGTACCGTAAAAGTTTAAGTCGCCCTCGTAATAGGTGCCGGCCGCGATCGCCTCGGCCTTTGCCTCCGCTGCCAGATTCGGCATATCGATGAACGTTGCGGGGGCGGATACTTGGATAGGAACGCTGGTACCATTCCCATTTTGCGGAACCACTATGGATGTAGCCTGGCAAGTTCCGCCAATTATGATCTGTGCGACATAGGCGGCAAATTGATTCACAGCTTCTGCATTGCCTGAGATTCGAAAGTCTGAACCCGACATTTGAACCGAGCCGTTCGCATGCACGCTCCCCGTAATATCGATCGATGCGGTATACACGCCCATCGTTCCGGTTCCTCCGGTAAACAGCGCGTATCCAAACGGGCCGCTCGACGTGCCGCTCTTCTCAGCGACCGCGCGGGCGGAGACCTCGATGCTGTCCAGCCCGAGGACACGCGCAAAGGTATACTGCACCGTCTCCTTGCAGACGACTTCGACTTTGTTGGCGCTGCCGCTGTACGGGGTGGTGACCGTCGTGCGCTCGGCGGGGACGCCGTTGAGGTCGGCATATTTGAGCGCCGTGTTCCGCGCGGTGTTGGCGGAGGGCAGATCGCTCGCGGCGGCGAGCGCAGCCGCGTCCGCGGCGTTTTGCAGTTGGCCCTGGCTGACGGATATCATACCGATATCCACAACCAGCGCCGCGACGCCGCAGAGCATGGCTATCGACACGGCGACCAGCAGGATCGACTGGCCGCGTTCACGCCCGAGCCATTTGAAAATGGAGCGCATATACTCTTCCTCCAAGCCCGTCGGCGTCTTTCGGCCGTCCGGGTGCGCGGGCGGCATGCCCGCAGCTTTCTGTTACAAATCGATCCGGCATTATGCGGATCGCCCACCATATTCCATACTACTGTCAGTATAGAGAATCCATCTAAAAAGTCAAGAAGCGCCCGGTTTTCGGCGGCTTATAGCCGATGGCACGCATGAAACCGGCTTTTTCGGCGCCTGCGTCCGCGGGCGCGCTGCTGTTACTTCACCTGTGCCGGTAAACGGCGTATTCGCCGTCATCATAGACGCACGTATAATCGTCGTCGTGCGGCAGATCCGCGGAGAGGATATCATCCTGCGATACGATCAGGTGGGTAAAGCCGTATTCGTCCAGCACGCTCTTGTAGTATTCCTGCCCCACCTGCAGGCGGTAATACTCCAGCATCACGTCCTTTGCGCCGTTATTTTTTTTGACAAAAACCTCGGCGCGTGGGTCGATATACGGCTTGAGCCCCATATACTCCGCAAAGCCGCCCTCATTATAGCCCGTATAGAGCACCATGTCTTCCTGCGGTTCGTTTTCCTTGAGGTAGTGAACCGCTTGCGCAACGGCCGGCGTTTGGTCCGCGCGGACAAAAGCGCTTACCCGCTGGGAGAGGAGACCCGAAACCGTCACCACAACCGCGGCGATCAGCACCGCCCGCAGCCGCAGGATGCCCTTGCCCGTATGGATCTTGCCCTTTGGCAGCGAAACGTCCTTTAGTAAGTAAGCGAGCGGAAACATCGCGCAGAGGGCGAAGATCGAGAAGCTTCGAATAGAAGACAGCGTCAGCACTATGGTGCCGAGCGTGAGCAGCGCGTAGCGCAGCCGCGTTTCCCGGTTTTTTTTGAGCAGGTAGATCGCCGCGACGAGGAAGATGAAGCCGAAGATCATCATCCCGGTGATATGGTTGATATTCGGCGGCTGCATCTCCAGCACGATGCCGATCTCCTGATATCCGTATGAGCGAAAGAGATAGCTCATCGCGGACCATCCGTAGGGGTTGAGAAACCCCGCGGCGAACATAAGAGCAACCGCCGGGAAGAAGTAACGCTTTGGATATCCCTGCCCGCGGAAGATCCAGAAGCGAAAGCGGAAGGCGTCTATCATGTAGGGCAACAGCAGTACAAACTGAATCGGCCACATCGCTGCGTGCAGGTTGATCAGCAGCGCGGAGAGCGCCGGCAGCGCCAGCAGATATCGCGGCTTGGCGGTGCCGGTGAACCGCTCCAGCAGATACAGCTCGACGGAGAGGACCAGTAGCGTAAAGACGATCGGCCGCGAGGTGACCGTCAGCTTGAGCGCGGCGGAGGCCAACAGGGCCGCGAGAAATGCTGCGATGGCGTTGCCCTGCGAAAGATACCGCGCCAGCTTGTACAAAACGGCCACTGTGGCGCAATAGACCGCAAACAAAAGCGCGAGCACGCCGGCTGCGCCGAGCCGGGAGTAGACGCACCAGTAGAGGACGGCGGAGAGCCACTGCTGCATCAGAAAGCGAAAGTTTTGATGCAGCGTAAACGGCTCGATGGTCGGTATGCCGTTTTCCAGCACATAGCGTCCGCTGTTGAGCAGAAACCACAGGTCGTTGTCCAGCGCCAGCACCATGACGAGGCAGGGTAGAAAGACGAGCAGGGACAGGATCACGCGCGCGCGTTTCTCCTGCCGTTCGGTCTGCAAAAAATCAGTCGCAGCCATCCCCTCCGCGCGGCTTGCGCGCGCCGGTGTTTGCGTCATGACGGTGTTTTCCCCTTCCCATCGTTTGCGCGCGAGCGCGTGTTTTTGGCTTTTCTTCCGACCGTAAAAGTGGTATGATACCAGCGAATCGAACCCATTTCTTTCTGCTCATTTCCCAGTGCGGCATCGCACACAAGGAGACGGAATGTCACAACGCAAGCAGACGCACGTGGTCGTGATCGGCGCGGGGCCGGCCGGCCTGACAGCCGCATATGAACTGCTCGAACAGCCGGAGGCATATCGTGTCACCGTGCTTGAGGAGGATACGCGCATCGGCGGCATCTCCAAGACCGTTTGCCATGCCGGCAATCGGATGGACATCGGCGGGCACCGTTTCTTTTCGAAAGACGGCCACGTGAGCGATTGGTGGCAGCGCATGCTGCCCATGCAGGGTGCGCCCGCATTTGACGATCGCGTGCTGCGCCGGGAGGTGCGACTCAGCCCCGGCGGGCCGGACCCGGAGCGGGAGGATCGCGTGATGCTCGACCGCCGCCGCGTCTCGCGCATCTACTTTGGCGGCAGCTTTTACGATTATCCGATCAGCCTGCGTTGGTCCACCATACGCAGCATGGGGCTCCTGACCACGCTGCGGGCTGGGGGATCCTATCTGTACGCCTGCGTGCGGAAGCTGCCGGAGACCTCTTTGGAAAACTTCTATATCAACCGCTTCGGCCGCGTGCTTTACGGCATGTTCTTCGAGAGCTATACCGAGAAGGTCTGGGGGCGGCATCCGCGCAGCATCTCGGCAGACTGGGGCGCCCAGCGCGTCAAAGGGCTGTCCGTGTTCGCGCTGCTGAAAAACATCGCCGATCGGGTGTTGCCAAAGCGCGCGCGGCAGGTCGAAACCTCGCTGATCGAGGCGTTTGCCTATCCCAAATACGGCCCCGGCCAGCTCTGGGAAACGGCGTGCGGCGAGGTGTGCGCGCGCGGCGGCGAGGTGCGCACGGGCAGGCGGGCGACCGGCTTTCTGCGCGAAGGCGGGCGCATCTCGGCCGTGCTGTGCGACGGCGAGGCGATCCCTTGCGACCTAGTGATCTCCTCCATGCCGCTGCGCGATCTGGTGCGCGGCCTGCCGGATGTGCCGCCGGAGATCCGGCGCATTGCGGACGGTCTTCCGTATCGCGATTTTGTTACGGTCGGCCTGCTGGTCGAGAGGCTGAAGCTGAAGAACACGACCGGCTTGCCGACGCTGGGGGATATCGTGCCGGACTGTTGGATCTATGTTCAGGACCGAGGCGTGAAGCTCGGGCGCATCCAGATTTTCAACAACTGGTCTCCCTATCTGGTGCGCGATCCTCTGCATACGGTCTGGATCGGACTGGAGTACTTCTGCGCCGAGGGAGATGCGTTCTGGTCGCTTTCCGAGCAGGATTGCGTCTCGCTGGCGGTGGAAGAGCTTACGCGCATCGGCGTGATCGGCGAAGACACACCGATACTGGATAGCTGCCGCGAGCGCGTCGCCAAAGCATACCCGGCATACTTCGATACATATGCCGAGATCGACCGGCTCAAAGACTACCTCAACGGGCTGGAGAACCTCTACTGTATCGGCCGCAACGGGCAGCATCGCTACAACAACATGGATCACTCCATGGCCACCGCGTTTGAGGCCGTCGCCAACATCCGCGCAGGCGTCGGCAACCGGGAAAACATCTGGGCCGTCAACACCGAGCAGGCCTACCACGAAAAGAAAGCCTGACGGATGTGTAAGCCGCCGGAAAAGAGCGGCCGAAAAAACAAATGCACCTGCAAAAAGAGCGCAACCGCCCGGCTGCCGTCAGCCTGTGCTGCTGCGCTTTTGCCGTGCCTTCTAGACAGCGCAGCCGCTACCGCCGCGGGTAAAACGCATCCGCATTAACCGCTTCCGGCCGCAAAATCTGCATAGTCGGCTGCATCGGCCTCTGCTGCGGCTCTTGCTGCGCATCCAGATTGGACTTAAACTGGCTGATGAGCTGGTATGCCTCGGCAAACATGGTTGCGAGCTTATCGGCCACCTGTGAAAACTCCTTTTGCTGCGGGGAGATCTGCGGTGCGGGCTGCTGCGCCGCGTGGCGAGCCGGCTGCTGGAGCGGCGGCTGCATCGGCTGTGCGTAGGCGGGAGAATATGCGGGCTGCGCATAGGCGCGCTCCGCTTCGGGCGCCGGGTATGGGCTGTCCTGACCGATCGTGCGGTTCGGGGCGGCATGCTCCGACGGCTTTGCCGCGACGGCGCGCAGGTAGTAGACCTCCTCGCGCAGGTGGTCGTTTTCTTCGATCAGACGCTCGCGCTCCGCTTTCCAGGTGTTTACCAGGTTGGAGGCCTGTGTTACCGCGGCGCGCAGCTGCTTGGTTTCCTTCTCGAGCGAAAGGATGCGCTCCGCGCTCGTGTTGCTCGCGGCCTCTTGGCGCAGGCGCTCCAGCTCCTCCCGTTCCGCGCCGTGGCTCTTGACGGTCTGCAGCAGCGTATTGATCCGCGTGTTTGCGGTGTTTAGCTGTGCTTCGCGCTCGACGAGCAACTCCTTGAGCTTCTTGAGCGCGTAGTTGCGCGCCTGAATCTCGCTCTTTGCGGCGTTCAGCTGGGTGATCAGGTCTTCCTGCTCCTGCTTGGCGGCACGCGTTTGCTGCGAAAAAATGCGCTTCACGTTCTCTACATAGGCGCGCACATCCTGCGGTGCGTAGCCGGAAAAAGAACGGCGAAAACGCGCATCCGCATCCATACGGTTACGCAGAGATTCGATCCCTTCTTCGGTGCGTTCTATTTGTTCGCTCATTGGATGACCTCCAGTTTGTCTCCGGCCGAAATCCCGCGCCGCGCCGCGGCGCCGTCCGGCAGTTCCAAAACATGTCTTGCGCCGCGCTGCGGCGGCAGGATCCGGCCGGGTTCCAGCGACGGGTCGACGCGCAGCACTTTGCCCTGCCGGTCCAGGTAGACCGCGTCGATCGCGTAGCCCATGCCGATTGTATGGATGGCGTTGCAGGGTGTAAGCAGCAGTCCGCCATCCGCCACCAGCCGGCGGCCAAGCAGCCCGCGCAGCCGGGAAAAGTACCCTCTGGCGTGCCAGACCGTTGCGATCGTTTCGCCGCCCTTCGCTATGCGCACCGTCTTCATGCCAAAGCCTCGTTTCGAAAAGAGTCGTGTCGCCCGATCAGCTGAGCAGGTGGATCATGTTGACGACAGCCGGGCCGAGCAGGATGATGAATATGACGGGGAAGATGAACATCACCGTCGGCAGCATGATCTTGACCGGCGCCTTTGCGGCTTTTGCCTGAATCATCTGCTTGCGCTCCGCACGCAGCCGCTCCGCCTGCACATCCAGCACGCTCTTGATCGGCACGCCGAGCTGATCCGCCTGCAGCAGCGCGGTGACAAATGCCGTAAGCTCCTTGACGTCGCAGCGCTCCGCCATCTCTTTGAGCGCCGTACGCCGAGGAACGCCCATCTGCACCTCGCGGATCGCGTTATTGAGCTCCGTGAGCACTGCGGACTTGTTTTTTCCGTATTGCCGCACGATGGCTGCGTCCAGACTCAGCCCCGCTTCCACGTTGACGATGAGGATGTCCATCGTCTCGGGCAGCTCGCGCAGGATCGTTTCCTTGCGCTCACGCACGCGGGAGGTAAGGAAGTAGCTGGTGCCGTAAAGCGGTATGTTTGCCGCCACGAGCAAAATCAGCAGCCGCAGCATCAACGAAAGCGGCAGCAGCAGAAACAGCGCGCCGCCGATCAGGAAAAATACGAGGATCAGCGCGCCCTTGATGAAGGTGAACTCCTGCAGCGTCAGCGGCAGGCCGGAGGACTTGAGCTGCTTGTCGAGCTTGAGGTTGCTCTTGCTCTGCCCGACCGGCTTGCTGTTTCCGGCGGATCGTCGGATTCCCTCGGAGATCCGACGCAGCACCGGACGAAATACGCGCTCGGAGAAGGACTTTTTCAGCTCCTCGTCGCTGTAGGGATGCTCGGCCTCCGAAACCTGCGAAAAACGCTTGCGCATCTGGTCGCTCTTGGCGCCGACGCCGCTGAGCAGCGCGACCAGTATGAGGAATACCGCGAGCGTGAACACCAGTACAACGATTCTCATGCGGCGCCCTCCTTACAGCTTGATGTTGACGATCTTGTGTACGAGCGCAAAGCCGATCGCCTCCAGAACCACGCAGACCAGCAGCATGATACGCCCCGACTGCGTCGTAAAAAACATATCGATGTAGCTGGGGTTGATGAACATCAGCATCAGTATGATGAACCCCGGCAGCGCGCCGATGATGTATCCGCTCATGCGCCCTGCGGCGGTCATGGTGTGGATCTCCCCGCGCATGCGGATGCGCTGGCTGATGGTATCCGTGATGTTCTGCAGTATCACGGCGAGGTTTCCGCCGACCTGCCGCTGGATGATGACCGCGGAGGAGATCAGCTCGAGATCCTGGTTCTTCGTCCGGCTTACGAGACGGCTGAGGCTCATCTCCAGGGGCATGCCGTACTGCGTCTCCCGGTAGACGCGCATGAACTCGCGCGAGATCGGCTCCTCCATTTCATCCGCCACGCTCTTCATGGCCGACTGAAAGGATTGACCCACGCGCAGCGCGTTGCAGATGATCGCGAGCGCATCCGGCAGCTGCGCGCCGAGCAGCGCAAGGCGCTTGTTTTTCTTGATCATGACCCAGGCGATCGGCGCGATGACGCCGATGATCACCAGCCCGATGCAAAAGCTTGTCGGCGCGCCGAGAAACAGTGCGGCGGCGGGAAGTACAGCGCCGGTCAGGATCCATATGGTGATGAACTCCTCTGCGCGCAACGCGACGCCCGCAACATACAGCTCGTCCGCAATGCGGTCCAGCCGGAGCGGGTTCTGTCTCTTTTTATCCTTGTTCCTGCGCCGAAACAGCGTTTCGTTCTCGGTCAGGTCGAAGAGCGCGCGCACGCGCGCGTCCATCTTGCGCTTTCCCTTCGTCTGCACTGCGGCGAGAAGGTAGAAGAAGAAATAACACGCAATCATGAACGTTGCAACGACCAGAACCCGTATCATCCCGATTCTCTCCTTTCACGTGCCGCTGCCGAAGGCAGCTTGTCTTTGTGCCGGTCTTGCCGTGGTTGCCCGCAAGCCTTAGTGAAACCATTCGTCCTTGAGGCCCGCGCCGGCCGCGGCGAGCTTTTCGCTGCAGCGCGGCTTGATGCCGGTTGCGCGGAAGCGCCCGGGCGAGCGGCCGTCCCCGAAGTCATATGTAAAGATCTCCTGCGTGACGATCACATCGCCTTCCATGCCGACGACCTCGCTGATGCCGATGACCTTGCGGCTGCCGTCGCGCTGGCGCGACTGCTGAACGATGATGTCTATCGCGGAGGCAATCTGCTGGCGGATGGCCGAGATCGGCAGGTTCATGCCCGCCATGAGCACCATGGTCTCCAGGCGCGAGAGCATATCCCGCGTGGAGTTTGCGTGGCCGGTGGTCAGGGAGCCGTCGTGGCCCGTATTCATGGCCTGCAGCATATCCAGCGCCTCGCCGCCGCGCACCTCGCCGACGATGATGCGATCCGGCCGCATGCGCAGCGCGTTTCGCACCAGGTCGCGAATGGTGATCTGCCCCGTGCCCTCAAGGTTGGCGGGGCGCGCTTCCAGCGTGAGTACATGCTGCTGCTGCAACTGGATCTCCGCCGCGTCCTCTATGGTGACGATGCGCTCGTCGTAAGGGATATAGGCGGAGAGTACGTTGAGCAGCGTGGTCTTCCCGCTGCCCGTGCCGCCCGAGACGACGATGTTGAGCCGGCCCTTGACGCAGGCTTCAAGGAACGCCGCCATCTTGAAGGTGAGGCTTCCGAAGCTGATCAGGTTTTCGACGGTCAGCGGCGTCTTGGAGAACTTTCGTATCGTGAGCAGCGGGCCTTTGAGCGAAAGCGGCGCGATCACCGCGTTGACGCGCGAGCCGTCGGGCAGGCGCGCGTCGACCATCGGCGTCGCTTCGTCGATGTGGCGGCCCAGAGGCGAGACGATGCGGTCGATCACGTTGAGCAGCTGGTCGTTGTCGTAAAACGTCACATCGGTCGGCTGCAGCTTGCCCTTGCGCTCGACAAACACCTGCTTTGCGCCGTTGACCATGATCTCGCTGACCGTTTCGTCGGCCAGCAGTTTCTCCAGCGGTCCGAGGCCGCGGATCGAGTCGTAGATCTCCGCGGCGATGCGGTTGCGCTCCGGCCGCGCCATGCTGGAGGCGTGCTGCTCCAGCGCGGCCTCGATGATGGCGCGCGTCTCCGCTTCGCTTGTGCCGCCGCTGTGCTTTTCGTCGCGTTTGTTGAGCGACTCTACGACCTGGTAGTGTACGCGCTCGCGCAGCGCGGCGGCTTCGTCCGCCTCCGCCTGCACGCTTGCCCCCGTCTGCACAGCGGGGGTTTTCTTATCCAGCCGCTCCAGCAATCCCATGGCTACACCCTCCGGATCATGCTGCGCGCATAGCTGCGAATCTGCTTGGAAGCGCGTGCGTTCGGCGCGCAGCTGAGCATGGGGATGCCGCGGTTGACCGCAAGCATGGCCGACTTCAGGTCGTAGGGGACGATGAGCGCGGGCGGCAGCTCCAGCAGGCTCGAAACGTTCTTTACCGTGATCGTCGAAAGCCCGTCCTTATTGATGACGAGCTTGAGCTTATCCTGCTGGTTGAGCGCTTCGAGCACTTTGATGCTGCGCTTGGCGTCGTGCAGCGCGGCGATGTCCTCGTTGACGACCAACAGGATCGTATCCGCCGTCTCCATTGCGGCGACGGCGCAGTCGCCCAGGGCCACGCCCATATCGACCACGACATAGTCAAACTCCGTCCGAAGGGAGGAAAGGATCGAGTTGACGTGCATCGGCTGGATCAGCTCCGCGTATTCCGGAGAGCTGCTCGAGAGCATGACCTGTATGCCGCTTTGGTGGCGGATGAGGTAGCTCTTGATGGTGGAGAGCTCAAACGAGCGTTCCTCTACCATGTCCGCGATGGTATCCCCCTTCGGGATATCCAAAAAAACGCCGACTTCGCCGAACTGCAGGCTCAGGTCGATCAGCGCGACTTTTTTGTTCATGGTCGCGAGCGCATAGGCGAGGTTTACCGCGAGCGTCGTCTTGCCAACCCCGCCCTTGGGCGAGTAGCATACGACGATCTTGGAGTCGTAGCTCGCGATCTGCTGCGTGCAGGTGCGCCGGCTCATATCGCGGCTCGTCGCCGTCATGATCTGCGTACAGATATCCTGCTCGCTGCTGTCGATGTCGATCACGCGGGAGATGCCGCACTCCATCGCACGCGTCAGCGTGCGGCTGTCCAGCGCGGGCGCAAGCAAGAGGATCGTGACGTCGCTGCGCGAGGTAAACATGCGCTCCGCGAAATCCAGCTCCCGGTCGGGCAGCCCGCGGGTGCCGATCAGCAGCACATCCGCCGGTTGGGAGGATGCTTTTTTCAGCCCGTCGGCGTCCGGCCGGAACGAGCTGACGACGCGCAGCGCCTCGTCGGTCAGAAGACCGGAGATCAGTTTTCGGTCGTCGGCAGAAAACGCTGCCAGCATGATGCGGATGCTGTTCATTCCCTCTCCCCTACTTTGCCTTTTCCAAGAGCGAGTCGTTGACCACGGGGGATGCTTCGTTTGCCGCGTGGTCGCCCAGCGCGCGCAAAACCAGCACGATCGAGCCGCCTTTGGAGCCCTGGATGACGCGCATGGCGTCCTCCGGCGTGAGCAGCAGCGTCACGCTTGCGTAGCCCACGCCGCTCTGGTCGTCCGTCCCGCCGGAGAGCGATGTGCCGACCGCCGCGATGCACACGTTTTGCGCGGCGACCAGCGTCGTGCTCTGGGTTGTGGTGCGGGCGGCCTCGTCCGCCCCTTCCTCCGCCGCCTCGGCCTGCGCAGCCAGCGCGGCGGCAGCCTCATCTGTCTGGAAAGACGTGGTGGTGTAGGCGATGACGTCCACATAATCCCCGCGCTGTAAAAAGCCCGCTACGCCTGAGACCTCGTCCACCGATACGGTCACCGCGCGCATGCCCTCCGGCACATTGTAGGAAAGCCCGCTTTCGCTCTGACCGTATTGCTTGAGCTTGGCCGGGAGCAGCTCCTCGCCCTGGAGGATCTCGCTCTCGGTGACGTAGCCGATCACTTCCTCGGCCGTGTGTGCCGCAAGCGGGTGCGCGTAGCCCTGCGGGACCTGCTTTATGGTCACCATTTCGGCGGTGATCGGCGTGTAGGCGGGGATGTCCGTTGCTGCGACGGCTACGCTGTCGTACTGAATTTCAACCTGCTTTTGCGCCTCGAGATTCCCCAGATAAAAATACAGCAAAGCGCCCGCGCACAGCGCGGCGATCAAGGCGAACACAACAACTTTTTTCATCAGAGCCCTCCCAGCGGAACCGGCGGCCGGCCTGTCCGCATTCGTTTTGCGCCTGCATGCATCCCATCAGGCAAAGCTGCGATCGTCGGCGGAGCGTTTCCCTCCGCCCGGGTTAGCCCATCTTCATCGTATAGGTGGAGACCAGATGATAGGCGCCGTCCGGCGCGAGAAACGCGGTCAGCGGCGTGAGCGTCGGCAGGTCGTACGCCGTGGTGACGGTGATGTCCCCGCTCTTGAAGTTGGACGGGTTGGAGAAGCTGACGCTGACGGAGAGCGAGTTTGTCATATAGCCCGGCTTCGACCCTGCGAGGGACTGGTTGACCGCCGTCGTGCTGGCTGCCGTGGAGGTGGCGACGATCCCGGCGCGCGTGGCTTCGCGCGTGATCGTATCCAACGTCTGCCGCGCCGAGGCAAGCCAGCCCAGCTCCAGCATACCGCAGATGAGCAGCAGCAAGAGAGGCAGCGTGAGGGCTGTCTCCACGAGCGACTGGCCGCTTTCGCGGCGTTTGTTTCGGATGGAACGTTTTGCGGACGCACGCACCGCAGATGACCGCCGCATCGCTTCTCCTTCCTCCGCGCAGAAGCCGCGCAGGTAACAAATCGTCGGCATCTCTCGCGCCGCGCAAGCAGGACTGTCTCGCTGCGCCAGAGATACCGAAGAACCGGTTCAAATCGGTGGCCGCGGGGGAGTGAAAGCGGTTGAATTTATCGCCGTTCTCACTTTGCCCCCCCTGCGGCCGGGTTGGTTGCGGGTGTTTACCGGGTGAACCGGCCGGGCGGCGTTAATCGCTGGCTCCGGTCTAGTTTCCGGCGACGTTTCCGGCGACGCCATTGAACAGGTCGCTGATGTTGTTGCCCAGCAGTGAGATGGCGGCGATGACCACGACTGCAACGAGCGCGATGATCAGGCCGTATTCCACCATGCCCTGGCCTTCTTCGTTTTTGAAAAAACGCTTCATAAAACTAGAATCCTCCTTCCCCCGATATTCCCGCAGGGGGCGTTACTTTTTGTTCGCTAAGTTGCCCGACAGGCCGTTGAACAGGTTGCTGATGTTGTTGCCCAGCAGCGAGATGGCCGCGATGACCACGACCGCGACGAGCGCGATGATCAGGCCGTATTCCACCATGCCCTGGCCTTCTTCGTTCTTCCAAAGTTGCATCATGTTCCATTACCTCCGTTTTATTTTAGGGTTTCCCTATTTTTTAGAACGCTTTAACGTTCGGGGAGACAAGGTCAAGGGGCGCTATACGAGCGCGATCGACATCCCAACCAGAGCCAGCGCGAGAAACGGCCCCATCGGGATCATCTCTTTCAGTTGCTGCGGCAGCGGCGCGCGCCGGTCGATCAGCACATAGAGCAGCACCAGCGCGCCCATGGCGGCGATGGCATACAGGCTGCCTGTCAGCCCCAGCGCAAAACCCATGGCCGAGGCGAGCTTGATGTCTCCGGCGCCGACCCGCTTGCCAAGCAGGCCGGGAAGAAAGAAGATGACAAAGCACGCGGCGAGCCCCAGCAGTGAGGAGCCGATCTGAAACGGGATCGCGCCCGTCAGCCCGAACACAGCGGCAAGCGCGAGAATCGCCAGTACCAGCTCGTTTGGGATGACGCGGTGCCGCGCGTCGATATAAAACACGCACGCGGAGGTAAACAGCACCAGAATCAGATATAACCCCCGAAGCGAAAACCCGGCTCGCCAGCCGATCACGCCGCCGAAGAGCGCCAGACCGGCCAGCAGGATCCAAAGGTGCTTTTGCTCCATATCCTGCGCGAGTCCGCGTCGCTTTTGCAGCAGGCCGCAGACTGCCCGTACGGGGATCGCCAGCGCGGCGCACAGTGCGGCGCCGCAGCCAGCCGGCAGGAGCTCCTGCATGATTGCCTCTCCCTCGCCGCCGCCGCTTGTGCGGCGCGGCATCATCATCTTCATTATTAAACGATGCCGCCGGGCAAAAATCCGTGACTTTTGTCACGACGAAACGCTTTTTACCGGCAGGACGCACTGTAACAAAAAAAGAAAAGCGCTTCCTATTCTCCAGTCTGAGCGTGCCGCCGAAAAAAAGAGCGGCTCACAATCCCTTAGAATTTGAACCGCCGCGTTTTTGAATCACAAGCAAGCCCATTCAGGCCGGCTTTAGCGCAAACGTGAGTTCTTCATTCGGCAGCTGGCGACCGTAGGCAATTGTTTGCCGTTAGGCCCTGTAGCTTTGCGACGCCCGCTTTCGCGGGGTGTGCCTCTTACGTGGGAAGAATCGCACCCGTATACGGCTTTCAAGGTTCCTGCGCTCATTACACCTTCATCCGGCAAGCGGGTTGACGAACGTAATGGGCGCGAGCGATCCGAAATAACAGCTTGTGCAATCATTTGCACAGCTTGCTGCAGCCAGTCTTTGCGGGCCGGATCTGCCGCAGCACGGAGAAAACCGCTCTGCGCAGAGAGGAGGATGCCCGCATCTTGTGCTCCGCGCGGGTGCATATACCATGTGCTGTAAGGGAATCCTCACAACACAGCCGCGCATATGCCGCGGTAATCGGATCCAATTGCGGTAGCCGAACGTATTTGATACAGTCAAAAAACGTATCGGTGCGCCAAGCGGTCAAAAGCGAATGCAGCGGTGGCAATATGCGAAAAAATCTTTTTTTCCACCGGTGGTATTCAGCGGGGAAAACCCTGCGGGAAACCCAGCAAATCCGCTTCTTTTTTTATCTTAACCGAAGCGCCGGCCGATTGCATAAAAAACCGGCAAAATTCATGAATTCTTCACACACACGCAAACGATTTCGCGGTGCACGCCTCCTCGCGGCGTCGCAGGGCATACAAAGCTGTGTGGTCTTAAAAATAGCAAAATACGGCACAGCTGTCAAGCGATGATACACGCAAAGTCGTCGTGCCGGCCTGCCGCGGGGCGCTGCGGGTGCGGTCTTTCGTGAAACAGGCGTTCGCCCCCCCCGGCCGCTGCCGCCCTGAAATGGACCTTACTCGAAAAGGACGGGTCTGCGCAGATACCGAAATCCGTTACTCCACGCATCGGTTACGACCACGCCCTTTTGCAGCGAAGAGCAGTGCGCAACGAGATAGCTGCCGTCGTCGTCGACCGAGACGATGATGCCTACGTGGTTATACTGCCGTTCGCCCGGCACAAAGTAAAACGCCAAGTCGCCCGGGCGGCCTTCGTCCCAGCCGATGGCGGTGGAGCGCGCCCACTGGTTGCTTGAGCCGTTGCCGATGGCGCGCAGTACTTCGGCGCTTCCGGACGCGTTGATGAACGTCCAGCTGACAAAACCGCTGCAGTCCAGCCCCGTGTCGCGCGAGATGGTTGCCGTTTCCCCCTCCGGCACATCGTTGGCGTTGCCCCAGGCGGCGTTCCATCCCAGGCGGTTGTACTTGCCGCCCCACTCGTAGGAGACTTTGCCTACGAGCGAAAGCGCGGTTTCAACCACCTGCATGCGCTCTACGCCGGTATTCTCCGGCAGCGTTTCGAGCAGGGCGGTTACGGTCTCCTCTGATGCGTCGGCAAACGCGGCGTTTCCCGTCATCGAGGCGAACGTGCGCTGAAACTCCGGCTGCATCAGCTCGGAGAGGAAGCGCCTGCGCGCGGCGCTCATACCGTATTCGTCCGCCATGTCCTCGCAGGATTTCGAGCTGAGCAGTATGTTCGTCGTTCCGTCCATGCGAAACACCTCGATCTGGTTCATATCCCAGAATACGGCGTCCAGCTTTTCCAGCGGAATCGTGAGCAGCAGCGCGGCATCCAGCGGATGCGTCTCGTCCGGCACATTCTGCGCGAGAAACGTTGCGAGCACGTCGGACCAGTTTGTCACTTTGATATCGGAGGTCTGCCGCATGTCCTTGACGGAGGAGGCTTCATCCGTGTCGTTTTCCTCCGCTGCCTGCGCAAGGATGCGCGCTTCGGCGTTTTGGGACAGCGCAGCCTCCGCTTTTTTCTGAAACGCGGCGTTCAGCGCGTCGATACGCTCGCTGAGCTGCGCACCGATCCCTTCGCGGTAGGCCAGCAGGATCTCGTAGCGCTCCCTGCTGCTGCCGAAGGGTGCGTCCGGCTGCGTGTCGTCCTCCTGCGCGGCTTCGCCCTCCACCGTAACGGTACGGGACGCATAGATCAGAGTGCCTTCCTCGAGCGCGCCGTATGTCACGCGATAGGCGCCGGACGCATCCGCGCGAAAGCCGCCGCTGTCGACGACCCATACGGCGACCGGAACGCCGAACTCCGTCTGCGCGCGCACGCCATCGAGCAGGGTAAAGTCTGCCTGCGAAAGCTGGATGGAGACCGATTCGGCTGTGATGACGACCCGGCCCGGCGCGCCGTCCGGTACAGGCTGCGTCGTCGGCTCCGCCGCGCCATCCTCCGCGGGGGCGAGCGTGATCGTTGCCAGCGTGTCCGCCGACAGGTCGTATGCCGCCGCATCGCCGTCTATGGTTTGATACCCGGCAAGCGACGCCGCCGCGCGGTAGACGTGCCCGGCCGGAAGCATCCAGGAGACAGTGCCGTCGCTGCCGGTCATGCCGGAAAACAGCAACGCCCCGTCCCGCAGCAGCGTCACGCGTGCGCCGGCGAGTGCGCTCTTTGAGGCATCCTGAACAAGTACGGTCAGCCGGAACAGAGCCGGCGTTTGCGCGGGAGATGCGGTCGCGCCGCCGGCAGTGGGGGTTGACGCGGGCGTTTGGCTCGCGGCGGGGCTGGCGGAAGCCGTGTCCGGCGTCGGCGTCGGCGCAGTCGCCGTCGGGCTAGCCGGCGTCGCTGCGGCCGCATCCGTCTGCTCCGCTTCGGGGCTGCCCGACTGCGCGTCCGGGTCGGACTGGCCGGTATACAGTTCATCCTCCGTGGAATAGTCCAGTGCGCGCACGGTCTCGCCCTGACAGCCAAACTGCGCCAGCATAAGCCCCGCAAACAGGAGGGCGACGGCGCAGTGGATCAATCTGGTTTTTGTCTTGTCGTGGCGCATAAAGAGGATCCTTTTTTTCGTTTCCGGTGCGGTGGGCGGCAGAGAGTCCGCCGTGCCTTTGGAAGGTGGAATCCAGGGCATATACGGGGCAATCGCGCGCTCAGCCCGTCTTGCGCAGCGTTCGGATCACCACGCCGCGGACGGAGGTGAGGTCGACTTGGCCGACGCGTACGTCCCGGCTGTCGATCGATTCGGCTCGGTTATCGCCAAGCAAAAAGAGCTTGCCGCTCTCTACGCGGATCTCCTCCATGGCGCTGTTGCCGAGCGCATCCGGCGTGATATACGCTTCGTTCTGCAGCGTGCCGTTTCGCACGACGCGCCCATCCGGCGTAATCGCGATGGTATCCCCGGGCAGCCCGGCCACGCGCTTGATCACGAGCCCGTAGACCTCGCCCGCGTCGAATATAACAAGATCGCCGTAATCCGGCTGAACAAATCCTATGTAGAACGCGCGGTCCCCCGAAAGGAGCGTAGGCTCCATCGACGCGCCTGCGACGGTGTATTGGCGAACATACAGCAGCGCCGCCGCCGTCAGCAGCAGCAAAACGGCGCAAACGCCCGGCAGAGCGCCCGATAAACGCCCTCCGCTTCGTGAGGGAGCCCGCGCATATGCCCGGTATTCGACGGAACCGTCGTCCCGGGCGCTATCTGTGGAATGGCGCATGCAACAGCCCTCCCGATCTCTCCCGGCCGCTGTTTCCGGCGAAATGTCGCAAAAAAACGGCTGACCGGCACGGGGCGTCTATGACATGCCGGACGTGAAATCCGCCGCGCCGTCACAATCCCCATGTAACCTGAGCTGATTGTAGTCTTGTTCCGGATGGACTGTCAACACCCGCGCCGCGTGCGCGCGGGCGAACGCCGATGTTTTCATGCATCGTACACAGTGCATTCAAACTTCGTTCATAGCTAACCCTTTCGGGGGAGTTTGTGCGGCGCCGCTGCTTCCGGCAAAAAAGGCGCCGGGGATGTTTCCACCGCGCCCTGTGGCCGGTTCTCGGCAGGTTCAGGCGATGATGTCGGCATATGCCGCGCGGTTCTTTTCCAGCCAGGCGACCGCGTAGGAGCAGGAGGCCGTGGCCTTCAGTCCGTTGGTGCGCAGGTCGGTCGCCAGCGCCTCCATCAGCTGCCCGGCGATGCCCTGGCCGCGCAGCGTGGGGCTCACAAAGGTGTGGTCGATGTCGACCACGCCGCCGCCGAGATGGGAGTAGGTGACTTCGGCCAGCACCTCCTGCTGCTCGTTTTCGTAGTAGACGCGTCCGTCTTCGATTTGAAAAGCCATAGTTGCTCCTTTTGTTCCTGGTGGTTGCCGCCAAATCACGCTAGCGCGGCTGCGGGGTCATCTCCGGCGTGGGCGTTGGATCGGGAATGGTGATGAAATCCGCATACACCCAGCCGATCAGGCGCGCATACAGCGCCGAAACCTTAAACCAGTTGCCGTAGGCGCCCTCGTAGCGGATCGGTTCGTTTTGGTTCAGGATTCCGAGGCTGTCGTAGTCCGCCGAGGGCCCGCTGCGGATATTGACGCCGTTTGCGTTGATATAGCCCTGCGCGCCCGTATCCGGCAGCACGGGCGGCTCCGGCGTGGGCGTGGAGCCGGGGTTCTTCAGCGAGACATACTTGCCGTAGACATAGCCCGAGATGCCGGTGTCCTTGACCTGCACCTTGTACCAGTCGATTCCCACGTTGAGCACGACGAGCGCGGCGCCTTTGGAGAGCTGGTCGATCACGCGGTAACCCGTGCCGGGGCCGGTGCGCATGTTGACGAGATTGCCCGAGATGTAGCCGGTCTTGTCCTCGTAGTTGGCGTCGCTGGGTTTGACGCGGGAGACGATGCTCAGGTAAAGCGGCGCGATGAAGCCCTCCTGCAGCGTGCCATGCACGGAGACGCAGTAGTAGCCCGTCACCTTATCCGAGTAGTAGATCGTAAGTCCCGCGCCGCGCGGCACGATGCCGACCAGCTCGCTATCGCGCGTGGCTTCGGCGTAGAGCTCCGCGTCGTCAAGCGTGATGCCAAAGCCGTAGGCCGAGATGCTCGTGCCGTCCAGCCCGACATACTTGCCGTAGACATAGCCGGTTTCGCCGGAGGATGCGACCTGTATCTTGAGCCAGTATCCGTCCACCGCGTAGATCAGCAGGCTCGCCTCGCGGTAGAGGGTGTCGATCACCTTATTGTTCGTGCCCGGGCCCGAGCGCACGTTGAGCTTTGAACTGTGCACCGTGCCCTTGGCGATGACATAGTCCACCACCGGCGCCTCCGTCGGCTCGGGTGTGGCGGTGCTGCCGGGTTCCGGCGTGGGCGTCACCTCCGGCGTGGCGGTCGGCTCGAGCGTTTGCAGCTCGATCGGAACGTCCGTCGGCTCCGGATCCGGCGTTTGATTGTAGCTTGGGTGGACGGCCTGCGCGCAGCCGCTCAAAAGCGACATGAACAGCGCGCATGCAACCAGCAGGCCGAAAGATCTTCCCAAACGATATCTCATCCTGTCCCCCGATATAATAGGTTTGATGGTGTTCCAAAGAGCAGGTCTTTGGTGCGTGGCCACGCGGGGCGGCGAAAGCAGGCATGCGCCTTTTGCGGCGCATGTAACGCTGATTCGCCGGAAAGAAGCCGAAGATGGTAAGGCGTGCCATAGCTCCGGTCTTTTCAGCATGACAGAAGCACTCGCTACTATTTTATCATGCATGTAACACGCGGGTTTGTCAACAGAATTTACAGCGGCTCTCTTTGCCGACACGCGTCCACCGTGTTTCGCCTGCTTGCGTCCGGTCGATCTTGCGCGCGGATTGACGCGCGTGCGCCGAATGCGTAAGATGGAGGGGAAGCAGCGGTCTGCCCGCCTGAAAGCCGGCGGGTGCCGCGGAGCAAATTCTCGAAGGTCGAGGGTGCATCATGATCAAGAAATGGCAACGCGTGCTCAACCAGATCAACCGGCTGATCGATTTTATTCTCCTCGGCGGCTCGTATTATGGCGCCACCTGCTTCTGGCTGCTCGTCGTCCGCCGGGATCCGCAGAATATCGCGCTGCAGCCGGCAAACCTGGTTTGGTTTTCCCTGCTCTTTGCGGCGGCGGGCGTGTTTGGCTACCAGCTTGCGAGGCTTTACGATTCCGTGCGCGGGAAGCCCTTTTACTTCGACGTCAAGTGGGTGCTGATCGTCAACGCGATTCTGGTTCTCGGCGGCGGCGCGCTGCTTTACCTGCTGCGGCTGACGCACTTTTCACGCGCGGCGCTCACGCTCTTTTTCGTGCTCGCGAGCACGCTGGTGCTGGCAAAGCGCGCCCTCGTGCGCGGCGGGCTTTTCTATTATCGCAGCCGCGGTTTCAACCTCAAGCACGTGATCCTGGTGGGCAGCGGCGCGCTCGCGCAAAAATACGCGGAAACCATCGCTTCGGCGCCGCAGTTTGGCTACACGATAGACGGATATATCGGCGGCATGGGAACGATCGGCCGCCTGCCTTGCCTTGGGGACTGGACGAGGATCGAAGAAATCCTGCTTTCGCGGCAGGGCGTGGACGAGATCGTCGTTGCGCTTGAGATGGAGCAGCACGCGCTGCTGCCGCGGATCATCGCCGCGAGCGAAAAGTGCGGCACCAAGATATCCATCGTCCCGTATTACAACGACTATATCCCCGCGAGCACGACGATTCAGGCCCTTGGGGACTGTAAACTGCTCAATCTGCGCACGACGCCGCTGGATTTTCCCGTCAATGCGATGATCAAGCGCGTGTCTGACATCGTCCTGTCGCTGGTGTTCATCGCGCTCACCAGCCCGGTCATGCTGATCGCCGCGATCGGCACCCGGCTCTCCAGCCCCGGCCCGGTCATCTTTCGGCAGACGCGCGTGGGAAAGAACAAGCGCCTCTTTCAGATGTATAAATTTCGCTCGATGCGCGTCAACGCCGAGGAGCGCACCGGGTGGACGAAGAGCGACGACCCGCGCAAGACGCGCTTTGGCAGTCTGATGCGAAAAACCAGCATCGACGAGCTTCCGCAGTTCTTCAACGTGCTCAAAGGCGACATGAGCCTGATCGGCCCGCGGCCGGAGATCCCGCACTTTGTCGAGCAGTTTCAGCAGAGCGTGCCGCTCTACATGCTCAAGCATCTCGTGCGGCCCGGCATCACCGGCTGGGCGCAGGTCAACGGATACCGCGGCGACACCTCGATCGAGGAGCGCGTCAAATACGATATCTGGTATATCGACCACTGGTCCGTCTGGCTGGATCTGCGCATCTGCCTGCGGACGGCGTTTGGCGGCCTCATCAACCGGGAGAAGGTGCGCTAGCGCGCAGCGGCAGAAGGCCACCGCGCGTCGGCGGGAGCGATCGGGTGCGCGACCGTCTATTTTGTTGACTCGGATCTTTTTTAAAACGATTTTGAGAAATAGCATCTGGCGAAGAACAAGAGCCGGTACAATGGCGCTTTTATTTCACACTGCGCCGTTTTCGCCCTGCTTTGGCGCAAAGGGCAGCTGCAGCACGCGCTCGATGAAGACGCGCGCGATATCCGGGTCAAACTGCGTTCCCGAGCAGCGGGCGATC
The DNA here is from genome assembly GCA_023399275.1 of Bacillota bacterium. Lineage (GTDB taxonomy): Bacteria > Bacillota > Clostridia > Christensenellales > CAG-138 > UBA7703. Next base: position 42,784 of record JAEWQH010000037.1, read on the forward strand.
TCCGCGGCGGCGGCTTCGCCGGGCATGCCCTTGCGATACGGCCTGTCCTCCGTCATCGCGTCGTATGCGTCGATGACGGAGACGATGCGGGAGATGTAGGGGATTTCCTCCGCGCGGAGCCCCTGCGGATAGCCCGCCCCGTCCCAGCGCTCGTGGTGGCAGAGGATGTAGCCCGCGATGCCCTGCAGCTCGGGGATCGTCAGCGCGATGCGGTAGCCGATCTCCGGGTGCCGCCGGATCTCCGTCCACTCGTGTGCGTCCAGCGCGGCAGGCTTGCTCAGCACGCTGTTGCTGATGCCGATCTTGCCGATATCGTGCAGCGACGCCATCAGCTCCAGGGAGACAAGGTCGCTCTCGCCGAGCGAAAGCTCCGCGCCGAGGCGGCGCGCCAGCTGCGCCATGCGATCGGCGTGCTCTGCGGTTTCGTTGCTCTTGGAGAAGAGCAGCGCCTTGATGGTGGAGAGCAGCGTGCTGCGCAGGCTCTGGTGCTCGAGCAGCTTGCGCCGGTACATGTGCTCCTCCGCCGCTTTGAGTATCTCGCCGATCGTCTGCTCCGGCCGGGCCTTGGTCGCATAGCCGAGCGAGATGCTCAGGAAGAAGTGCTGGTCCCGGGTTTCGCGCTTTCGCGCCTCGACGTCGCGGTTGATCTGCGCGATGATGCGGAGGGTCTCGTCCTCGTCGGTCTTCGGCAGCAGAATCGAAAACTCATCCCCACCCGTGCGCGCGACGATCCCCTGCCCGCAGCAGTCCTTGAGCAGCGCCGCCGTTTCGGTGATGAGCTTGTCGCCCTCGCTGTGTCCGAAGAGGTCGTTGGTGAGCTTGAGTGAGTTGATGTCCCCGGTGATCACGGAGTAGGGAAGGTCGTTTGCCGCATCCAGCCGATAGAGCTCCGTGTCGAAATACATGCGGCTGTAGAGCCCGGTCATCATGTCGTGAACGCTGAGATACTCGATGCGGTCTTCCTTCTTTTTGCGGTCCGTGATGTCGCGGCTGATGCCGATCAGCCCTGCGAGCGAGCCCTCGTCGTTGAAAAACGGCGTTTTGAGCGTCTCGGTGACGATGCGCCTGCCATCGGGGAAGATCATCGTCTCCTCGCTGCGCTTTGGCTCGGCGCTGCAGAGCACCTGCTCGTCCATGCCGACAAACAGGTCCGCCGTTTCGCGATCATACAGATCGCGGTCGGTCTTGCCGGCGAGCTGTGCCTTTGTGATGCCGGAGGCCCGCTCAAACGCGCGGTTGCAGCCGAGGTAGGCGCCGCTTTCATCTTTATAAAAGATGTGATCGGGGATGGAGTCGAGCAGCGCTCCCAGAAAGGCGGAGGTCTCCCGGTGCCGGCGTTCGCTCTCCAGCAGCTCCTGCTCGCGCGCAAACTCGTTGGTGATGTCCTGCGCAATGCAGATGTAGTCGCTCTTTTCGCGCGGTTCGGAGCGGTTGAGCATCGCCACAAACAGATGTACGCGAACCACTTCGCCGTCCGGCCGGATATAGCGCTTAACGAGGTCGTATTGGTCGGTTTCGCCGCGGATCATGGCCTTGAAAGGCGCGTGGTCCTTCTCCAGATCCTCCGGGTGCGTATACGACTTCCAGCTGGCGTTGAGGATCTGCTCGCGCGTCATGCCGAGGATGTCTGAAAACGCGGTGTTGACGTAGGACACGATGTCCGCGTTTTCCACCATGATGCCAAACGGCGCTCGCTCGCAAACTCTCTGAAATCGGGTTTCGCTGTCGCTCAGGAGTTTCTGCGTATGCATGCTGCGGCGTTCGTAGACGATGATCAGGCACATGCCGAGCGTGCCCAGCGGAAAGATCGCCAGCACGGGAACCGCTATGGCCCTTATGGTCGGCAGCATGTTTGGCTGGGGCAGCAGCAGCAGGCAGAGGATCATAACCACGTGCGTCGCCACGCCGAGGAGATAGTATTCAAACGGCCTGTACGCCTCCGGGTTTTTTCGCAGCGCGCGCCAGATGACGCCCGTGGCGGCGGAGGCGAGCGTGACCACCACCCCGGTCACCATGCCGGCGCCGCCGAGGGACACGCGATAAAGCGCGATGATCACCGCGGCGATTGAGGTTGGCAGCGCGCCGTAAAACAGGCCGGAGACGCCCAGCAGGATCGACCGGGTGTCGAAGATGACATCGTCGGACAGGCGGATGCCGAGCGAGACGAGCGCTATGCCGGCGACGCCGAGGATAACCCCGCCGAGAATGTGGTAAAGCAGGCTCTGCGCATGAATTTTTTGGTAGAAAAAATTGAAGAGAATGCCGATGGATAACAGGAGGGTCGTGTTCAAAACCAGACTCAAGGCGATCTGCATACAGCCACCCTCCAAAGATATTGATTTGGT
>JAEWQH010000043.1 GCA_023399275.1 Bacillota bacterium
GTCTCCTTCTACACCAAGTATACGCTGGAGCTCTCCGGCACGGCGTCCACCATCCTGCTGGCGGTGGTGCTCGTGCTCGCCATGGGCGGCGTGGCCGTCTGGGCACAGCTCGTGAAGAGATACACCGTCATGCCCGTCTGGCGCGCGGCGCTGATCTTCCTTGCAGCTGCGTTTATCCCGCTGTATTTTATGAAGAGCCTCACCGGCGCCATCATCGCGAGCTGCTTTGTCGGGCTCGGCTTCGCCGGCGCGATCACGACGATGGATCTCATCGGCGCGCGAATCATGGATGAGGACACGCGCAAATACAACCTGCGCCGCGAAGGCACCTACGCCAGCGCGCTGGGCTTTATGAACCGGCTGAGCGGGCTGTTTACGAGCCTCGCGTTCCTGCTGGTCGGCAGCCTCTACGGGTTTGAAAGCGGTGACAACCCCGGCACGATGCCGGGCGAAGCCGCAAAGTTCCTCATGGCGGTCTTTCCGTTTGTAGCGATGGTGCTCAGCGCGCTCGTCTCGCGGTTTTTACGTTTCCCCGAGGATGCGCAGGCCGCCGCGCCGGAAGCGCCGGATCAGCTGTGAACACGCGCTACCTCATCGTCAACGCGGACGACTTTGGCATGACCGCTTCGGGCGATGAAGCGATCCTGCGGCTCTTTGAAGCTGGCCGGATCACAAGCACAACGATTCTCGCCCCCGCGCAGCGGGCGCAAGCCGCCTGCGCGGCCGCAAAGGAGCGCAATCTCCCCGTCGGCGTGCACTGGACGCTGCATGCAGAGTGGGCGGAAGAGCGCTGGCCGCCCTGCGCGGGCGCGCAAAGCGTCCCCTCTCTCTGCGAAGACGGCGCGCTGATCCCCAGCGCTTGGCGCGCAAGCCGGCAGGCAAGGAGCCGCGACGTCACCCGCGAGCTGGAGGCACAGGCCGCGTTTCTGCGCAGCCGCGGCGTCGCGCCCGACCACGCGGACAGCCACGGCGGCACGCTCTACGGCATCAACGGCCGGCTCTTTTTCCGCAACGCGTTTCAAGTTTGCCGCGCGCAAAACTTGCCGTTTCGCTTTCCGCGCCGACCCGCATTTTTGGAGCGCCAGCTCGGGCGCGAACCAGGCGCTTTGCTGCGCCTGGCGCACCGCGCCATCGTCCGCTCGGCGGACCGGCGCGGCGTGTCGCTGCTCGACGACTTTATCACAAACCCGCTGCCCGCAGCCAAACTCGGCGGATTCCTTGCGCTCGCAAACTACTACGACCGCGCGCTCCGCGACGCAGGCGCAGGCATAACGGAGGTCTTTTTGCACCCTTCCCTGCCGGACGAGGCGCTGCAAAAGCGCACGCCGGAGTGGCAAAAGCGCGTCTGGGAATACGAGTATCTCATGAGCGACGCATTTGACGCGCTGGTCCGGCGCGAGGGGTTCTGCCTGTGCAGCTGGGCGAACGCACCATTTGAATCAAAGAGGAATTGACGCTATGGCAACCTACACCCTTCCCGTCAAAAAAAGCGACGAACGCGGCTACCTGCGCCTCGCCTTCGACGTGCCCGCGGATACGGAGCGCATCGACGTAAGCACCGCATATCGCGCCAGCGCGACAGTGCGCGAGGGCGGCTTCACCGTCGCGCGCGAGCACTGCGTGATCGACCTCGCGCTGGAGGCGCCGGACGGCCGGCTTTTTGGCGCGGCCGGATCGGATCGCACGCATATTTTCGTCTCCCCGCTGGGCAGCAGCGCAGGCTTTCTCGCCGCGGAACTCCCCGCGGGACGCTGGCGCGTCGTCGCCGGCGCATACCACGTGCCCGAGGGCGGCGCGGACGTGACCTGTGAAATCACACTCACGCCCAAGAAGCGCAGGCTCTTTCGTGGGGACACGCACGCGCACACCAACGCTTCGGACGGCGCGCTCTCGCTCGGCACTCTAGCCGACGTCGCGGCGCAGGCCGGACTGGACTATCTCTTTATCACCGACCACAACAACGTCTCTGCGACGCCGCATCGCGACGATATCACGCTGCTGCCCGGTGTGGAGTGGACGCACTATCAGGGTCACGCGGGCTTTCTCGGCATCGACGCGCCGCTCGCGGGGCGCTACGATACGCGCAGCGCAGAGGAGAGCGCGCGCCTGATGCAGGCCGCTCGGGACGGCGGAGCGCTGGTTTCGCTGAATCACCCGTTCTGCCCGCTCGTGCCGTGGCTCTGGCCGCTGGATCTGCCACACGACGCGCTGGAGGTCTGGAACGGGGTCATGAGCGAGCGAAACGAACGCGCCGTAGCACACTGGCACGCGGCACTCGTTAAAGGGCTTCGCATCGTCGCACTCGGCGGCAGCGACTATCACCGCCCGGGGCTTTTTGGCAGCATCGCCACCCCCTGCACCATGGTATACGCGCCCTCGCGCAGCCGCGCGGACCTGCTCGCCGCGCTCAAGCGCGGAGACTGCATCGTCAGCTATCAGGCAAACGGGCCGGTCGCGGACGTGGACTGCCGCGCGGACGGCGCCCCCGTCTCATTTGGCGGCGCGGCGGAGCGCGGCGCAGAGGTGACGTTTTTCTTTACGCATCTGCGCGGCGGCGATGAAATCCGCCTCATCACCGATCTCGGCGCGGAGTCCGTGCCCTGTCCGCAAGGAACGACGGAGGCGGAGGTCGCGCGCCGCTATCCCGGCGCGCGGTTCGTACGCGCAGAAGTCATGCGCGTCTATGCGCCCGGCCTGCCGCCGATGCGCGCCATGCTGACCAACCCGATCTATTTTGGAGAGGAAGAAGAAGCCATATGAAGCACTCGGATGTGCAGCGCGTGATCGTGGTCTCCAAAACGCATCTCGACGTCGGCTATACCGACTATGCCAAGAACGTTTTGCAGCGGTATGTGGACTCGTTTATCCCCGCGGCGGTCGAGCTCGCGTTTCAGGTCAACACCCCGCAAGCAAAGCGCTTTGTCTGGACGACGGGGTCATATCTGGTGAAATACTACCTTGCGCATGCAGACGAAGCCGCCCGCGCGCGGTTTGAGCAGGCGCTGCGCCTGGGCTACGTCGCCTATCACGCGTTGCCGCTGACCACGCATACGGAGCTGATGAGCGAGGAGCTGCTTGCCTACGGGCTCTCCATCGCGCAGCGGCTGGACGGCATGTTTGGCCGGCAAACCATCGCCGCAAAGATGACGGATGTGCCGGGGCATACGGTCGCCATCGTGCCCGCGCTCAGGCACGCCGGCATCGCGTATCTGCACATCGGCGTCAACGGCAGTTCGCGCGTGCCGCGCGTGCCCACACTCTTTCGCTGGCGGTATCAGGATGAGGAGATCGTCGTAAGCTACGCCGGCGCCTATGGGGACGCGGCGGTGCTCGAAAGCGGCGTCGCGCTGGAGTTTCAGCACACGATGGACAACTCCGGCCCGCCGAAGCGGGAGGAGATCGACCGCTTTTTTGCCGCGCTGGCGCAAAAGTATCCAAACGCCGCCATCGAAGCAGGCACGCTGGACGATTTTGCCCGCGCGCTGCCCGCGGTGCAAGAGAGCCTGCCTCTCGTGCAAGAGGAGATCGGGGACAGCTGGATCCACGGCGTTGCGTCCGATCCGCTCAAGACCGCGCGCACAAAGCGCCTGCTGTCCCTGGCGGATTGCTGGCTCGCCGAGGGCAGCCTGACGCGCGGCTCGGCGGAATACGAGTCGCTCATGGAGCAGCTGCTGTTGGTCTGCGAGCACACATGGGGCATGGATACGAAGAAGCATCTGCTCGACTTCACCAACTGGGAAAAAACCGATTTTCAGCGCGCCCGCGCCGCGGATGGAACGGATTACTCCCTGTTTGGCGTGCGCAACCGCCATATCTTCGAGGCGGTCAAAGAGGAGCTGCGCGAATACCGCGGTTCATGCGAAACCTCCTCCTATACGCACTTTGAGCACTCGCACGCCGAGCAACGCGCATATCTTGACCGCGCGCGCGCCGCGCTTTCGCCGGAGCACGCATGCGCGGCTGAAGCGGCCTTTTCCATGTCGTTTCCCGCGCGCGAAGGCGAACCGCGCCGCTTTGGCGAACCAATTGCGCTCGGCGAATGGACGGCCGCCGTGGACGCGCAGGGCGCGCTGACGCAGCTCCGCAATGAACGCCTCGGCATCGGTCGGGACGTATCCATCGGCCGCTTTGTATATGAGGCATTCGACGGAAAAGACGTGGACGATTGTTTCTTTGGCTACTGCCGGGACGCGGCGCAAAACTTCGCCTGGGCGGCCTGCGACTTCGGCAAGCCCGGGCTGCGGTATGCATCCGGCGTTCGGCACGGCGTCTGGCCCGCGGCGGCGGATATGCTGCTGCAGAGCGGCGATACCCTCTCCGTCTTTCTGCACGGCGCGCCCGAGGCCTGCACGCAATACGGCTGCCCGCGCGAGCTGGCAATCACCTACCGCTTCCTGCCGGAGGAGATCCGCCTCACGCTCGCCTGGCGCAAAAAAGACGCGATCCGCAGCCCGGAGGCGCTTTGGCTGGGGATGGACCTGAATACGCCGAGCCCCGCCCTGTGGCGCATGGAGAAGCTCTCGCGCGCGGTTTCGCCGCTTGCAGTCGTATCCGGCGGAAACCGGCGGCTGCACGCCGTCGAGCGGCTTTGCTGCGAAAGCGCGCTGGAACGCCTCTCGATCACGCCGCAGGACGCGCCACTCGTCAGCATGGGCGGCCGGTATCTCTACGACATCGCGGACGAGGTCGGCGACCTGAAAAACGGATTTTGGTTTCTGCTGTGCAACAATCGCTGGGGAACGAACTTTCCCCAGTGGTTTGAGGACGACCTGTCGGTGTCCTATCGCATCTCGCTCAGCGCGCTCGCACCCGCGGTGCGCGAAAGCGGCACAGGCGTATAGACAAAGCGCGGCTTCCCCCTCAAACCCCGCGTTCAGCTCCGCTTGAAACACGATGACAAAGCCCGCAGGAATCATCCCGCGGGCTTTGTCTTAGGAGGTAAAGCCGCTATTCAAAGGAAAATAACAGCTTTCATCGCCGGTGCCGGCCGCGTCTCCGGTCGCTGCCAACGCCGGCGAAACTCAGTCGCAGACTGTTTCTATGCCCCCGGCGCTGCTGACGGCAGATCCCAGCGTTGCACAGCCGCGAGCAGCTCCTCATAGAGCGCATCGCGATTTTGCTCCATGATCATATACAGCCTTGCCTTCGGATGCGCGCGCACCGCGTTGAGAAACGGCACGTCAAAGCGCGCCTTCACAGCCGCGATCACAGGGATATCCCCGTCGAGCGCATCGAACACCGCGCGCGTAAACGCCTCCGCCTGCGACTCCATAAACCCCAGCTCGTCCATCAGGATCACCCCGTCCGGCTCCGCCTGGAGATAGGATACCCCAAGCGTATCGAATACATTCAGATTGATATTGTGAATCCGCCGGTCGCAGGTGCCGATGCAGTTCTCCCGTGAAAAGACGCGTTCCTTTGCGCCCGCGGGGTGGATATAGATCGGGTGGAAGCCGTCCGCATCGGGCTCCAGCTTTTTGGTGATGAAGCCGTAGCGCGGGCGCGGGCTCTGCTTGAGCAGACGCGCAATCAGCGTGCTCTTGCCTACGCCAACGTCTCCGCAGATCAGGATATGCTTTCGTTCGTCCATGCCGTTCCCCCGTTTATGCCGCGCGGCAGCCGATCTGCGGCGCGCCCGCCGCGGCCTGCCCCTGCCCCCCGCAAACACCCGAA
>JAEWQH010000046.1 GCA_023399275.1 Bacillota bacterium
CGCTTGGCGAGGAGCTGCTGCGTCCGCTTTTTCCGCTGTTTGTTGAAGACGCGGTCGCCGTATTTGTCATCTCCGACAACCGGGTGGCCGATCGCCGCCATCTGCACGCGAATTTGGTGCGTGCGCCCCGTAAACAACTCGATCTCGACGAGGCTGGCTTCCGCGTCGCTTTCGAGCACACGAAAGTGCAATTCGCAGCGCTGCGCGCCGGGCTCGTTGGCAGGGCAGAGACGTACGAATGCACCGTCGGCATCCTTCTGCACCCAGTGAACGAGGCGGTCTTCTTTTTGCGGCACGCCGCGCACCAGCGCGTGATAGACCTTGCGCAGTTTGTGCGTATAGAAAAGCGCTTCATAGTGCGCCGCGTCCGCCTCGGTCCGCGCAAAGAGCACCAGCCCCTCGGTATTTGCATCCAGCCGGTGAACGGGGTACACGCTCTCAAACAGGGACTGGAGCTCTCCGAGCAGCTCGCCCTCTGTCTCCACGCCCGCATGCTTATCGACCACGAGACAATGCGCGTCCAGATACACGCCTCTGCAAACGGAGAACGCCGGCAGCAGCGCGATCTGGGGTGCAAATGCAGACGCACCCCACGGCGGCGTGGAGAAAAATGTCATTGGCTCCTTCAAGGTTGGATGCTGCAGCGTCAGCGCGTATGCCCAGAGGCGGATCTGCTCGCCCGCGGGTGCATCCGGCGCATAGCGCTGATCCCCGTAGATAGGATAACCCGCATGCGAAAGCTGCACGCGGATCTGGTGCGGTCTGCCGGTGTACAGCTCGATATCCAGCAGAGCCGTATCCTCCGCCTGACCCAGCAGGGCGTAACGCAGGCGCGCTTCCTTTGCGCCCGGTGTATCCTGCGCTGTTACGCGTGAGGAAAAGGTGGTCTCGTCCTTATAGAGCCAGTCGGTCAAATATGCCTGCGGTTGCGGATGCCCCGAAACGATGGCGGCATAACGTTTTTTTGCTTCATGCGTGTGAAACTGCGCGCTCAGGCGCGCGGCGGCCTTGCTGGTCTTGGCAAAGGCCACTACGCCGCCAACGGGTCGGTCCAGCCGGTGGACGAGGCCAAGGTAGGCCTCGCCGGGCTTTTCGTAGCGTGTGCGGAGGTACGCCTTCAGCAGCGAAAGCAGATCCTCGTCGCCGGAGCGGTCCGCCTGCACCGGCAGGTTGACTGGCTTTTCGACCACGAGCAGGTGATTGTCCTCGTATAGAATTCGGATGCCGCTGTCCGTTCGCTCGTCGCGCCGGAGCTTTTGCATAGCCTGCTGCTCTTCCAAGTGCATCGTCCCTCTTGCTTGTTTTTTATCGCATCACCGGTGGAATTGCTTCGGTGTCCAGCGTCCGCTTTCGCCGCAGGGCAGCACGAGCCCGTTTCGCTCGATCGGCAGGCCGACTTCTCCGGCCGCCGTATCCCCGGCCGGCAGGGCGACGCGCAGCACGTTGTCCAGCACGCTGGCTGCAAGGCCTGTGGTGTAGCTGTTGATGAGGAAAAAGGCGGGCTCCGGGCTAAGCAGAGCCGCGCAGCCTGCAACCAGCGGGTAGAGGTCGTTTTCTATCTTCCATAGTTCACCCGTGGGCCCGCGGCCATAGCTCGGCGGATCCATGACGACGCCGTCGTAACGGTTGCCGCGACGCAGTTCCCGCTTGACGAATTTTACGCAGTCATCCACAATGTAACGGATATGCGCCGCGTCAAGCCCGCTTGCAGCGGCGTTGTCCTTTGCCCAGGAGACCATGCCCTTTGCCGCGTCCACGTGCACAACCTCTGCGCCGGCGGCCGCGCAGGAAAGCGTCGCTCCGCCCGTGTATGCAAAGAGGTTGAGCACCCGTGGCGCGCGCGCATGCGTCTGTGCCCAGTGAAAGAGTTCGCCGCGCATCCAGTCCCAGTTGACAGCCTGCTCCGGAAACAGCCCCGTGTGCTTAAACCCGGTCGGACGTACGACAAACGTCAGGTCGCGATACGAAACCGTCCAGGATTCGGGCAGACTTCGATGCTCTTGCCAGTGACCTCCGCCGGTTTCGGAGCGGATGTAGACCGCGTCTGCCGCGTGTTCGTCCATGGGCCAGACAGCCTGCGGATCGGGGCGCAGCAGGGTGATATTCTTCCAGCGCTCCAGCTTCATGCCGTTGCCCGCGTCCAGCACGCGAAAGTCCTTCCAAGCATCTGCGATAAACATCTCGCTCAATTTTCCTCCGAGCGGCGCACTCCGCCGCAATGATGCGCTATTGTCTGCTATCCACCAGTATACAGGCTTTTGGAGCGCTCGGAAAGAACGGATTTGCTTCGGATGGAATGTGCAAGCGGTTCACAATTCGACCGGGTTCGTCCGCAATCGTGGCAGGATTATTAACTTTTATCGGTTTCGCTTTCCCCCGGTGATGCATTTGGTATAATATCAATGTTTACCGGGGGGTAAATCTGGAAAGATCAGGGTTATCAATGAAACGAGTTTTCGCATTTTTTTTAGCGGTTGTTCTGCTGAGCACGGCGGTTTTGAGCACGGGCTGCTCGATCGTGACCCGCGGCAGTGATTACTGCTACCGTTTTTTGGACTATATCAGTGAAGGGTCGTTTGAAAAAGCCTACGAGATGCTCGCGGACAGCATCAAGGCGCCGGAGACCGAAGAAGAGCGCGTAGAGCGTCTCGCTGCCGAAGAAAAGGAAAAGGAAGAAAACCGAAAAATCTGGCGGCAGGTTTTTGGATTGGATAAAGAAGAAACCCCCTCGCCTACGCCCGAAGCCGCCGCAACTCCGGACCCCAGCGTAACGCCGGAGGCCAGCGTAACGCCGGAAGCCAGTATAACGCCGGAGGCAGCCGAATCGCCGGATGCAAGCGCGACCCTCGACCCCGGCACGGTAGACGACGAGAGCATCCCCGCCGACCAGCGCGACACGGATATGACGCCCTCGGCGGACGCCACCCCGACCCCCGCGGACACCGCTTCGCCCGATGCATCCGGGACACCGGACCCCAATGCTTCGCCGACCCCGGCACCCTCCTCGGCCGGCGAGGATGATACGGAGGAAGAGGCCGAAACGACCATCACAAAGGTCGAATTCATCGAGCGCTATCAGAGTATATTTGACGAACTGGAGCTCACCGGGATCGACTACTCCGCAACGGATGTCGTGAATGGCGAGATCATCGCGCAGGTTAGCTATACGCTCACCTACCATAGCGCGCGCGCCGGCGAGGACCTCACCTATGATTTTGTCATCGAGGCCAACCGCATCGAGCATCGCTGGACGATCAACTGGTCCCCAAGCCTGATCTTTCCGCAGATGGAGTGGGGCGATACGCTCCGCGTCGGCGTGCTGCAGGCAAACCGCGGTGAAATTCTCGCCTACGGCGAGCCATACGCGCAGAACGTCAGCGCGGTCACCGTCTTCTGCGTACCGAGTACGATCGAGAACGAGGAAGAGTTTATCCGTTCGGTAGCGGCCGTCGCCGAGATGGAGATGACGGAGGAGGACGTACGCGAGGCGCTCAAGAAGGTGCGAAACGACTTCGTAAAGCTCAAGACGTTCTATCCGGATGAGGCTACGACGGACTTGAAGCAGCGGCTGCTCTCCATCACCGGCCTTGCCATCGATACGGCAAACTACGGCACGCTGCGCTACTATCCAAACGGCGAGTCGCTTTGCCATATCGTAGGTTACGCGGGAATCATCTCCAAAAAAGAAAAGATCAACTTCGAAACCTATGGGGATATCCGCTACGACGCGGCAAACGACCGCTATGTTACCACGCCGACGCGGTACAACGGCGATAGCTATATCGGCAAATACGGCCTGGAGCTGCTCTATGAAGACCAGCTCCTGGGCACCAACGGCCGCTTTACCTACATACAGACCAAGGAAGGCGGCAGCCGGGGCATGCTCTACTCCACCGATGCGGTGAACGGCAACGACCTGCATCTGACCATCATCCCGGAGCTGCAGGAGCGGCTGGAGGACGTGATCGACACCGTGGTGTACGACGAAAACATCCACGGCAGCGTGGTCGTGATCAACCCCAAGACCGGCGCCATACAGGCGATGACCTCCTGGCCGGGCTTCGATCTTAACGACCTGAGCCGAGGCCTGCCGCTCGACGAGTGGACGGCGATGCAGAACGACACGGTCAACCTGCCGCTTTTCAACCGCACGACGCAGGGACGCTATACGCCCGGCTCGGTGTTTAAGCTCATGACCAGCGCGGCGCTGATCGAAACGAACACGATGACGGTCAACGATGTGTTCCCCGCTTCAGAAGATTTTAAGGATAATTCATGGTATCCTTCCGAGACGTTCCTTGCCAACCTTGCGGATCGCGCCAGCACGCTGACCTGGAAGGAGCAGAGCAACGACCGCGCATTGGTTCGTACCCGCTCGGACAGCAGAAAATCGCCGATGAACATGACCAACTCCATCGTCTCGTCGGATAATCTCTATTTCTCCTATGCCGCCATGCGTATGGGCTGGAAGAAGTTCACCGCGTTTATGGAGCAGATCGGCTGGATGACGCCTATCGAGCTCGAGGCGGACGGCACCGAGCCGCGTATCTACTGGGAGGTCAACGAAAACGACCCGGAACAGGTTGCCTGGCTGAACCTCGCTGAGGGCGGCACGACGATCTGGGAGCAAAACGAGGATGGTACTTACAGCGAGGTGCCCGGCGTTCAGCTCTCCCTGGACAAGATGCTCTATGGCCTCGACGTCAGCACGCCGCAGCTGTTTAACAACCGCGCGGAGGATAAGCCGCTCAACGAGTACGACCTCGCGGTCACGGGCTACGGGCAGGGCGAAATCCTGATGTCGCCGCTGCAGATGGCCTGCTACGCTTCTGCCTACGCCAACGATGGAGTGATCATGCAGCCGTATCTGGTGGACAGCATCTGGCATGCGGACGGAACGGACTATACACTCGTGGAGCAGCGGGAGCCGAAGGTCTACCGAACGATCTTCCAAAAGGGCACCGTGGACAATATCTACCCCGCGCTGCTGCAGGTTATCACCGACGGCACGGCGCGCAGCATGATTCGCAGCTTTATCAACAGAGCGGAGCTGAGCCTGGGCTACACGCTCGCCGGCAAGACGGGCACCGCCGAGCTCGACGACGACAAGACGAAGGAACTCGCGTGGTTCATCTGCTGGCGCGACAGCAAGGATGGCGAGAAGGTCACGGAGGAGGATGCGCGCCTTGTGTGCATCATGCTCGAGATCGACTTGACCAATCTGCCGGACGAGTGGAGCCAGATGAAGTTTGACATCGCCCGCGCGCTGCTCAAGGATGATGTGCTCAACGAGACGGAAGGCTGATGTTTGGAACTTTTTGTAGACACGCATGCGCGTTTGGCTTACACTGAACGACAGATAACGAACGTCAACACACGATCGGTTCGCGCCGGTCGTGTGCTTTTTCGGAGGAGGACCGCTGGAATGATGGCAGAGCAGACCAATGGAGCAAAACGAATCGTCTTTACAGGCGGCGGCACGGCAGGGCACGTAACGCCGAATATCGCGCTGATCGAGCCGCTGCTGCGCGAAGGCTGGGAGGTGCACTACATCGGTTCCAAAACCGGCATAGAGAAGGAGCTGATCGCGGGGCTGGCGGGTGTGACCTACCACGGTATATCGACGGGCAAGCTGCGGCGCTATTTTTCCTGGCAGAACTTCATCGATCCCTTTCGCGTCGTGCGCGGCTGGGTTCAGGCGCGCCGGCTGATCCGGCTGATCCGGCCGGACGTGGTCTTCAGCAAAGGCGGGTTCGTCTCCGTTCCGGTCGTGCTCGCCGCGGGGAAGGTGCCGGTGGTTGCGCACGAGTCGGACTATTCGCCCGGCCTGAGCAACCGCATCGCAGCCCGCTTCACGGACCGGATCTGCGTGAGCTTTGAAGATACGCTGGCGCATATTCCGCGCGGCAAGGGGATCTTTACAGGCACGCCCATCCGCCCTGCGCTGTATGAGGGCGATCGTGATCGCGCGCTTGTGTTCACGGGGCTCACCGGGGAGAAGCCCGTGCTGCTCGTCATGGGCGGTAGCCTCGGCGCGCAGAAGCTCAATGAGCTGGTCCGGGCGGCGCTGCCGCAGCTATCCTGGCGGTTTGATATCGTCCATCTCTGCGGTCGCGGTAAAAATGACTGTGGCTGCTCCGCCTGCGGCTACATGCAGTATGAATACATCGGCAAAGAACTGCCGGATCTGTTTGCGCTGTGCGACATCGCGCTCTCGCGTGCGGGAGGCAATAGTGTGTTTGAGCTGCTCGCGCTCAATAAGCCTGCCGTTCTCGTTCCGCTGACGTCCGCCAGCACGCGCGGCGACCAGCTGCTCAACGCGCGCTACTTTGAGAAAAAGGGTTATGCGAAGATGGTGGATCAAAACACCGCTACGCCGGAGTCGCTCGCCGAGGCGGTAAACGCGGTGTATGACGAACGCGCGCGTTATGCCGCGCGCATGTGTGAGGACACGAGATCGGATGGTACGGAGTCGATTCTGGAGATCATCCGCCAGGCGGCCGCCCGTGGATAGGCGGATAGGCGGGAAGCCGGACGCCCGCACCGGACGCATACAGGCGGAACCGCCTGTAAACGAGCGGGAGCTGCGTGCGCTCGCGGCCGCTCTCGATACCGAGCCGGCTGCCGCGCTTTCCGCGCTTGCCGCGCATGCAAAAAAACGCGCTGCGCGGGAGATGCTCGAGCGCATCTTCTCCGACCGCGCCGCGCTCTATGCCGCGCTTTGCTCGCCGGAACCAAAGGCGCGAAAGAACGCCGCGCGCGTGCTCGGCGCGTTTGCAAACGAGCGGGATGCGGATGCGCTCATCGGGGCGCTGCAGGCGGAGCAAACGCGCTTTGTCATCCCTTCGATCCTGCTCGCGCTCGGCGCCGTTGCGGGCGAGCAGGCGGGCGCTGCGATTCGCGATTATACGCCGCCTGCCGCAGCGGACGAGAGTGAAAAAAAACACGTCTCCGAAATCGAAGACGCACATAAAAAAGCGTTGGACGCGCTTGTGCGGGACGAGCCGCTGCCGCAGCGCACGCGCCTGGACCGGCCGCATGAGATACGGCTGGTGCCGCCTGCGGGATTTGGACAGATGCTATATGACGAGGCCGTTTCGCGCGGATTTGCCGCTTCGTTGCAAAGCGAAGGGGTCGTGGTAACGACCGACCGGATCAAGACCCTGCAGGAGCTGCGCTGCGCGCAGGAGCTCCTGCTGCCGCTTGGTGCGGATGTCCCGCTCGAGGCGGCGCGGATTGCGGCGCTTGCCGGTCCGGTCTTGACGCGGCCCTACCGCGTCGAACTGCGCGGATACGCGGGGGATCGCGGTGCGTTCATTCGGGATGTCTGCGATGCGCTTGGCGGCGGGGATAACCCTTCGCGCTATGCGGATGAGCTGCGGCTCGTCTGCCGCGGCAGCGGGTGCGATGTGTTCATTCGTCCACGCAATGTGCCGGATACGCGTTTTGCTTACCGAAAGCGCGCGCTGCCCGCGTCCATCCATCCCGTGCAGGCGGCGTGCCTGGCTCGCTATGCGCTCTCGTTTGTCTCCGCGGCGCGTCCGCGTACGCTGGACCCCTTCTGCGGCAGCGGAACGCTGCTTTTTGAGCTGGAGCGCGCCGCGGCTTCGGCGCTGATCGGTGTGGATATCTCCGAGCGCGCGCTGGATGCCGCGCGGGAAAACGCGGCCGCCGCGCACAGCGGCGCGCGGTTCGTGCACAAGGATATCCTCAAGTTTGAGCCGCGAGAACCGTTTGAACTCATTCTGACGAATATGCCGTTTGGCAACCGCGTAGGCACACACAGCGCAAATGAGGCGCTCTATGGCGGCTTCGTGCGCGCGCTGCCGGCGCTTCTTGCGCCGGGCGGCGTTGCGGTGCTGTATACCATGGAGCACAGGCTGCTCACGGCCTGCCTGGGGCGCGCGCCGGAGCTTTTGATCGCGGCGGAGCTCACCACCGAAGCGGGCGGGCTGAATCCGCGCGTCACCGTGGTGCGCAGGCGCTAGCCGCGCGGGTGCCGTTACGCCTGCTGCTGTGCGGCGCCGCTTTCCGGCCACAGCGCGGCCGCCTCGATGGGCGCGTTTGCATTCCCCTCCAGAAAGGACTGGTAGTGCGCGCAGATACCTTTGGTATCGCCCAGCGCGACCGTCTTGCCGTGATCGAGCCAGAGCACCTTGGTGCAGAGGTTTTCGATCTGCTTGATGGAGTGTGAAACGAGGATCGTAACGGCGCCGCCGTGGATGATCTCCATCATCTTGTTGGCGCTCTTTTCCTGAAACGCCCCGTCCCCAACCGAGAGAACCTCGTCGAGAATCAGAATCTCCGGCTGCACCAAAGAGGCGATGGAAAACGCAAGCCGCGACTGCATCCCCGACGAGAGCTGCTTGAAGGGGCGCTCCTCAAAGGCCTTCAGCTCCGCGAAGTCGATGATCGCGTCGTATGCTTCGTTCATGAATTTTTTGGTGTAGCCCAGCATCGCACCGCGCAGATATGCGTTTTCCTTCACCGTCAGGTCCCCGTCGAAGCCGGAGGCAAGCTCCAGCAGCGCGGAGATGCGGCCTGCCCGCTCGATGCGTCCGTTTGTAGGCACCATGACGCCCGTTACCGCCTTAAGCAGCGTGGACTTGCCCGCGCCGTTGGAGCCGATGATGCCGAGCAGCTCACCCTCATGCAGCTCAAAGGAGACATCCTTGACCGCCATAAAATGCTCCACGCGGTAGCGGTGTGTCAGCTTGCGCATGGTCCATTCCTTGAGCCCGATGTCCCGAAAATCGCCAAATTTGTATCGAATCGATACGTTTTCAACCTTCAGTATGGATTGCACGTCTAATCCTCACACATAATACATGAATTCGTTGTTGTATTTTTTATAGATATACATGCCCAGCACGAGCGCGATGATCGCGTAGGCCGCGCCGACCAGGTGGAACTGCACCGTGGGGATGGCGCCGTCGAGCATGATCTTTCGGAAGTAACGGATATACAGGTAGATCGGGTTGGCCAAAAACAGCAGCTGAATCCGGTTGCTGAAGCTCGCAATCGAGTAAAAGATGGCGGACATCCACATCAGCAACTGCGTCACGACACCCCAGAGGTACTTCATATCGCGGAAAAACACGTACAGCGCCGACAGGATCATGCCCATGCCGACGTTGAAGACCACGAGGCAGACGATGGGGTAGATCAGAAGCAGGAATTTCCAGGTAAACGTCACGCCGTCGATCGCGGCGAAGAAGAACAGCAGGATCAGCGTGAGCCCGAAGTTGATCAGCGACGATACGTTCTGCGAGAGCAGAAACAGGTACTTGGGGATGTTCACCTTGGTAAAGATGCCTGCGTTGTCCACCAGCGCGCTCATGCAGAGGTTGGTCGAGTCGGTAAAATAGGAAAACACCAGCTGCCCCGAAAACAGATAAATCACGTAGTGCTCCATGGAGTTTCCAAAGAAATTTTTGAAGACCAGCCACATGATGAGCAGAGTCATCAGCGGCGAAAGGATGCTCCATGCCATCCCAAGCGCCGTTCGCTTATACTTTTTGGTGAAGTCCCGCTTGACGAGCTCCGAAAATAAAAACCGGTATTGCCTGATCTTTTGCAGCATAGCTTCCCTCTATATCTGAATGAATCCGTAGGATGAGGTGCGCGCCGGCGGCCTGGAAGCGCGGCTCGGTTTGCATCCTACGCGTAGAACATGAAATAGTCTATAACAGTTTTCCCGCTTTGTAAATGCGGCGTCCGATTTTGCAGCCCGCGCGCGCGGCCAAAAGAGGCTATTTGCGGCGCGGCGCAAGGGCGACGGGGCGAAAGAAAAAGCGCTTTGCCACCTCGGTTACGACGATGTAGAGTGCGGCCACGCCGAGCAGCGCGAGCAGCGTCAGCGGCGGCAGGGCGGCGATGTTCAAGATGCGCGCCGCCGCCGGCAGATACGGCAGAAGCAGCGTCAGTGCGGCTACGCCGAGCGTCGTGTAGAGCAGCGCGGGCGAAGGCCTGCTCTTGAAAAACGGCTTCTGCGTGCGCATGACCAGCAGCAGCATCAGCTCCGTCAGAATCGAGAGCACAAACCAACCGCTGCGGAAGAGGTCCTGCCCGGCTTTGAGCCAGAGCAGCAGCACGCCGAAGGTGATATAGTCGAATGCCGAGCTAATGAAGCCGAACACCAGCATGAAATCTCTGAGCCGCCTGATGTTCCAGCGCTGCGGCGCGGCTACGCTCTCGGAATCGACAGCGTCACCCGCTATGGTCATCGCCGGGAAGTCCGTCATGAAGTTGATGAGCAGTATCTGCTTGGGCAACAGCGGTAGAAACGACATAAACAGCGACGCGCCCGCCATGCTGAACATATTGCCGAAGTTCGCACTGGTGGTGATGTAGATGTATTTGAGCGTGTTGGTAAACGCCGCGCGCCCGAGCTCGATGCCGCGCCTGAGCACGCCGAGACTCTTTTCGAGCAGCACAAAATCGGCGGCTTCCTTGGCCACGTCCACCGCCGTGTTGACCGAGATGCTGACGTCTGCGGCGTGCAGCGCCGGCGCGTCGTTGATGCCGTCGCCCATGTAGCCGACTACGCGGCCGCCGTCTCTGAGCGCACGGATGATGCGCTCCTTCTGGCTCGGGTCCATTTCGGCGTATAGATATGCTTTCTCGATCGCGCTTTGCGCCTGTTTGTCGTCCAGCTTGAGCAGCTCTGCGCCGGTGAGGATGTCCTCCGTGCAGAGCCCGACGGCGCAGGCGGTGTGCTTGGCCACGAGGGCGTTATCCCCCGTGATGATCCGCAGCTGAATGCCGCGCTTTGCCAGGTCTGCCACGGTCTGCGCCGCGTCCGCCTTTGGCGGGTCGAAGAAGAGCAAAAAGCCCAGCAGCGTCATATCGGTTTCATCCGAAACCGTATATGCGCGCGGATCGAGCAGAGGCACCGTCTTTTCGGCGACGCCGAGCACGCGAAACCCCCGCGCGCTCCACGCGGAGAAGCGCTGCTGAACCTGTGCCGAAAGCTCCCCTTCCAGCGGCGCGTCGCCGCTGTGCGTGCGCACGCGGCTGCAGCAGGAGAGTACCTGGCCCAACGCGCCTTTGGTGATCAGCTGGCAGGCGCCGTCTTCCTCGGCGACCACGCTGAGGCGCTTTCGATAGAAATCGTAGGCGATCTCACCGCGCTTGACGGCGCCGCTCGCGTCGATATGCCGGTCGGCCATGATCGCCGCATCCAGCGCGTTGACAAGCCCCGTCTGCAGGCTGGCGTTGAGGTAGGCTGCGCGGAAGACCTCGTCCGAGGGAGTTCCGTCCAACCCGGCCGCGCTGTCCAGACGAACGACGCCCTCGGTCAGCGTGCCGGTCTTATCGGTGCAGAGCGTATCCATGCTGCCGAAGTTCTCGATCGCCGTCAGTCGGCGGACGATCACGCCGGCGGAAGCCATGATGCGCGAGCCGCGCGCGAGCGTGATGTTGATGATCGCCGGCAGAAGCTGGGGCGTAATGCCTACCGCGAGTGCAACGGAGAAGAGCAGCGAGTCGATAACCGGCTTGTGGAACGCCACGTTCACCAGAAAGACAAACACGGTGAGGATCAGCATCATGACGGTGAGCAGGTAGCCAAAGCGGCGGATGCCGCGTTCAAACTCCGTCTCCGGCGGGCGGGCGGTGATCTGCGCCGAGATGCCGCCAAACTCCGTTGCAACGCCGGTGCGGACCACGAGCATGCTCGCGCTTCCGGAGCGCACGGTGGTGCCCATAAAGACGCAGTTTGTGCGGCGGCTCAGCTCCGTGTCGGCTGCGACGGTGCCTGCGCGCTTTTCCACTGCCATCGACTCGCCGGTGAGCGCAGACTGGTCGACGAGGAAGTCCTCGTCCTCCAGCAGGACGCCGTCCGCGGGCACGATGCTGCCGGCGGAGAGCCGCACGATGTCGCCCGGTACAAGCTGCACCGAGGGAACCTGCGCCGGCTGCCCGCCGCGGATGGCGGTGCACTGCATTTGGATGCGGGAGCGCAGCTTTTCCACGGCGTTGCCCGCGCTGTACTCCTGCAAAAAGCTGAGCACCGCGCTGCCGAGCACGATGGCGAATATGATCAGCGAATCCAGCCAGTCGCCCGTAGCGGCGGAGAGGGCGGTCGCCACGAGCATGATCAATATGATGGGGCTTTTGAACTGGCCGAGAAACAGCAGCAGCGGGGAGGCGCTCTTCTTGGCGCGGATGGCGTTCTCTCCGTAGGCGGCCAGCCGGGCCGCGGCTTCCTCGCCGCTCAGGCCTGCGGCGGACGAACGATACTGCCCAAGCGCTTCCTCGGGCGACAGGATCCAATCTTGCACCGCATCGGCTTTCTTCATAGAATGCCTCTCTTTATTGTAAGACGTTTTTGGCGTAAGGACGGCGGCAGGCGGATTTGCCTTTGCCGCGCGCAAGGTCGCCTGCTTTGATTGTAGCGGCGCACCCGCCGCGCCGTCAATGGATAAGCGCGCCGTCCGGCGCCTGGTCGAGGGGTTTTCTTCACGCGTTGCAAAATGTTTGCCGAAATGCCGTTTTTGAAGCGGGGATATCGACCGGGTTTGCGTGGCGGGGACAGGCGGTGAAATTGACTTACTTTGTAATTTGCGGTACCATATAGCATATTGCTTTTGCCTGTGAGGTGCTGCGCATGAAACATACGCCCGTTCTTCTGACGGCGTTGCTGCTCTCCCTGTTGCTGGCGATGCCGGCGCATTCGCTTGCGGAGGAGGGGAGCGTATCGATCCAGGTCGGAGAGGCCGGAGGCGAAAGCGGCGAAACGGTCGATCTGCCCGTGCTGCTCGGTGCGTGCGCGGGGGTGGACTCCGTTCAGTTTGACCTCAACTACGACAGCGCCGCGCTGGAGTTTGTCTCCATGACGCCGGGCGATCTCTTTGCGGCGGAATATACCGTTATCAATGCGGACGTGCCGGGCCGCATTCGCGTCGCCTGTGCCGGTGCGCTGGGACTTGAGGGCGCGGGCACGCTCATGACGCTGCGCTTTCGCCTGCTTTCGGACGCGGGCAGCGTGGTGAGCATCACCAGCGGCATCGTCACACGTGTGGATGCGGATTACCGGCAGAGCGCGGCTTATGTCACCATCTCGGACGGCGGCGTCACCGCCGGCGGCGCGCCGCTGCCACAGGCCGTGGTTACCCCCTGGGTGCCTGCAACGCCGGAACCGACCCCCACGCCGGAGCCGACCGCGACGGCGACGCCATCACCCGCCGCGACGGAGAACCCCGCGCCGCAGACCGCTGCGTCACTGGCGAAAAGCCTGCCTGCGGCCGCCTACTATGTCGGCGGAGGACTGCTTGGCGCCATCGCCGTGCTTGCCGTTATCCTGGTGCTGCTGCGGAAAAAACGCCGCGGCTGACGCCTGATGGCGCGCCCGGTGCGAAGGAAGAGTCTTTGAGAAGAAGGGACGCAATCGATATGATACGACCGAAGTTCGGCCGGCTGCCGCGTGGCAGCCGCTTTGCCGCCGCGTTTGCGGGGGCGCTTGCTGCGGTCCTGCTGCTTGCCGGCTGCTCGAGCGCGCCGGAGCCCGCCGCGAGCCCTCTGCCGAGCGAAACAGCCGCGCCGACGGCGACGCCGGTTCCCACGCCTACGCCGGAGCCGACGCCGACCCCCACGCCGGAGCCGAAGAACCGCTCGCTCACCTCCGGACGCGTCGTTCCGGAAGGAACGCCGCTGCGCCCGTTCATCCTGTCGATCGACAATGCGGATGGCGCAAAGCCGCAGACCTCGCTGATGGAGGCGGATATCGTATACGAGTTCCTCGTCGAGCAGTCGATCACGCGCTTTCAGGCGGTGTTCAACGACACCTATCCGCTCTACGCCGGGCCGGTGCGCTCCACGCGATACTACATCATAGACATGGTGCAGGAGTGGGACTGCATGTATCTTCACGAGGGGTATGTGGTGCTCAAGAAGCCCTACCGCCGCGTTCCGAACGACCTCATCACGCTCTACCTGCCCAAAGGGGATTTCAAGGGCTTCAATCGCACGTTTTACCGTTCGAAGGGCGGATATGACGACTTTGAGACGGAAAACGGCTATAAATTCCGCGCGACCGAGACAGGGCGCGGCAGCGTCCACGCGCTGTATTACCGCATCGCCGCGCTGGTGGATCGCTACTATGGCGATCACACGGCGGCGCAGCACCAGCGATTCAACTTCATGGAGGGTGTCACCTACGAAAACGCAGAGCCGTTTACCAAGGTATCCCTCTCATTCGGCAACGAAAAGAATCCCGATTGGATCCAGTTTGCGTACGATGCGGCTCAAAACCGCCTCTTCCGCTCGGAGAGCGGCGAAGCGAGCATGACCAGAACACTCACCGAAAACGGGGATAACTACATCACCGAGCAGATGAACGTGCAAAACCTCATCGTGCAGTACGCCGAGTACGGCTATGTCAAGGACGACGGGAAACATCGCCGCAGCTGCGAGATGATCGGCAGCGGCAAATGCGATTACTTTATCAACGGGCAGCATGTGACCGGCACTTGGTCGCGCCCGAGCGCAGAGGACTATACCACCTATCTGCTGGACGACGGTTCACTCGTCACGCTCGAACCGGGCAACACCTGGATCGCCGTGCACCCGTCCTCCGACCCGGTGCGCGTTGAGTAGCGCGCGCAAAAACCAAATCCGGCGCTGCGCGTGCTGGCTGCTGCCGCTTGCGGCCGGGCTGCTGCTGCCGCTTGCCGGCTGCACGGTGATACGGACCATCACGGCTCCATCCGCTCAGGCGCAGGGTGCGTCGGAAGATACGGAGGTCGTCATCCTTGCGGACGCAAGCCCGTCCGCGTCTGCGCCTGCGTCCACGACGGCGCCCCTTACGGCGCTCGCGGGCGAGACGGAGACAAGCGAGCTGGAAGGGGAGCCTTCTCCGACGCCGCTTAACGGGGGTGTTTCACCGACGACGGGCCGCCTCCTGCCGGATGGCGCGGTCTACCGGCCCGTGCTGGTGGTGATCGACAACGCGGCGCTGGCGCGGCCGCAGACCGCGCTGATGATGGCGGATATCGTGTATGAGTTTCCGCTCGATCGCGACGACCACAGCACGCGTTACCTGGCGCTGTTTTCGGACGAGCTGCCGGATCGTGTTGGGCCGGTGCGCACCTCGCGGACATATCTGGCGCAGACTGCGCGTGAGTGGGGCGGGCTATACGTTTCGCTCGGAGACCCGGAGCAGGCGGACGACGGATACCCGTCACTCGCGGAGAGTGGGCTGCGCTACCGCGCGGAGAATGCGGGCGCTGCGGAGGCGTACTTCTATCGCGACAAGACCGTCTCCTCTGCCGAGGAGCACACGCTCTTTTTCCAGCTGCTGCCATACGTGGAAAACAATGACTTCACCGCAGACTTCAGCCAGACGCGCTTTGCCTTTGAAGAGGGCGTCGTATACGAAAAAGGCAAGGTGTTTCAGAGTGTGGGCGTGCCGTTCACCAGCTCCGACAACGAGCGCGTGGTGTTCACCTATGACAAGCTGAGAAACGTGCTGGTGCGCAGCGACAAAAACTCCAAAAAAGTGCTCGGCGCGAGCACATCCCTCACGCCGACGGACGATGCGCTCGGCTACGCCAACGAGCCGATCACCGTGCAGAACCTCATCGTACAGTATGTGCGCGTCTCCGCCTACGACTCCACTTTCCGCAGCATATCGCTGACCGGCAAGGGGGACTGCCTGTATTTTGTCAACGGCCGCGTGGTCTTCGGCAGCTGGAGCAGAGCTTCGCTGGATGAGCCGACGAGCTATGCGCTCTACGACGGCACCATCGTGCGTCTGGAGCCGGGCAACACCTGGATCATGATGATGCCGAGCACGCGCGAGGTCAAGATCCGCTACGGCGGCTGAATACAGGAGCCGGCGCTCGTTTGACGCGCAAGCGGGGTTTTTTAAAACGAACAAGGACAGGCGACCGCAATGCGTTCCTGTCCTTTTTTGATGCGATAAGCCGGGCACGCCCGCCTTGGCGCAAGCAGCAGAGCCGCTCTTTATGTCAGCGGAACGCCGTTGACATACACCGTAAATCCATTGGTGACGATGCTGCTGACACGTCCGGTGAACGCGGTCAGGTACGCGTTGTCGGTCAGCGTCCAAACGGCGTCGTCCTCCAGCGTCACCTTTGCGGCGCGGGCGGTGTTTGCGGCGTTGACTGCGCCGGTATATGCGCTCTTGCCGCGCAGCGTCAGAGAAAGGGACGAGAGCTCGTCCACAAGGATATTTCCGCTCAGCGTCTGATCCTTGGCGACGAGTGCGCACGTAGCGCCGTTCTCGCCCGCTTCGCCCCAGCCGCGGGAGCCGTCGTTGCCGGCGACGCGCAGGAGCGCGCGCCCATCGCCCAGCGCGAGCGCGACGCTTTCGAGATAGATGGAGGCGCTGGTGTTGGTCGCATAGAACAGGTCGCCTTTGAGCGCGGTGAGCGCGCCGCGGGTCATGGAAAAGGAGGCGCTTTCGCCGCCCGCGCCGCCGTCGCGATAGAGTGCGACGCAGTAGGGCGAGGCCTGCATGCCGGTTGGGTCGTTCATGCGGCCGGAGAGGGCGCTGTCGGTCAGCGTTACGCTGCCGCCGTTGACGGCGACCGCCTCCGAGCTATTTGCCCGCAATGTCGCGCTGCTGGCGATCACCCCGCCGGCGGAGCTGATGACGGGCGCGCCGGTCCCGCCCGTGGTGACCATGCCGCCTTCGATATAGACCGAGCCGTTCTTTCCCGCGACGATGGCGGGGGAAGACGCGCCCTGCGTGGAGAGGGTGGAGTCCCGCGCGGTTGCGCTGCCGCCGGAGGCGGCGGCGAGCGCATAGGCGGAAGCGCCCGTAACGCGCACCACGCTGTTTTGCAGCTGAATCCGCGCGGCGTTTGCAAAGGCGCCGCCCGCGCCGAGCGCGGATGCGCTTACCTCGCTGTTGACGAGCAGCAACTGCGCGTCCGCGCGCGCCAATGCCGCGGCGTTCAACCCGGAGGACAGCGTGTTTTCGAGGCTGGAGGCGTCGCCCGCGCGCTTTTCCACGTGCGCGCCGTCGATTCCCGCGATCGCGCCGTTTTCCACGCGGAGGGCGTTTTCATCCGCCTGCTCGGAGTAGTATGTCTTTTGGCTTTCGCTTGTATCGGTCGCGATCGTATACGCGCCCGAGCCGTTCGCTTCCGGCGTTGTACTCGGCTGCGAGCCGGCCGTCTGCTCCGGCGTGACGGAGGGCGTCTGCGAAGGCTCCGGTTCGTCGGTGCTGCGCGGGGCGGTGCTGGCGGCGGCACTCGGCAAAGGAGAGCCGACGGAGACGACGGGGTCGGTCGAGGCGCAGCCTGCGCCGAGCGCGAGCAGCGCAATCAGCGCGACGGTTGCGCGCCAAAGCGATCGGGTTCGTTGGTTCATGCGTTCGCCTCCCTTGGATTCCCAGAGAGTATATCGCAAGGGTTTGAACGAACTATAGAGGAAATGTGAACTCATTTTCTCGTTTGACGGACGCCGCCCGGCTTTTGCGCGATGTCTTGCCGTGCTTGTGCGCAATTTGCAAACGTGGTATGCTCATAAAAGAAAAAGTGAAATGAAAAAGAGGAAGACTGGGAAAGGAAATACATGGAGACCTTACGAAACAAAAAAGGCTATATCTGCGATATGGACGGCGTAATCTACCATGGCGAACGGCTGCTGCCGGGCGTCAAGGAGTTTGTGGACTGGCTCTATCGCGAGGACAAGAAATTTCTGTTTTTGACCAACGCCAGCGGAAAGACGCCTAAGGAGCTGCAGGTCAAGCTCGCCCGCATGGGGCTGGATGTGGACGAAAGCCACTTCTACACCAGCGCGCTGGCGACGGCAAACTTCATCCGCACGCAGGCGCCGGGCAGCAGCGCATATGTCATCGGCGCGCCTGGGCTCTTCAACGCGCTCTACGAAGCGGGCATCATGACCAATGGCGTCGATCCCGACTATGTCGTCGTCGGCGAGACGAACAACTACAACTACGAGAGTATCCTCAAGGCAGTTCAGCTTGTGCGCGGCGGCGCAAAGCTTATCGGAACCAATACCGATATGACCGGGCCGTCGGAGAACGGCATCATCCCCGCCTGCCGCGCGCTGATCGCGCCCATCGAGCTGGCGACGGGCAAGTCCGCCTACTTCGTCGGCAAGCCCAACCCGCTGATGATGCGTACCGGCCTTCGTATGCTCGGCGTGCACTCCAACGAGGCGGCGATGATCGGCGACCGGATGGATACGGACATCGTCGCGGGAGTGGAGAGCGGCCTCGATACCGTGCTCGTGCTTTCGGGCGTAACCACCGTGGAGGAGATGCACCGCTTCCCCTACCGGCCGCGGATCGTGCTCGGTGGCGTCGGCGAGATTCCCGGCTGATCGGGGCCGGGTGCGCGGGCGGAGCGTCCTGTGTTGACAAAATGCGTGCGCCCGGGTATAATCGCAGCAATTAAAGCGATTGATTTGATGAAACAGGAGGACTCCGATGATTCGTTAACGCCTTGGTATCGGCAAGAGACGCGGGGGCACGCGTTGCGTGCGTTCGCCGTTCACTTGCGGTGCCAAATGCGTGCGCGGACCATCCACGGGTTCTTTTTTTGTTGCGCAGAGCGTTTGGCACCGCCGTTTTCAGAGACGGAGAGGGTTAACCTTATGGCTCAAATTCGCGTCAATGATCTGACCTTTCACTATGAAGGCAGCTACGACAATATCTTTGAACACGCGTCTTTTTCCATCGACACGGACTGGAAGCTTGGCTTTGTCGGGCGAAACGGGCGCGGCAAGACCACACTTCTCAAGCTGCTGATGGGGGAATACGGCTATGGGGGAACGATTGCTTCCCCTGTAGCGTTCGACTATTTTCCCTTTCCCGTTGCAAACGGGAGCCTCACCGCCGAAGCGGTGGCCGCGTCCATCGCGGATATGCCGCGATGGCGGCTGGAGAAGGAGCTGAACCTGCTGGAGGTGGCGCCGGATGCGTCGGATCGCGCGTTCTCCATCCTCAGCCCCGGGGAACAGACCAAGGTGCTGCTGGCCGCGCTGTTTTCGCGCGGCGGACATTTCCTGCTGATCGACGAGCCGACCAACCATCTGGATATGGAAGCGCGCGCAGCGGTGAGCCGCTATCTGAGCGGCAAGCGGGGATTCATACTCGTTTCCCACGACCGCGCGTTTCTCGACGGCTGCGTGGATCATATCTTATCGATCAACCGCACAAGCATCGAGGTGCAGAAGGGCACGTTCTCCAGCTGGGAGGAAAACCGCAGGCGGCAGGATTCATTTGAGCTGGCGGAAAACGAGCGGCTTTCGCGTGAGATCGGCGATCTGCGCGCCGCGGCGAAGCGCACGGCGGAGTGGTCCGACCGCGTGGAGCGCAGCAAGATCGGCGCACACGCGGCGGATCGGGGGTTTATCGGCGCGCAGTCTGCGCGCGTGATGAAGCGCGCAAAGGCCGCCGAGCGGCGGCAGGAGAGCGCGGCGCAGGAGAGAGAGAAGCTGCTGCGCGATCTCGAGCGAAACGATACGCTGAAGGTCACCCCGCTGCGTCATCATGCGGAGATCCTCGCGCAGGCGCAGGATCTTTGTGTCGTCTACGGGGAGCGGATGGTCTGCGACCCGCTGTGCTTCACCCTCCGGCAGGGGGAGCGGACAGCGCTGCTGGGTAGAAACGGGAGCGGGAAAAGCAGCATCGTCAGGCTGCTTGCTGGCGGTGAGGTTCCGCACACCGGCACGCTGCGCCTGGCAAGCGGGCTCGTGATCTCCTACATGCCGCAGGACACGTCGTTTCTATGCGGCAGCGCGCTTGATTTTGCGCGTGAAAACGGGCTTGATGAGACGTTGTTTTTGACCATTCTGCGCAAGCTGGACGTATCTCGCACGCAGTTTGAGAAGGATATGCGCACGTTCTCCGGCGGACAGAAGAAAAAAGTGCTTCTGGCGAAGTCACTTTCGGAACGGGCGCATCTGTATATCTGGGACGAGCCGCTGAACTTTGTGGATGTGCTCTCGCGCATGCAGATTCGCGACCTGCTGCTCGCCGCAAAGCCCGCTATGCTGTTTGTGGAGCACGACCAGGCGTTTGTGAACGAAATCGCCACGCGGCAGATCAGGCTGTAGCGTCTGGCGGCGCGCCCTCCGCCGAATCTGGCGCCGGCATGAGATAAAGCCGCTCGAGCGGCCGCCGCACAAGCGGAATCTTGAGGATGCCGAATACGATCAGCGTGCCCGCCAGGTTGAGAAGCACATCGTCCACGTCGCAGCTGCCGCAGGCAAACAGCAGCTGCAGCGCCTCCACCGCCACGAGCAGCAGGAGCATGGTCAGCACAAACCGCCAGAGCGACCGCATGGGGCGAAACAGGCAGGGCAGAAACACCGCCATGGGCATGAAGAGCATGGCGTTGCCTGCGAGGTTGCTCAGCGGGATCTCCATGCCGATATAGTTGTATTTGATCGCGTTGAGATAGAGCCGCACGGTCTCAAAGGGGATGAAGTTCGTCATGCGGTCGATATTTTCCCAGTAGAACGCGCGGGTTTGCGCAAAGCCGCGGTAGTCTATACGCGAGACGATCAGCGCGCCAAGCAGGACTGCGGCGTAGAATACAAACAGCGCGAAGAACAGCGCGCGTACCGTGCGGCGCGCCTGCGGCCGATCCAGCGCGCGGGTATAGAGCCAGGCGCCGAGCGCGAGCGGCGCACAGACGGCGGCGGCGAGCAGCAGGCCGTGGGTCACGTGGCGCATACCGGATAAATAGACCTGCACCAACTGCCAGCCCATGACGGCAAACGCCGCGGCCAACAGCAGGGTTCCGATGAGTTGATCGACGCGAACGCGGGCTTTCATCTGTCTTTCTATCGTTTACTCCATGTGCGTTTTCCCGTTTGGGGTTCCATTCGGGTATTATATCATATCCCGGGGGCTGCGGGGGGAAGCGATCCGGCGCCGGAGCGGGCTTTCGGCGCGGCGCGTTTCTTGCGCGCCCGCGGCAGGCGGGGTATAATAAGAAAAATCAACGCCCAAAAGACGCAAATAAAACCATCCGGAGGTCGCAAGCCATGCAGCATCTTCTTTCCAAAGGCCCGCTTCTCGACGAGACCGGCGCGCTGTGCGAGGCCGGATATGCCACCTCGCTGGTGAAGACCTACGACCGCGGAGCGATTCGCGGCGGGAAGGCGCGCATCAAGGAATGGGATTACTATTTGGTTCACAACGGCCGCTATGGCGTGGCGCTGACGATTGCGGACAACGCCTACATGGGGCTGCTCTCCGTGTCGTTTCTCGACTTTGAGGCGAGGACGGAGAGGACCGTTTCGCCGATGTTCTGGCTGCCGTTTGGCAGCACACGCTTTCCGGCAAGCTCGGCCTCGGGCGACGTCGTCAAGAGCATCCGGGGTGCGTCCGGCGCGTTTACCCACGAGGCCGGCGGGCGGCGGCTGCGGTTTCATCTCGACCGGTTCGACGGGGATCAACCGTTTGACTGCGACATCCTGCTCACCGACGCGCCGCGGGACTCCATGGTCATCGCCACCCCGTTTCCGCAGAAAAGAACTGCGTTTTATTACAATCAAAAGATCGTCGCCCTGCGCGCTGTCGGCAGCTTCGCCATCGGCGGGACGACGCGTGCGTTCGACCCGGCGGATTCCTTTGGTTTGCTCGACTGGGGGCGCGGCGTCTGGACCTACGACAACACCTGGTATTGGGGTGCGGGGCAGGGTGAGGCGGACGGCCGCGTGGTCGGCTTCAACCTCGGATACGGCTTTGGGGATGTATCCGCGGCCTCCGAAAACATGATCTTCGTCGACGGCGTGAGCCATAAGCTCGATCGTGTGACGTTCCATATCCCGCAGCGGGACGGCGGAGACGACTATCTCTCTGCCTGGACGTTCTCCTCCGGAGACGGCCGGTTCGAGGCTGTGTTTACGCCGATCCTCGACCGGTCGGCCTGCACCAGCGTCGGGCCGCTGCTCTCCGACCAGCATCAGGTGTTTGGCTATCTGGACGGAACGCTCACGCTCGACGGCGGCGAAACCATCACGCTCAACCGCTTTCTCTGTTTTGCGGAGAAGGTGCACAATAAGTGGTGACCCATTCGACAGCCTGCGCATACGCGGGCGGAAACAGGTGAAGCGCATATGCAATCGGCCCGCAAATACGATCTTGTGATCTGGGACTGGAACGGAACTCTGCTCGACGACACCGAGACCTGCTATCGCATCGCCAACGAGATGCGCCAGGAGCGCGGCATGCCGCTCATGCGCGGCGTTGAGGAATACCGCGCGTATTTTACGTTTCCGGTGGTGGACTATTACCGCCGCATGGGCTATACCTTTGAGAGCGAGCCGTTTGAAAACGTATCGCGCCAGTTTGTCGCCATGTATGCCGAGCGTTTTCCCGCCTGTCCGCTTCAGCCCTGCGCCGAGCAAGCGCTTTCGGCGGTGCTTGCAAGCGGCGCGCGTCAGGTGCTGCTCTCGGCAACGGGACAGGAGAAGCTGGATGAGCAGGTAGCGCACTTCCGGCTGAACCGCTATTTCGAGCGCGTCATCGGCGGCAGCAACAATCTCGCCAACGGAAAGGCCGACTACGCGAAGGCTTTTCTGCGCGAGAGCGGCGTCCTGCCCGCGCGGGCGCTGTTTGTGGGCGATACGGATCACGATTTTGAGATCGCTTCGTCGATCGGTTGCGGCGCCGCGTTGCTCATCCCCGGGCATCAGACGCGGGCGCACCTGGCGACGTTCGGCGCGCGGCTGATCGAGAGCCTCTGCGAGATCCCGGCGCTTTTGTAACGGGGAAAAACAGAAAAAATCCGCGCAAAGCGCGGAAGCGAGTCGTGCAGATTCCGCCGGATACCGGCGGGATTTTTTTACAGATAGATCATTGCGATCCAAACGAGACCGAGCAGCGCCACGAGCGAGAGCAGCAGTTTGTCGCCAAGCAGCACTTCGACGGGGTCGCCGTCGGAGTCGCGCTCGATATGCAGGCTGTAGCTCATGCAGATGAGGATGACCAGCGGCACCGTCCAGACGATGTTCTCGGAGCCGACGCGCGCGATGGTGACCGGGTCCACCGCCCAGAGCGAGTAAAACGCAATGGTGAGCGCAAGGCAGAGATACATGTTCTTATCCAGAAAACCCTGGTTGTAAAAACGTAGCACGCTTCGCTTGGCTGCGTCATCCTGACGGATGAGCTCGTTTCTGCGCTTGCCGAGGCCGAGGTAGAAGGACATCGAGAGCACGGTCAGATACAGCCAGCGCGAGATCTCGATCCCGCCGAGGGCCGAACCGTAGAGCACGCGCAGCACATAGCCGGAGACGAGGATGGCGATGTCGACGATCGGCACGTTTTTGAGCCGGATGCTGTAGGCGATGTTGAGCAGCAGGTAGATCAGCAGATAAACCCAGGCATATGGCTCGACGGAGCGGGAGAGCATATGGAGCGCGGCGGCTGCGGCGAGCAGGCACACGCCGAGCAGATAGGCCGCGCGCACCGTGACCGCGCCGCTGGCGATGGGCCTGGTTTTCTTGGTCGGATGCTGTCGGTCGCGCTCGACATCCCGTATGTCGTTGAAGATGTAGATGGCGGAGGAGAGCAGGCAAAACGCGAAGAAGCCGGTGATGGCGCGGACGAGATAAAACGGCTGAAAAAATTGCCCGCTAAAGAGAAACGGCAAAAAAACAAGGATATTTTTGATATAGTGCTTGACGCGCATGAGCTTGAGGTATTGTTTCATTGTTCCCTCACTAATTTTATAGTTGTATAAAGAATGCTGTGCCGCCTTTCTTACGCGACGGGGTAATACATCGCCGCAAAGCGGACGAGATCGATGATCCCGAGTGTGTTCACGCAGGCGAGCGCGGCGATGGTCGCCGCCGCGATTCCATAGCGTAAAAGGCTATTTTTCTTTACGACACGCTGCAGTAACATATATAGCAACGCGGCAAACGCCCAAGAAAAATACAGCGTGTAGAGAGTCATTCCGTTTTCGGCGGCGCCCCAGCCGACAAGCAGCAACAGCACGACCGAAAAGCCCGCCCAGAGCGAAAATACGCGCATGTGTGGGTCTTTGCGATGCAGAGCCGCGCTGACAGCCGAAAGCGACAGCAAGGTGATCCCGAGCCAGTTGACGTCCGAAGCGGCAATCATTTGATAGGACGCATGCGGATATGTAGTCAAATCGACTCCAGCTGCGGGCCGCACAAAGCAAACGGAGACGAATGTGAAAAACTGCATCGCTCGCTCATCAAAGCTTATTTTTTGGCCCGTAAACGATGCAAGGTCGCGTGCGGTCTGAATCGCGCGATTTAGCAGTGGAACCCGGCCAAACACGACGAACGCCGCGAGAAACGCAAGCCCTGCGGCGAGCAGCGTGCGGATGCGATTCCCTGTGCTTTTTTCCGTGAACAGCAGCGGGAAAAACATGCCGCTCGTGAGCAGAGAGCCAGTTGCCGCAACAAAGAGCATTGTGCGATTTTCTCTTTTTTCGTGCCAGGCATAGAGCAGAACGAGAATCCAGAACACGGAGAAGACGTATTGCTCGATGGTGAAGAGAAACAGCAGTGTTGAGTATGAAACCGTAAGCAGGAGCAAGAACAGCACGCGATCCGCACCTGTAAGCCGAAGAACACGCGCAAGCAACGTAAATCCGAGGAGGAGCAGCCCCGCCTGCACACAGGCGATCACCATGGGATACGCATTCGGCACGAAAAACAGGACTTTGCTCAACAGCATCGAAAGCGCGGCAAATGGCATGGAAAACACCGCAAACAAAGGTTGGCGGATGTCGTTTTCATACGCGTTAACATAGAAATACGAATTTGTGCTCATCAAGTTGCCGGAGTCCGTGGTGTAGACGACGTCGTAGGGTGCACCGCCAAAAAAAGCGGTAGTGCGGCTGTAGACTATCGCGATTGCAGCCGTTGCCAGCACGAAACCGATTAGCAGGTAGAGCCGTTCTGCACGGCAGGAGCATGCAACCCATCGACGCACGAACTGCAATGCTCGATCGGAGAAGAGATAAAACCATACGAACAGCGCAAAAAGGGAAAGCACACAGACAACGTTTGGCAGAGCCGCGCGTGCCGCGCTTGCGAGAAAAGAGAGCGGGGAAGAGGCAAGAAACGGCACGATGACTTTTTTCGAGACTCCGTCAAACGTCGTGCGATAGAGGAGTGCCGAAAAGCCTGCAAGGACGATGGCAAGCGCGAGAGGCAGTGGACTCGGAGCCCTGAGCGCGGCATTCGGCAGATCAAAGTGAAACGCGACGATCATGCAAACGATGAAAGAGAGCAAAACGCCAGCGCCGATGTACAGCAACGAACCGCCCTGCGACAACAGCAGCGTCATTGCGGCGCCGGAGAACGCGAATAGGATTTTTCCTGTGACCGATCCGTTTTTTTGCGTAGTACAGACCGATTTTGGATGCTGTGTGCTCGAAATTTCCATCATCTACCCCGTTTCTGAAAATGAAGGATCACTGGTATTTTGCGCGTAGGCCGTAGAGCGCCTGAACGGTAACATACCCTTCATTGCCTTTGCACCAGTAGCTCATGGCATATTCTGGATTGTCTTGGGAGGCTTTGATCGTGAGATCCGGCAGCTTAGCCGCCAGCGATTCCGTCAGGGTGGCAACCTGCCCATTACTCAATCCGCTGCAATTGATCCAGAGCCGTTCCAGCGCTGGCATGTTTATAAAGGCGTCTGCCGAGGCGAGATTGTTGTTGCTGGCGTTGACAAAGCGCAGCTTCGCGCAGTTCTCCAGCGGGGAAACATCCTCGATGTAGTTATACATCATCTGCAGGTACACCAATTCTGGCAGGTTCGCCAGCACGGAGATATCCGTGAGATTGCAAAGCGCGATGTCGAGATACTTCAGCTGCGGCAGGTGCATCAGAAAGTCGATGTCGCCGATGCGCGAGCAGTGCCCTACGTCGAGCGCGATGAGATCGGTGCAGTATTTCAGGTTTTCAAAATCCGTGCTGCGGATGCGCTTGTAGGAGAACGTGTCGGCGTCGTACCAGCCTGCGCCGTCGGGAAATTTGCGCCGGTTACCGGTGCTGAAGCCTTTGATATCGGTGCGGACAACCCAATTGTATATGCGCGTGTACCAGATGAACTTGATCTGCGGATAGCGCACGCGCATCGCGGCCATCTCGTCATCGCTCGGTCCCGAGCCGCACATGTCGAGCCGCGTCAGCTGCGGAAGCAGCACCAGTGCGTCGGAAAACGTCGCGGCATCCGGTACGCTGTATTCCCTCAGGTCCAGCTCGGAGACGCTTGCGCGCACGGTAAGATCCGTGAGCAGCTGCACATTCCAGTCAAACGAGACCCGCGGATAGGCCTGCGCCAGCGCGAGCTGGTCGGAAAGAGCGAACGCATCCTCGCCGAACGTGACGCTTTCCAACTCCGGCAGACGGGCGAGCTCGTCTTTGAGCGCGGCCAGATCGACCGGAGCCGCGCTCAAGTCGAGGGATTTGGTGTCCCTCGGGTAGGATTCGCCTGCGATAGTGACGTTCCAGAGGAACGATACGCCCGGGTAACGCGCGGTGAGCGCGTCGGCTGTGGCGTCGTCCGGCGCATCGGCAAACGAAACCGACTGCAGATCGGGGAAATATGCCAGCGCATCCGCTGTGCCGGCCGCTGTCGTAAGCGAGAGCGCGGTGGTATCGCTATCGAAACGCTCGCCGCCAAGCGGCACGCTCCAGAGAATGCTGCAATCCGGCAGCGCGGTGCGCAGCGCCTCGTAGATCTCCGCGGAGATTTCGTTGTCGCGCAGATCGAGCGAGGTGAGCTGCGTCTGCTTCAGCAGATCGCTTACGTCGGTCAGCCCTGTACCGCGCAGATCCAGCGACGTCGGCGCGGCGGCCGAGGGGGTTTCTCCCTCGGCACAGGCAGAGGGGAGAAGGCACGCGCTCAAGCATGCAAAAACGCAGAGCAGCTTCGACGCGCGGGAGAAGATGGATTTTCGAAGCAAAAGAATCACCTGCTTTTTGGTATCGTTCTAAGATGCGCCGCGCTGCGGCGCGCAAGCACGAAAGTATGGTTCATTATACCAACCGGCAGGGGGGTTGTAAACTCAAGCGCAGCCGGCGCAGCCGCCCGCTTCATATGCCGGACATAGCGAGGAAACAGACTGTTAACAGAAAATAATAGATTTTTCATTTTCAAATAAAAGTCTGTTCACATATATGTTGTATGATACGAGCATAGAAGAAACAAGATGTATGAAAGAGAGCGTGAGAGAAATGTTGGACCGTCTATACATCGTGGCATATCTGTTCAGGATGAAATTTCGTCACCCGGTTGCGAAAGCGAGCTGCTGAGCGCCGTTGAACCAAGCCGCCATCCCTGCCTTCCGCCGGAAACAACCGGCGCGAAGGCAAGGGGTTTCTGTTTCCTCCGAGGTAACTCGGAGGTTTTTTTATGGATGGCGTGCGCGGCTCAGGCCGCCTCGAACTGGCTGTTGTAGAGCTCGGCGTAGAAGCCGCCCTTGGTAAGCAGTGCTTCGTGGGTGCCGCTCTCGATGATGTCTCCGCCTTTCATCACGAGGATGAGATCGGCGTTTTTGATGGTCGAGAGGCGGTGCGCGATCACAAACGACGTTCTGCCTGCGGTGAGGCGATCCATCGCCGCTTGTACCATGCGCTCCGTTCGGGTATCCACGGAGCTCGTCGCTTCGTCGAGGATCAGCAGCGGCGCGTTTTGAATCATCGCCCGCGCGATGGTCAAAAGCTGCTTCTGTCCTTCGGAGAGGCTTGCCTTGTCGTTGAGCACCGTGTCGTAACCCTTGGGCAGCGTGCGGATGAAGCGATGCAGCCCGACGGTCTTGCAGGCGCTGACGACCTCCTGGTCGGTCACGCCCGGCTTGCTGTAGACGATGTTCTCGCGGATCGTACCTTCGAAGAGCCACGTATCCTGAAGGACCATCCCAAACTGCGCGTGGACGTTTTCGCGCGGGACGGACTGGATGGGGATGTTGTCGATGCAGATTTCGCCGCCGTCCAGCTCGTAAAAGCGCATCAGCAGATTGACCATGGTGGTTTTCCCCGCGCCGGTCGGCCCTACGATGGCGACCTTTTGCCCGGGCTGTATGTGGGCGGAGAAATCGTGGATGACGGGCTGATCCGACCGGTAGCCAAACCGGACATGCCGGAAATCAACGCTGCCCTCGATGTGCTGCAGCAGAGGCTGTTTTTCGTCTTCACGCTCCAGCTCCGGCTCATCCAGAAACAGGAAGACGCGCTCGCTCGCCGCCGCGGTGCGCTGGAGGTTGTTCATGGACTGCGCGATCTGTGAAAGCGGCTGAGTAAACAGGCGGATATAGAGCATAAACGCCACGATAACGCCGAATGTGATGCTGCCGTTGACCGCCAGCGCCGCGCCGATAACACAGACGGCGACGTAGCCGAGGTTGCCGACAAAGCCCATCACGGGCATCATCAGGCCGGAAAGGAACTGCGATTTCCACGCGCTGCGGTAGAGCGCCTCGTTGCTCTTTTCAAACACCGCTTTTGCCGCGCGGCTGCCGTTGTATACCTTGACGAGGTTGTGGCCGGTGTAGATCTCCTCGATGTGGCCGTTGATGCTGCCGAGCTCTGTCTGTTGCGCCGCAAAATACTTCTGTGAGCGCTTCATGATCAGCATCATAAACACAAAGCCGAGCGCGCTGGCTGCGATTGCGGTGAGCGTGAGCACCCAACTGTTGTAGAGCATCATCACAAGGGAGCCCGCCAACATGGTGAAGGAGGTGATCAAGGTGCCGAGGCTTTGGCTCAGCGTCTGGCCGATGGCGTCGGCGTCGTTGGTCACATAGCTGAGCACGTTGCCAAAGCTCGTGGTGTCGAAGTACTTCAGCGGCAGGCGGTTGATCTTCTCCGAGATGTCCGTGCGCATTTGCTGGGAGATGCGCTGGGTCACGCTCGCCATGATCTGGCTCTGCAGCAGGTTGAGCAGAAGCGAAAATCCGTAGAGCGCGGCAAGCGACAGCGCGATGGACAGGACCGCGCTCATATCGATGGCGCCCAGCACAGGCACGCCGTCGGCCAGCGATGGCAGCCCCTTCATGATTTCATTGGTCAGGGTTTTCAGCCGATCCGGACCGATGATCTGCAGGATGGTTCCGCCGGCCGCGGCAAAGAGCGCGATCAGGATGGCGGCGAGGTATTTTTTGCAGTACGCCAGCAGCTTTTTCATGGTGGCGTTGAAGTCCTTGGGTTTTTCCACCGGCATGCTCATGGCGCGGCCCGGGCCGCCGCCCATGCCGCCCGGTCTGGCTGCGGGCGCGCCCGCCTGCGGATGCTCTCTTGAATCGCTCATGCGGATAATTCCTCCTCGCTCAGCTGCGACATGGCGATCTCCTGATAGACGGCGCATGTTTCGAGCAGCTGCTTGTGTGTGCCGCGGCCTGCGATCTGCCCTTCCTCGAGCACGATGATCTGGTCGGCGTCGAGTATGGTGCCGATGCGCTGCGCGACGATCAGGCTGGTGACGCCGGCCGTTTCGCGCCTGAGCGCGGTGCGCAGTGCGCGGTCGGTCTTATAGTCCAGCGCAGAAAAGCTGTCGTCGAAGATGTATATTTCGGGCTTTCGGCAGACTGCGCGCGCAATGGCAAGGCGTTGCTTTTGCCCGCCGGAGAGGTTTGAGCCGCCCTGCGCGATCTGCGCGTTGTAGCGTCCGTCCATCTGCTCGGCAAACGACGCACCCTGCGCGATGCGCATCGCGGCCTCGATCTCCGCCTCGGTGGCAGGAGGCCCGCCGTTTTCGCCGTAGGCGATGTTGCTCGCGAGCGTTCCGCGGAACGTGATCGCTTTTTGCGGCACATAGCCGATCCTGTCGTGCAGCGCGTCCAGCGTATACTCCCTCACATCCACGCCGCCGACGAGCACCTGGCCCCCGGTCGCGTCGTAAAAGCGCGGGATCAGATTGATCAGCGTGCTCTTGCCGCTGCCGGTGGAGCCGATGA
The DNA here is from genome assembly GCA_023399275.1 of Bacillota bacterium. Lineage (GTDB taxonomy): Bacteria > Bacillota > Clostridia > Christensenellales > CAG-138 > UBA7703. Next base: position 29,892 of record JAEWQH010000046.1, read on the forward strand.
AAGCGACGGTCTCGCCGCGCTTTGCGGTGAAGCTGATGTTCGTGAGCACGTCGTCCGCCGCGCCGGGATAGCGGAAGCTGACATTGCGAAACTCGACCTCGCCGGCCTTTCCCGCCTCGCCCTCGGTCCGCGTTCCGTCTGTGATCGAAGGCTGCGTTTCCAGAACCTCGTTGATGCGCTTTGCGGAGACGGCGGCGCGCGGCCAGAGCACGAAGATCAGCACCAGCATCATAAACGACATGATGACCTGCACGGCGTAGGAGGAGAAGACCACCATGTTGGAAAACAGCGTGATCCGCTCCGCCGCGCCGGCGGCGTCGATCAGCCCCGCGCCGATCCAGTAGATGGCGAGCGTCAGTCCGCTCATCAGCGAGGATATGATCGGCATCAGGAGCGCCATGCCGCGGTTGGTAAAGAGCTGTGTACGGGTCAGTTCATCGTTGGCGGTTTCGAACTTCTGCTCCTGATACAGCGCTGCGTTATATGCGCGCACGACGCGAAGTCCGGTCAGGTTTTCGCGCGCCACGCGCGTGAGATTGTCGGTCAGCGTCTGCATCCTGCGGAATTTCGGCAGCACGATGACCATCATCAGCGCGATGATCGCCATCAGGATCGCCAGCGCGACGCCGGTTGCCAGCGTCCACTCCAGTCCTTTACCGGCGATTTTTGTGACGGCCCAGACCACCATGATGGGCGCTTTGATCATCATCTGCAGCCCCATGGTGATGAGCATCTGCACCTGCGTGATGTCGTTGGTGGTGCGCGTGATCAGGCTATCCGTCGAAAAGCGGTTGATCTCCTCCATCGAAAACGAGTCGACCTTGGAGAACAGCTCGCTGCGCAACCGCCGGGAGAACGAGGCCGCGATGCGCGCGGCAAAGAACCCGACTGCGATCGCCGACACGACGCTGCCCAACGCGCAGAGCAGCATCTTGCCGCCCGCGAGCCAGATGTCGGATAGCGCGCTGCCTGCGGTCTGCATCAGCTGCGTGATTTCGGACATATAGTCCGGCAGTTTCAGGTCCAGCCATACCTGCGCTACGATGAACGCAAGGCTGGCGGCCGCCTGCAGCCACTCGGCTGCCTTCAGGCGCTTGAGTAAACGGAACATAAAGTCTCCTTTAATAAACTACGGCATTTGCCGGGTGAAATCGCCTGCTGGAGAAGCCAAAGATCAGGGCATCGTATCTCCGGGGTCAAAGAAGTCCTGCGGCGCGTGCTCGGCAAGCTTCTTGAGGATGCGCAGCAGCTCCACTGCATCCGCCTCGCCGAGGTCCTTCAGGATATGTACCAGCATGTTCTGTATGGAGCGCGCGTGCGCGGCCTGCCGCTCACGGCCCGTCTCGGTCAACTCCACGAGGATGCGGCGGCGATCCCGCTCGTCGATGCGGCGGGTGATCAGCCCCTTTGCCTCCAGGCCGTTGAGCGTAGCGGCGATGCGCGCGGTGCTGATGCCCATATCCTTGCTGATCTCGCTTGGGATGGCGCTGCCGCCATTCAAAACCAAAAATGTCAGCACAAACCGCTCCCCGTGCATGGAATCGCTGATCCGCTTGGGGTTTTTATGCTTGCGCATCCTGCGCAAGATCTCCATATACTCGCGTGCAAGCGCGTTGTAATCCATCGTCTTCCCCCTCCCGCTTCCTGCAATTAAGGAACAGTGTTAACTATACACCCTATTAGCGAATTGTCAAGCTGTTTTTGCTTGTGCGCCGCCGGCGGGGCGGTCTGTCAAAACACGTTTCCAAACATCGCGCTTACGCGCACTGCACGCTTTACAAACGCACGCGGCTGTGCTAAAGTGTTTTCTATTGGTAATACAGATTGGTAATACCAATATGCATGATTGGAGGCGCAAACGCATGGGCGAGCAGGGCCAGATCCGTTCGGTGCGCAGCAGGCTGCTGCGGGAGATGAAGGAGGGAGCCTACCGCTACTCCGGCAAGCTGCCGCCGGAGGGTGTGCTCGCGGAGCGGTTGAACATCAGCCGTACGCAGCTGCGCGACAGCCTCGCGCAGCTGGAGCGGGAGGGATTCATCAGCCGGCATCAGGGCGTGGGCACCGTGATCAACCGCCATGTGCTCGCCGTGCCGGTGCGCATGGATATGGAGATCGAGTTCATGGAGATGATCGAGCAATCCGGCCGTACGCCAAGCCTGCTCTCATCCGCGCATGCGCTCATACCGGCGCAGGGCGCGGTTTCGGAGCGGCTGTCGATCCCCCAGGGGGACGTCGTGCTCCAGGTCAGCCGCCTCATCGGTGCGGACGGGATGCCCGCGATCTACTGCGAGGACTATATCCCCGCCGCGCTGATCAAGCGGAAGGAATACGTTGAGGAGGATCTGCAAAAGCCGATCTTCTCGTTTTTAAAGCAGTTTTGCGCGTTGGAGCCGCACATGGATCTCACGGAGGTGCGGCCCGCTGCGGCGGATGGGCGGCTGGCGGAGATATTCCGCGTGGCAAAGGGGACGCCGCTGCTGTATCTGGATGAGCTGGATTACGATAAAGAGGGCATGCCCATGCTCTACTCGCCGCAGTACTATGTCGGCGGCGTGATTCAGCACACGATGCTTCGGATGAAGTTCTAGGCCCGATCTGATCGGAAGGCGGGCTGTTTTGCCCGGGTTTGAAAGAGGTGCCGTATGAAAAAAGCAGCCGTTGTCATGGGGAGCGCGTCCGATCTGCCGCTGGCAAAGGACGTGCTCAAAACGCTCCGCGCGTTTGGCGTGCCTTATGCGGCGCGCGTGCTCTCGGCGCACCGTACGCCGGAGGAAGCCGCTGCGTTCGCTAGAGGGGCGGAAGCGGAGGGGTTCGGCGTGATCATCGCGCTGGCGGGCAAGGCAGCGCACCTTGCGGGAGCGCTGGCGGCGCACGCCGTGCTGCCGGTCATCGGCGTGCCGGTGAGCGGAAAGGACCTCGGCGGGTTGGACGCGCTGCTCGCCACCGTGCAGATGCCAAAGGGCGTGCCCGTGGCGACGGTGGCCATCGACGGGGCGGCAAACGCCGCGCTGCTTGCCGTGCGCATCCTCGCGCTGTCGGACGAAGCGTTGAATCAAAAGCTGAAGCAATCCGTTAGGAAGCTGGCAGAGCAGTCCGCCGAGGCGGACGAGGCGCTGCAAAAGGAGATAGAGAGCATATGAAGAAATTGGAACAGATCTACGAAGGCAAGGCAAAAAAAGTGTATGCAACCGACGATCCGACCCTCGTCATCGTGGATTATAAGGACGATGCGACCGCGTTCAACGGACTCAAAAAGGGCACCATCGCCGGAAAAGGCGTGGTCAACAACAAGGTTTCCAACCATTTTTTCCGCCTGCTGGAGGGCAAGGGCATCCCGACGCATTATGTCGAGCAGCTCTCCGACCGGGAGACCGCCGTGCGCCGCGTGGAGATCCTCCCCGTCGAGGTCATCGTTCGAAACCGCGCCGCGGGCAGCTTTTCCAAGCGCATGGGCGTTGCGGAGGGGACGGATCTTGCCTGCCCGATCTTGGAGTACAGCTACAAAAACGACGAGCTGGGCGACCCATTCATCAACTCCTACTACATCCGCGCGCTGAACATCGCATCCGACGCGGAGATGGAGCGGGTGAAGGCATATGCCCTCGCGGTAAACGACATCCTCAAGACGTATCTCGACGACTTTGGCATCGAGCTGATCGACTTCAAGCTGGAGTTTGGCCGCTTCGGCGGCGAGGTGATCCTCGCGGACGAGATCTCGCCGGATACCTGCCGATTTTGGGACAAGGCTACCGGCAAGAAACTGGACAAGGACCGCTTTCGCCGCGATCTCGGCGAGGTGGAGGAAGCCTACCGCGAGATCATCGGCCGGCTGATGGGGGAATAACATGCGTTTGCCAGTGCGCCCGTCGGTGGCATATGAGCGGCTCAAGCCGGATGACGACTGCATGCGCGAAGCGTGCGGCGTGTTTGGCATCTACTGCAGCGGCAGCGGCCCCGATGCCGCGGAGGCGGCCTACTACGGCTTGTTTGCGCTGCAGCATCGCGGGCAGGAGAGCGCGGGGATCGCCGTTTCGCGCGGGGAGCGGATCGATTGTCACAAGTCGATGGGGCTCGTCAGCGGGCGCTTTTGCGACGGGTTGGGTGCGCTCAAAGGCGCAAATTTGGCCATCGGTCATGTGCGCTATTCGACGACGGGCGACAGCCTGCTCTGCAACGCGCAGCCGCTCGTGGTGGATTCTCCGCACGGCCCGCTTGCACTGGCGCACAACGGGAACATCATCAACGCCAAGGAACTGCGCGCGGAGCTGGAGGCGGAAGGGGTCGCTTTTGAGACCGCCATCGATTCCGAGATCATCGCAGCCCTCGTCGCAAAAAACAGTGAAGCCGGGTTGGTCGAAGGGATCTCGCGGGCGATGGAGCGGCTCAAGGGCAGCTATGCGCTCACGATCATGACGGGGGATTCCATCATCGGCGTGCGCGACCCGCGGGGCATGCGCCCGCTCGCGCTGGGCAGCCTGGGCGGCGCGTATGTCTTCGCTTCGGAATCGTGCGCGTTCGATACCATCGGCGCGGAGTTCATCCGCGATGTGCGTCCGGGCGAGATCGTTGTTGCAAACGGGGCGGGGCTTCGCTCGCACCAGGCCGTTCGCGCGGCGGACACGGCGCTGTGTATCTTTGAGTATGTCTATTTCGCGCGGCCGGATTCCGATATCGACGGCATCTCCGTCCACAAGGCGCGGGAGCGCGCGGGGGAGCTGCTGGCGATCTCGTCCCCTGCGGATGTGGACGTGGTCTCCGCCGTGCCGGATTCGTCCCTGCCCGCCGCGATGGGCTATGCGCGGCAGGCAGGGCTTCCATTTACCATCGCGCTCTCCAAAAACCGTTATATGGGGCGCACGTTCATCGAGCCGTCGCAGGATCGGCGGCAGATGGACGTCTCACTCAAGCTCAGCGCGCTCAAACGAAATGTACGCGGCAAGCGCGTTTTGCTTGTGGACGACTCCATCGTGCGCGGTACGACGAGCAAATACATCGTCGAGATGCTGCGGACCGCAGGGGCGAAGGAGGTGCATCTGCGCGTCAGCTCGCCGCCGGTGATGCACCCCTGCTGCTTTGGCATCGACACGTCGTCCTATGAGCAGCTCATCGGTGCGAATCATTCCGTAGAGGAGATCCGCCGCTTTATCGGCGCGGACTCGCTGTGCTATCTGAGCATCGAGGATCTGCATAAGACCGTGGAGTGCGCCGCGTGCAACTTCTGCGCGGGCTGCTTCAACGGCAGATATCCCGAGGACGTCTCCGCGCTGATTCGGCGCGGCGGCAAGCAAGTTTTGGATCGTTGAAAGGGGGCGGATTGCAATGCCGGTGACTTATCGGGAAGCGGGCGTAGACGTGGAGGCGGGCTACGAGGCGGTGCGCCGTATGAAGGCGTATGCCGAGGCGACGTTTGACCCAAACGTACTGCAATCGCTCGGCTCGTTTGGCGGCATGTATGCGCTGGGCGAGCAGGTGCTCGTCTCGGGTACGGACGGGGTTGGCACCAAGCTCAAGGCGGCGTTTGCGCTGGAGCGTCATGACACCGTGGGGATCGACTGCGTGGCGATGTGCGCCAACGACGTAGTCTGCCATGGCGCGCGGCCGCTTTTTTTTCTCGACTATATCGCTACGGGCAAGCTTGTGCCCGAGACCGCGGCGCGCATCGTCAAGGGTGTGGCCGCAGGGTGTTCGCAGGCGGGCTGCGCGCTCATCGGCGGGGAGACCGCCGAGATGCCGGGCTTCTATCCGGAGGGGGAGTACGATCTCGCCGGTTTCTGCGTCGGCGTTGTGCCACGGGAAAAGCTGATCGACAGCTCGCGTGTGCAGGCGGGCGACGCGGTGCTTGCGCTCGCCTCCTCCGGCGTGCATTCAAACGGGTTCTCGCTCGTGCGCAAGCTGATTTCGATGGATCCGGCGACACTGAATGAATATAGCGCGGAGCTGGGCAAGACGCTCGGCGAGGAGCTGCTCACGCCCACCGCCATCTACGTCAAGCCCGTGCTGGCGCTGATCGAGCAGGTGGAGGTGCACGCGATTGCGCACATCACCGGCGGCGGGTTTTACGAGAATATCCCGCGCAGCATCCCCAAAGGACTGACCGCGCATATCGAGCAAGCCAGCGTGCGCGTGCCGCCGGTCCTCCGCCTGCTGCAGCGGCTTGGCGATCTGGAGGAAAGGCATATGTTCCATACCTTCAATATGGGCGTCGGCATGACGATTGCGCTTCCCGCCGCGCGGGCGGACGAGGCTGCGGCGCTGCTTGGCGGGCTGGGCATTTGCGCCTACCGCGTCGGCGAGGTCGTGCGCGGCGATGGAGGCGTGGCGCTATGCTAAGGCCGCGCGTTGCGGTGCTCGTATCCGGCGGCGGAACCAACCTGCAGGCGCTCATCGACGCGCAGCGGGGCGGTTTGTTTCGCAGCGGTGCGCTGGCGCTCGTGGTCTCGAGCAGGGCGGGCGCGTTTGCACTGGAGCGGGCGAAACAGGCGGGGATCGACGCCGAGACGGCGGATCGCGCGGCGTTTGCCACGCAGGCGGCTTTTGAGGAGCGGCTGCTCGCCGTGCTCTCGGCGCACCGGATCGATCTGATCGTGCTGGCGGGGTTTTTGCACATCCTCTCCCCGGCGTTTGTCGGCCGCTATCGCGGGCGCATCGTCAACGTGCATCCCTCGCTGATTCCTGCCTATTGCGGCAAGGGGTTTTACGGCGTCAAGGTGCACGAAGCGGTGCTTGCCGCGGGTGAGGTTGAGACGGGCGCTACGGTCCACATGGTGGATGAGGTGCCGGACGGCGGGCGGATCCTGCTGCAAAAGCGCGTAGCCGTTTTGCCGGGGGATACGCCGCAGACGCTTCAGCGCCGTGTGATGGAGCAGGCGGAGTGGATTCTGCTGCCGCGCGCGGTGGAGCGGCTCTGCGCCGGATGGATGCAACAGACCGAAAGGCAGGGGAAAACGGATGAAAGAGAAGAACTTATTTGAGCACCTGCGGCAGAATGCCTACCCCGGGCGCGGCATCGTGCTCGGGCTTACGCCGGATGGAACGCGCGCCGCGCTGGCGTATTTCATCATGGGGCGCAGCGCAGGCAGCCGCAGCCGCGCGTTTGTCAAGGAGGGGGACGATCTCGCCATCCGCATGCTCGACGGCGGGCGGATCGCCGACACGAGTCTGATTCTGTACGCGCCGCTGCGCACGCTGCGGGGCGCCGCCGTCGTGACCAACGGCGACCAGACGGACACCATCTGCGCGGCGCTTGCGGCCGGGGGCACGTTTGAGGGCGCGCTGAAGACACGCACGTTTGAACCGGACGCGCCGCACTTCACCCCGCGCATCAGCGGCATGCTCCTCTTTGGCGGCGGGTACGCCTATCGGCTCTCCATCCTCAAAGCGGGAGACGCGGCGGGAAAGACGACCCTGCGCCAGATGTTTGACTGCGAACCGCTTCCGGGCGCGGGCCATCTGATCCACACCTATCAGGCCGATGGGGCGGTGCTGCCGAGTTTCTCCGGCGAACCGGTGAAGGTTTCGATTCCGGACGGGTTCGATGCGTTTTCGCAGGGGCTCTGGGGCGCGCTGAACCCCGAAAACAGGGTGTCGCTCTACGCGCGATATACCGATCTGGCGAACGGAACATATGTGGACAAGATCTTTAACCAATACGCGACCGAAGGAGAACCGGCATGAAGGAACGTATGCTCAAATACGGCTGCAATCCGCATCAGAAGCCCGCGCGCATCTGCGCGGAGGAGGGGGAGCTCCCCATCGAGGTGCTCAACGGCCAGCCGGGTTACATCAATTTTTTGGATGCGCTCAACGCCTGGCAGCTGGTCAGGGAGCTGAAGGCGTCGCTTGGTCTTGCCGCCGCAGCGTCGTTTAAGCACGTCAGCCCCGCTGGCGCGGCGGTCGGGCTCCCGCTGGACGGCGCAGACCTGACCGCATGCGCGGTGGACGACATCCCCGGCGTCAACGACTCCCCGGTCGCCTGCGCCTATGCGCGCGCGCGCGGCACCGACCGCATGTCCTCATTTGGCGATTTCATCGCGCTGAGCGACGTTTGCGATGAGGCGGCCGCGCGCATCATCCGGCGCGAGGTGTCGGACGGGATCATCGCGCCGGGATACACGCCGGAGGCGCTTGCGCTGCTTGAGGCCAAGCGCGGCGGCGGCTACGCCGTCATCCGGATCGACCCGGGCTATGAACCGCAGGGGCCGGAGCGCAAGCAGGTGTTTGGGGTGACCTTTGAGCAGCCGAGAAACACCGCGAAGATCGATTTTTCGCTGCTGGAGCATCCGGTCACGGCGATTGCCGAGGTGGGGGACGCGGCAAAACGCGACCTGCTCCTTTCGCTCATCACGCTCAAATATACGCAGTCCAACTCCGTCTGCTTCGCGGCAAACGGGCAGACCATAGGCGTGGGCGCGGGGCAGCAGAGCCGCATTCACTGCACACGGCTCGCGGGTGAAAAGGCGGATATCTGGTGGATGCGCCGCAGTGAGCAGGTGCTTGCGCTGCCGTTTTTGCCGCAGATCAAGCGGCCCGAGCGGGATAATTTGATCGATCAGTACATCGGCGGCAGGGGCGGCCCGGCCTGCGGGGAGGCCGGATGGGAAGCGTATTTTTCGTGCCGGCCGGAGCCGTTGACCGAGCGGCAGAGGCAGGGACACATGGCCTTGCTTGCGGACGTATCGCTCGGCAGCGACGCGTTTTTTCCGTTTGACGACAACATCGTGCGCGCAAGCGAAAGCGGCGTGCGCTATATCGCCCAGCCCGGTGGTTCCGTGCGGGATGCGGACGTGATCGCCTGCTGCGATCGCCACGGCATGGCGATGTTTTTCACCGGCCTGCGGCTGTTTCACCACTGAGCCGGCCGAAGCAGGCCGAGGATGATGAGAGGGAATCGATGCATGTTTTGATCGTTGGCGGCGGCGGCCGCGAACACGCCATCCTTGAAAAACTGCGGCAAAATCCGCGCGTCGAGCGCTGCTATGCGCTGCCGGGCAACGGCGGTATGTGCGCGCACGCGCAATGCGTGCCGATCCAGGCGACGGATCTCGACGGCATCGTGACGTTCGCGCGGACGCACGAGATCGATTTTGCCGTGATCGGGCCGGACGATCCGCTGATCGCGGGGGTCTGCGACCAGCTGCGCGCGGCGGGGATTCGCTGCTTTGGCCCGGATAGGGCGGCGGCCGCCATAGAAGGCAGCAAGAGCTTCGCCAAGGCATTGATGCAAAAGTATGGCATTCCGACCGCGGGATACGCGGTGTTTGACCATGCGGCGGACGCCTACGCCTATCTGGCGCGCGCGGATTACCCCTGCGTGGTCAAGGCGGACGGCCCCGCGCTGGGGAAGGGCGTCGTCGTCGCCGGCACGCAGGAGGAGGCGAAAGCCGCCGTGCGTGCCATGATGGAGGAAGGCGCGTTTGGGCAAAGCGGCAGGCGCGTGGTGATCGAAGAGTTTCTCATGGGCAGGGAGGCGAGCGTGCTTGCATTTACGGATGGAAAAACGCTGGTGCCGATGGTCTCCGCGCTCGACCATAAGCGTGCGCTCGACGGCGACCGCGGCCCAAATACCGGCGGCATGGGTGCGCTCGCACCCAACCCATACTATACGCAGGAGATCGCGGCGGCGTGCATGGAGCGTATCTTCCTGCCGACGATGCGCGCGATGCAGCAAGAGGGACGTCCGTTTTCGGGCTGTCTCTACTTCGGGCTGATGCTCACAGGCGACGGCCCGAAGGTGATCGAATACAACTGCCGCTTTGGCGACCCCGAGACACAGGCGGTGCTGCCGCTGCTCGAGACGGATCTGCTCGAGATCATGCTTGCGGTGGAAGAGGGCAGGCTTGGCGAGATACCCGTGCGCTTTCGCGGGGGCGCGGCTTGCTGCGTGGTGCTCGCGTCCGGCGGGTACCCGGGTGCGTACCAAACCGGATATGAGATTTCGCTCGGCGAAGCGGCGCGCACGGCGGGCGCGCTGATCTATCATGCCGGAACGAAGCGTGAGCAGGGCAGGCTCGTCACCGCGGGCGGGCGCGTGCTGGGCGCAGCTGCCGTGGGCGCGAACGCGCAGGATGCGCGCGCGGCGGCGTATGCCGCGGCGGAGGGCGTCCGCTTCGAAAACGCGTTTTACCGCCGTGACATCGGCGCGTGCGCCATCGAAGCAGCGGAGAAAAGGGAGCGCGGGATCGATGGTTGAGCGCATTTATGTGGAAAAGCGGCCGGCGTTTGCGCAGGAAGCGGCCGCCGTGCTTGCGGATATCCGCGGCGTGCTCGGCGTATCCGGCGTGAGCAGTCTGCGCCTGCTCAATCGCTACGATGTGGAGGGCATAGAGGCTGCGCTCGTTGCCGCCTGCCGTTTTACGGTGTTTGCCGAGCCGCAGACGGATGTTACCCATGACGAAATCCCGCAGGGGGCGGATGCGGTCTTTGCCGTGGAGTATCTGCCGGGGCAATACGACCAGCGCGCGGATGCCTGCGCGCAGTGCATCGCTCTGCTTTCGCAAAAGGAAGCGCCGCTCGTCCGCACGGCGCGGGTTTACCTGCTCTGCGGCGCGATCCAGCCGGAGGAGCTTGCCGCGATCAAGCGCTATATCATCAACCCCGTCGAATCGCGGGAGGCGTCGCTCGAAACGCCGGAGACACTTGCGCTGCGGGCCGACCCGCCCGCGCGCATCCCCGTGCTCAATGGCTTTTGCGGGATGGACGAAAGCGCGCTTTGCGGGTTGATTGCGCGATACGGGCTCGCTATGGATACAGACGACCTGCTCTGCTGCCGCGATTATTTTCGGCGGCAGCGGCGCGACCCTACGCTCACCGAGCTCAAGCTGCTGGATACCTACTGGTCGGACCACTGCCGTCACACGACGTTTCTGACCGTGCTGGACGAGGTGGAAAGCTTCGATCCGCGGGCGCAAAAGACATATGAGACATATCGAATGCTCAGGCGCGCACTCGGCATAACCAAACCCGTTACGCTCATGGATATGGCGACCATCGGGGCAAAATGGCTCAGGAGGCAGGGTAGGCTGCAGCGGCTGGACGATTCTGCGGAGATCAACGCCTGCACGGTGAAGACAAGGATCGATGTGGACGGAGCGCAGCAGGACTGGCTCGTGCTCTTCAAGAACGAAACGCACAATCATCCGACGGAGATCGAACCCTTCGGCGGGGCGGCGACCTGCATCGGCGGCGCGATTCGCGATCCGCTCTCGGGCCGGGCGTTCGTCTACCAGGCGATGCGGCTCACGGGCGCGGCTGACCCGCGCAGGCCATACGGCGAGACGCTGCCGGGCAAGCTGCCGCAGCGCAAGATCGTCGCCACCGCGGCGGCCGGATACAGCTCTTACGGCAACCAGATCGGCCTTGCGACGGGCCTGGTGGACGAGATCTACCACGAAGGTTTTTTGGCAAAGCGCATGGAGATCGGCGCGGTGGTCGGCGCGGCGCCGGCTGCGAATGTGCGCCGCGAAACGCCCGCTGCGGGCGACGTCGTGCTGTTGCTCGGCGGCAGAACCGGGAGGGATGGCTGCGGCGGGGCGACGGGCTCCTCCAAGGCGCATTCGTCGGAGTCGCTCTCCTCCTGCGGGGCGGAGGTGCAAAAGGGAAACGCGCCGGAGGAGCGTAAGCTTCAGCGCTTGTTTCGAAACCTCGAGGCGACGCGGTTCATCAAGCGCTGCAATGACTTTGGCGCGGGTGGCGTCTCGGTCGCTATCGGGGAGCTGGCGGACGGCGTGGCGGTCGATCTCGACCGTGTGCCGGTGAAATACGACGGATTGGACGGCACCGAGCTCGCTATCAGCGAGTCGCAGGAGCGTATGGCCGTGGTCGTTGCGCCGGAGGACGCCGATCGGCTGATCGCGCTGGCCGGGGCGGAAAACCTGCAGGCTACAGCCGTTGCGCGGATCACAAACGAACCACGCCTGACGATGGACTGGCGCGGTGAACAGATCGTGGACATCGAGCGGAGTTTCATTGACAGCAACGGCGCGCAAAAGCACGCGTGCGCGCGTATCGAGGCGCCGAAAGAACGCCATCCGGCGGTGAGAGGCTCGTTTTGCGAGGAATACCGGCGGCTGGTGTCGGATCTGAACATCTGCTCCAAGCGCGGGCTGAGCGAGCGTTTCGATGCGACGGTGGGCGCATATACGGTGCTGATGCCGCTTGGCGGCGCGCGCCAGCTCACGCCGGCGCAGGCGATGGCGGCGAAGCTGCCGCTGGTGTGCGGGGAGACGGACGCCTGCACGCTGATGGCGTGGGGATACGACCCGCTGCTTGCCGAGGCTTCGCCCTATGCCGGCGGGTATGCCGCCGTGGTGAGCTCGCTATGCAAGCTCGCGGCGAGCGGCGCGCCGCCGGACGAACGGTATCTGAGCCTTCAGGAGTATTTTGGCAAGCCCGGCAAGGACGCTTCCCGTTGGGGCAAGCCGGCGGCTGCGCTGCTTGGGGCGCTGCAGGCGCAGCTCGACCTCGGCGTTGCCGCCATCGGCGGCAAGGACTCCATGAGCGGCTCGTTTGAATCGCTGGATGTGCCGCCGACGCTGGTCTCGTTTGCGCTCGCGGTGGGGCGGGCGGGCACGGTCTGCTCACCGGAGTTCAAGCGGCCGGGTGTGTGTGCCGTACTGCTCGCGCCGGAGTACCGCGCGGACGGGCTGCCCGAAGCGGCGTCGCTTGGCGCGCTGTTGACGCAGGTTTATACGTGCATTGCATCCAACCGCGTGCGTGCGGTCTACGCCGTCGGCGCGGGCGGCGTTGCGGAGGCAGTGTTCAAGATGTGCCTTGGAAACGGGCTGGGATTTCGTTTTTGCGACGAGCTGACACAGGAGGTGATCTTTGCGCCGCGGCTCGGCGCGTTTGTCGCCGAGTTGGAGGGGGGGGAATCCGCCGGCATCCCGCTGGGAGAGACGCTCGGCGAACGCGCGCTGCTTTGGCAGGGAAAGACGCTTTCGCTGGATGCGCTGGAGGCGGACTATGAAGGCGCGTTGGAAAGCGTCTTTCCGACGCAAACGGATCCGGCGCCGGCGCCGGCGGACATCTTGCCGATGCGGGCGGAGGCGCGTGCCAAGCCTCGGATGCCGGCGCACGGCAAGCCGCGCGTGCTGATCCCGGTGTTTCCGGGAACAAACTGCGAATACGAATCCGCCCGCGCGGTGGAGCGCGCCGGCGCAAAGGCGGAGGTGCTCGTACTGCAGACGGCTTCCGCGGCAGCGATCCGCGCGTCGCTGGACGCGTTTGCGGCGCGGCTGGATCAGGCGCAGGCGCTGTTTTTGCCCGGCGGGTTTTCCAACGGGGACGAACCGGACGGCTCCGGCAAATTCATTGCCTCGTTTTTGCGAAATTCTGTCGCAGCCGATGCATTGATGCGGCTGATCGACGCAAGAGACGGGCTTGTGCTCGGCATTTGCAACGGCTTCCAGGCGCTGATCAAACTCGGGCTCGTTCCGTACGGGCGCATCATGGAGCCGGCGCGGGATATGCCGACGCTCACGTTCAACCGGATCGGGCGGCATCAGTCCCGCCTGGTGCGTGCGCGCGTTTGCTCCGACCGATCGCCCTGGCTGATGCTCGCAGGCGCAGGCAATATCTACACGATGCCTGTTTCGCACGGAGAAGGCCGGTTTCTCTGCCCGCCGGAACGCTTTCAGGCGCTTCTCCGGGGCGGACAGATCGCCGCGCAGTACGTGGACGATCTTGGGAACCCCTCGATGGACGTACGCTTCAACCCAAGTGGATCGGCGGACGCAGTGGAGGGAATCACATCACCTGACGGGAGAATTTTAGGGAAAATGGGGCACGGTGAGCGCGTTGGAGCGGAACTCTACCGAAATGTACCCGGAGATTATGACATGCGGCTGTTTGAGTCGGCGGTGCTGTATTTTTCGTAGAGGCGGATCGAACGGCTTGGTTGCAAGTGGCGCCGGCGGATGAGACACGCGTGTGTTCTTCGACGGCGCCGCAACGTTTTGGCGCATTTATCCACGCCCTCCGCGGGGAGGGCGACCGCATCACCGGGCTCGGATCAAAACCAAAATACGATTTCAATCCACGCCCTCCGCGGGGAGGGCGACGCCAAAACGATAAAAAACCCCCGCTCCAACTAAGATTTCAATCCACGCCCTCCGCGGGGAGGGCGACGCAAATGCGCAGCGCCATGAGCGCGACGTGCAATATTTCAATCCACGCCCTCCGCGGGGAGGGCAACGGCGGATGCTCTTCGCGCGAAAGCGGGCACAAGAATTTCAATCCACGCCCTCCGCGGGGAGGGCAACGTTGACGAACAGCGCCCAACTCGACACCCATAACCAATTTCAATCCACGCCCTCCGCGGGGAGGGCAACTATAAATGCCGAGCACACGCAAGAC